>JAPLDB010000040.1 GCA_026391975.1 Bacteroidota bacterium | reverse complement strand
CCTTGTTATAGAAAAGGAGTTGGGTAAATTGAAGTAATTGTTATGTAGATTCCGTAAAAAATCTTCAAGGTTGGAGGGAAAGTGAAGTTGTTCCATGAAATTCTTTTACTTTTTTTTTAAATTCAAAAGAATCACTTAATTCGCTTTCAGCTAATCAGTGAATTTCAACAATCAAGGTTAACAAGGCAGGTTACCTTTCTGATGAAGCTAAAACTTAAGGATATGAAACAATTGCTCATTTTAGCTGGTGCTATAATTTGCCTATCGGTATGCAATAATCCTGATGTAATGGGCGCATGCAATTCGGTTACTGGGCTTACAACATCAAACATTACCAATGTTAGCGCCAATCTGAAATGGACTGCCGTGAGTTGTGATAGTTTCCTTGTAAGGTATAATGATGTCGCCAATCCGGGTGCCGTTTTTTATAAAACCGTTTCTTCAGGTACAGCAACTTCTGTAACAATAACCGGTCTCTATCCTAATACAAATTACAACTGGCTGATACACACTTATTGCGGTGGAGGACAATCGGGGCCATATCAGACTACTCCCGGCACTTTCACCACTTTGAACAGTGCCGCTTATTGCCTTGTTCCGAACATGACAACAGCATCATCAGTTACTGCCAACAGTGCTGTGCTGAACTGGAATACACTTGTAAGCGCCGATAGCTTTCAGGTGAAGTACAACGTTACAGGTACTTCCAGTTTTATCTGGGTGAGAGTAGCAGGATCACAACATTCATATAGTCTGAGCGGTCTCTTATCCAATACAAATTATACCTGGATCGTTTGCGGATTTTGCAGCGGGGGTACAACAACTTTGTATTCATCATCCAATACTTTTACAACATTATCTTCTTCCTGCGGAACTCCAAATGTAAACTCATTCTCAAACAACAACGTTACCGGATCTTCGGCAACCATGGGCTGGGCGGCTGTGAGTGGAGCTGTAAGCTACAATGTCAAATACGCCATCCGTTATTCCGGAAACTGGACAACAGTAAATTCAACAACCACTTCAAAGAATGTTACCGGATTGACCGGTTCAACATGGTATGAATTCCAGGTACAAACAGTTTGCTCAAACGGATCAAGTGCGTATTCTTCTTCTGGGATATTTCAGACTACTTCCTCCACTCTTTCCTTGACACGCGGACCATACCTTCAGCTTTCAACTACCAGTTCAATTTATATCAAATGGAGAACGAGTATCGCAAGCGATTCGAAGGTGGTTTACGGTACTACGCTGGGAACATATCCTTATACAGCATCGAACACCACTTCTTCAACTGAACATACCATTCAACTTACCGGACTATCCACCAATACAAAATATTTTTATAAGATTGGCTCCACTACGGTTACCTTACAGGGGGACTCATCAAATTATTTTAATACAAATCCTGCTGCTGGTTCAACTGGAACCGTTCGCATTTGGGCCATTGGTGATTATGGCGTAGGAACTTCTCAGCAGTCATCGGTCCGTGATGCATACAAGAATTACCGCGGGTCAAATTATACCAATGTGTGGCTGAGCACTGGCGACAATGCTTATGATGACGGAACAGATGCAGAATATACAAGCAACGTTTTTAACTATTACCAGGAAGCATTTAAAAAGTGGGTGTTCTGGCCGACAACAGGTAATCATGACCTGCACAGTGCTGATGCAACTGCGCAGACCGGTCCGTTTTTTGATAATTTCATTATGCCTAATACCGGGCAGGCAGGGGGCGTTGCTTCTAACACTGAGGCTTACTATTCATTTAATTATGCCAATATTCATTTTGTCTCTCTCGAGTCAAATGATGCATCGTTCAGATCTACTACAGGCGCAATGGCAACATGGCTTAACAATGACCTGAATGCAAATACACAGCGCTGGACGGTTGTTTTTTTCCATCACCCTCCTTACACGAAAGGATCACATGATTCAGATGTTGACGCCGAACCTGTCGGGATGCGCACGAACATTATTCCAATTCTTGAATCCCATAAAGTTGACCTGGTGCTGAGTGGTCACAGCCATGCCTATGAACGAAGTTATCTAATCAAAGGACATTTCGGTTTGGAAAATACATTTACTTCTGCCATGAAGGTGAGTAGCAATACAGGTATTTACCCAAATTCATTTGTAAAATCATCACCCAATTTTGATGGAACAGTGTATGTTGTTTGTGGCGCATCTTCTCAGGTTGGCACCACATCAACAGGGTGGCCGCACAATGCCATGTATACTTCATCAAATACCAAATATGGATCAATGGCAATTGATGTAACCGGAGACCGGCTCGATGCAAAATTTGTGTTGAGTGACGGATCAATATGGGATCAGTTTACCATTCAAAAATCAGGCGTAAGGATGGCCGGATCAGTGGAAGGCTCACTGGTAAATGACTTATCTGTGTTCCCAAATCCGTCTTCAGGGCAGTTTACGATTGCATTCCCGGCACCTAAATCTAATACCCATATTTCAGTTTATGATATCAATGGCCGACAGGTGTATTATACTGAAGTTGCCAAGAGTGAAGCAATCGAACCTGTCGAATTAAGGATCAACAGAACTGAAATGTTCGTTCGTCAGGGAATATATTTTATTCGCCTTGCCAGGGATGAGCAGGTGATTACCAAAAAACTTTTGATTGAAGATTAATGATTATTTTACCATGAGAAAAGCCGCCCTGCAATTGTGGGGCGTTTTTTTTGGCATTCTCTGTTGTTGATATTTTGTCGAATCGAGGTGATTTAATCATCGCACATCGGTTAGTTTTGTGACTCCTAAAATGAAATTATGAGTACACCAAAATATGATCTTGTCATGCTTATTGATGACAATGAACTGGACAACTTCGTCAATAAGAAAATGATTGAGGTTGAATCTTTTGCCGGAGCTACAACAATCCACCCGTCTGCGGTCAGCGCACTTGAGTACCTTAAAAAAAATGAAGGAGCTCCCGAATTGATTCCCGGTCTTATCTTCCTGGATATTATGATGCCTGAAATGGATGGTTTCGGATTCCTGGATGCATTTGACAAACTTGCTGACGCTGTTAAAGCAAAAAGCAAGATCGTGATGCTTTCAACGAGCGACAGTTTCAAAGACCTGAACCGTGCAAATCAGAACAAGCACGTGAAACGCTTTCTGAATAAGCCTTTGAGCGCACAGGTACTTTCTGCTTTGAATATCTGAATTGATGCTTTTTAATATCTTTGCTAAACTTTCAAAGATTTTCTGATGGGCAATTATACATACAAACACATTTTATTAATCGAGGATAGCGAAATTGATGTTTTGGTTTATAGGAGGCTTATGGAGTTGATGAACTTCGCTTCCCATGTTACCATCACCTCTACAGCTGAAGAAGCCATTGATTTTCTCAGGCATGAAGTAACCAATGAGAAACAAGCCCCGGAACTTATTTTACTTGATATGCATCTTCCCGGTATGAGTGGCTTCGATTTTCTTGAACTCTTCAATGCCCTTCCCACATTCATTCTGAACAAAACCAGAGTTGTAGTACTTTCTGTTTTTCAGAAACAGGAAGAGATTGACAGGCTTGCTGCAAACAAATTTGTTCTAGGTCAGCTCGAAAAACCACTCACACAGGAATCTTTAAAGAAGATGGCAGGATGGAAAGAAGTGGCTTCAGCTTTCTGAGTTACCTTTTCTTTTTAAAGAAGTCCTTCATCAGCGTTGCGCACTCTGTTTCAAGTACACCGCCAACAAGCACGGTTCTCGGATGCAAAATTCCTTTATTGATCAATAGAAATCCCCTTTTTTCATCCCTGGCACCGTAAACGATTTTACTGATATGTGTCCAGAAGCTTGCACCTGCGCACATTACGCAGGGTTCAATAGTAACGTATAGCGTACATTCTTCCAGGTATTTTCCTCCGATATAATTCGAAGCAGCAGTGAATGCCTGCATTTCAGCATGGGCAGTAACATCCACCAGCCTTTCTGTAAGGTTATGACCACGCGCAATAATTTTATTTCTGCAAACAATCACTGCGCCAATCGGAACTTCATCATCCAAAAGGGCCTTTTGTGCCTCCTTGAGCGCTTCACGCATGTAGTATTCGTCGGTGTTCAGATTCATCATGTAAAGAAAACAAATCGCTTTGGTTTGATGAAAAAGATTGCTGGTTCTTGCACAATTGGTTTGATTATCAGATATTACCTCTCAATATTGACAAAGAAAACTAAACATGAACAGAGGTAAAACACTTATTCTAATATTTACATGCCAAGTATTTTTTTTATTCTCGATGGCTCAGTCTTTTGTATCCCCAAAATCACTGGAAACAGGAGGCGAGTTTTCATTTTCATTTGAACGGAATTCAAATAAGAAGG
>JAPLDB010000163.1 GCA_026391975.1 Bacteroidota bacterium | reverse complement strand
AGATAAGTTTCAACTTTAAGATGAACTAGCGCATTACATATTGGACATTCAACTATCATGACTTTTTTAAAATTTTATTGATTTTATTTTCGATGTTCGTTTTTTTTTGGCAACTACCTTTCAACCAATAGCTTCAGCGTCTCAGTTTTTGCTGACGAACAGACATCTACAAAATAAATTCCATTGTGTAGAAACGGCGGTTTCACCTGGAAATTATTCACACCCTTTGTCGTCTGTCTGCTCAACGTACAAACTGTAATACCAAGCGCATCACGTATTCTGATGCTGATCTGTTCATCATGCGAACTTTCATAGCTAAGCAGTACCTCTTGGTCATTTGTTAGCGGATTTGGAGAAATACCTGTGGCTGACTTACGATCGATATTCACCTCGACCGTCCTTGAAAATGAATAGCGCCCGTCGTAATCTGTTTGTCTTAGGCGATAATAAGAGACTCCGTCAACTGGGTCTTCATCAGCAGTTTCATAAAACAACTGTTGACTGCTGTTTCCAGCCCCATCCACATCAAGTATTTTTTCGAAAAATCCATTCTCCTTTGACCTTTCAACGGTGAAACAATCGTTGTTAATCTCTGATGCTGTTTCCCAGCTTAACATGATCTTCTCATCTTCCTGCTTTACCATAAAGAAAATCAGGGTAATGGGCAATGAAGAAGCACCACAGCTAATATTTGTCTGCGCTTTAAAGCTGTGGCCTGAAGCCCTTCCGCCCAGAAACGGATTTACGTTGACTACTGAACAGGAAATATTAACCATTCTCAGGTTTGCATGTCCGTCGGCAAATCCTCCTTTAAACGGATTTACATTAATTGGAATACATGTTACATTTTGCACGTACGCCATTGCATGTCCATCAGCAGGACCGCCCAGAAAGGGATTTACATTTACCGGAACACAGGCTACATTGGTGATGCGCGTATTTGAATGACCATCTCCGATTCCGCCCAGAAACGGATTCACATTGATAAGCGTACAATTCACGTTGATGACAGACGCAAATGAATTTCCATCTCCGCTTCCTCCGACAAATGGATTTGTATTTATAGTTGTACAGGCTACGTTGTTTAATCTCAAATTACTTTGACCGCCACCAATCCCACCAAGGAACGGATTCGTATTCACCGGTGTACATGAAACATTCGTTATTCTTATATCGGAAAAGCCATCACCTGAACCACCAATAAACGGGTTGGCATTAACCACTGTACAAGTAATATTGACTTTACGTGAATTTGCAACGCCATCTCCTGCGCCACCTATGAAAGGGTTTGTATTGATCACAACACAAACAACATTATTCAGCCTCACATTGGCATGAGCATCTGCAATACCACCTTTGTACTGACCGAATGTTTGTTGACATAAGGCCAATAAATTTATTAAAAAAATAAAACATGTAGACCGGGTATGCATCTCAATATCTCATCAATTCTATTTTATTGAATTGGTTTATCTTCCGCCTCTTCCACCAGTTCTTCTTATCCTTGTGGTATTTTCAACTGTACTATTTACATAACTTCTGTCTGATGTCTGAGTTTTAGAAGCAGCATACTCCCAATTTCCGCCGCGCACGATTGAAGAGCTCACGCCACCCCAATTCGTTGCATTTGCATTTCCACTGGCATCCAAAGCTCCATCCCCCATAACACCGGTGAAAGCTGGTGCAGAAACCCGTACCGAACCATTGTAATATCCGCACTGGAATACTTGTTCCCACACATTGCCGCCTAAATCCATGATTCCATAAAAGCTAGCCCCTGCACCGGTCCTGGTAGTTATAGATGTTGCAGCAAATCCTGTTCTTAGTGGTCCAAGCGTAGTGCTGCTTCCGCCATTCTCTGCGCACAATCCATCAGCAGTACTTGTAGAAACCTCTGTTGCTTGTCCGCCAGCAGTCAATGATGATGAAATTGCAGCGTTGATGGTCGTGCTTCCCCAAGCATATTCAACCAACAAGGCAGAATTGGTTCCCCTGCAGGTTTTTTCAAATTCAAGCTCTGTAAGTGGCCTGAGCGCAGCCCAGTCGAGGTATGCTTTCAGGTCTTCCCATGAAAGATAATTACAAGCAATATTTCCTCCGTCTGCACTCTCATCATATAAATTATTATTATTTAAATCATTTCCATAAACAGCAGGAGTTGAAAATGCTGCACCCGGTGTTTTGATCTCAATAGAATTCCTGTTGTCTCCGGAGTTGGCAGCAAGCGCTGCTGTGCCGACAGCTGAAGAAGGATTAACTGCTGTGCGTGATACCTGTGCATTGTAGTCAATAAGGTTTAAGAATGTAGTGTACTGTTGCTGACTTATTTCATATTTCATACAATAGAATGCATTGTATCCTTTTGGGAAACCTGCTATGATAGCAGCATGAGCAGTAATGGCTCCGTCACCGGCTTTGTCATTTCTCAATCCATCCTGCGCAATTGCCGCTTCACTTGATACAGTGTAAGTAGTAGGTCCGTTAGCTGTTCCGAAAGATGCAGTGGACTGGGTGGTATTATTAGTAGAACCATCTCCCACACTAAAACTTCCCTGTGGCACATTCACCATCTCAATACCAATTACTTCATAGTTAGTTCCGGCAATGGTGAAGGCACTTGAAAGTTTAAGCACTACGGTGGAAGCGGATATACTGCCGGCACCGAAAGTGCTTCTTCTTATAAATACACCCTTGCCATCCGTTACAGCATCAACCTGCAATACGCCTCCTGTAACGGAGTGATCAACGCTAACTGTACTTAAATTGGCATGCGACCATGGGCTTGATCCCGCACCACAGACCTGTGTCTTCACAAAAATCCATACAGCATCCCAGTTATTAGACGGCACTGATGCATACCAGCTGTTATCCCAGGAAATATCAAACTGGATAGTAGTGGTGGAAGGAACGGAAATATTGGCAATGTTTAAGTTATTCGCTTTAAGGGCATGACTCAAAGACAGCGAAGCAATTATAAAAAGTGAAATTATTTTTTTCATAAAAAGGGTAAATACTTTTATCAGGGCATATTACTTGAATGCTTCAATGGCTTTTTTCCCGGTAAAACAAAATTTTTGCAACTGTAAGATAATTCAACATCGGGGTGAAAAACCCCGGTCAGCTGATTGAAAAAGACAGATTATCTTCCAATTTAAAAATCGCTCATATCTTTTGAAAAGCTTATCCAGCAAGGATTATAGCCCGAATT
>JAPLDB010000063.1 GCA_026391975.1 Bacteroidota bacterium | reverse complement strand
TGCCTCCGGAAGGTGACCATAAATAAGTATAAGGCGCTGTTCCTCCGGTAACATTCACTGTTGCTTCTCCATTTGATCCTCCATAGCATGTTACATCAACAGATGAAGCAAGTGTAACAGATGGGCCCGAAGCATTGCTTACGCTCGCACCTGAGGTAACAGAACATCCATTGCCATCAGTCACTGTAACAACATAGGCGCCTGCAGGAACACCGGTGGCTATAGCTGTAGTTTGCACAGGAACAGTATTCCAGGAATATGTAAATACACCCGTTCCACCTGATGCAACTACGCTTGCGGATCCATTTGATAAACCACAACCTGCATTTGTTGTTGAAGTTGTAAGAATGATCTCTAACGGCTCGATGACAATGCAACTTGCAACGCTTGTACATCCGTTGGCATCGGTTATCGTTACTGAATAATTTCCTGCAGTGAGATTATTTGCATTGGCAGCAGTTCCGCCTGAAGGCGACCAGGTATAAGTAAAAGGCAATGTGCCACCGCTATTTCCTGCTTGGGCGCTTCCGTCACTTCCTCCGAAACAATTTACATCAGCAGTTACTGATGCTGTGGCAACAGGACCGGCAACATCAGTCACAGTCGAGTTTGCTGTTGCTGTACAACCGTTGGCATCAGTCACTGTCACTGTATAATTTCCGGCGACCAAACCTGTGGCTGTTGCTGTTGTTTGCACGGGTACTGAATTCCATGAATAGGAATATCCCGAAGTTCCACCGGTTGCATTCACAGACGTTGATCCATTTGCATTTCCGCAGGTTGCATCTGTTGAAGATGAAGACAATGAAATTGCTGATGGTTCTGTTATGGTACAATTTGAGGAAGTCACACATCCGTTTGCATCAGTCACTGTTACAGTATAGGTGCCGGCCGAAAGCCCAGTGGCATTTGCAGCACTTCCGCCTGACGGTGACCATGCATAACCAAAGGGAGCTGTACCGCCATTCACAGTTACAGTGGCAGATCCAGTAGCCGCTCCATTGCAACTTACATTGACCTGATTTGAAATTGAAGTTGCAGGACCTGCAGTTCCAGTAACTGAAACACTGGCCGTTGCCGTACAGCTATGTGCATCAGTTACCGTTACGGTATAATTTCCGGAAGGAATATTCGTAGCAGAAGCAGTTGTCTGAACGGGAGTTGTATTCCATGAATAGGTATACCCCGATGTACCTCCGATCACACTTACTGTTGCTGAGCCATTTGAATTTCCGCAGGCTGCTGCGTTTGAAGTAGTTGTTAGAGATAAAGATGATGGTTGTGCAATAGTGGTGGATGCTGTTTTTGTACAGCCTGCTCCATCGGTCACAGTTACTGTATATGTTCCGGGAGCAAGGTTCGATGCTGTTGATGAAGTTCCTCCGGCAGGCGACCATGAATAAGTATAAGGCGTAACCCCTGAAGAAGGCGTTGTTGTTGCAGTTCCATTATTCGCACCATTGCAGCTTACATTGGTTGATGCTGCAGATACTGCAAGTCCGTCAACAGTAACTGCCAGTGTGCGGGCCGTACTGCTGCCACAAGCATTTACAGCAACTACTGAAAGAGTTCCCGAAGATGCTCCGGCAGTTGTGTTGATAGAAGTTGTGGTTGATGATCCGCTCCATCCTCCCGGCAATGTCCAGGTATAACTTGTTGCTCCGGATACGGGGCTGATGGAATATGTTTGTGATGCACCCGGGCAAACAGTTGTGTTTCCAGTAATCGCAGCCGGCTGAGCAGGTGTAGCACAAGAAAGTTCGCTGACCAATAGGGTTGAAACAAAAGTTGTATCGCCGCTCTCACTTCCATCATTATCAGCAGCAAGAAAGGCTCCATAGAATGTTACATTCCCTGTACCTGCTGCAGGAGCGGTCCAGTTAAACGTCCAGGACTTTGGATTGCTGCCCGAATTTCCGGCTGAAGTATGGGTAATATATTTCCCTGAAGTGATGAGTTTGGTTTGTGTTGTATTCGTAGCGATCAATGTTCCCAGTAACGCTCCTGAAGCATTCTGTGGAGAAATTTCAAAGCCCCATCTTGTATGCCCCGGTCTTGTGATCGTGGCCGTAATTGTATAGGTGGTACCGGATGTATATCCAGCTCCCGGAATATTGGAAGTGATCCAGCCCGCCATGGTTGCAGGAGTAGGCCCGGCATGACAAGAAGAACTTTGACAGGTTGCACCATCACCCGGAGAACCGGTTCTTGCAGATGGAGAACCGTCGGGCTTAGAGTTTACCTCATTGTTCATTGCGCTATATAAAATAGCAAATACAATTGTGGTGAAGAGGGTGAAAATCAAAGTACTTTTTTTCATGGCAATCAGAATTGAATGTTGAATTGATAATTAAGTTAGTTTTTATGCAGCGCCTGAATCGCACGTCAGTCAAGGACTTCAAGCTATGCATGCTACAAAGAAAGCATTGCAACCTTGTTTGAATTCTGGAATAAATAATAAATTCATTCAATCAATAGAAACAGAATTAATTCCAATTCTGCTTTCACGAAGATTGTGCTGCATATAAAAATGAAGAATGAATGCAGGTAAAAATAAAAAGTCAGATAGAAAAAACAACAGTCGACTTAGACGAAAGACACCTTGGCAGGATTGATCCTGACGGTAAAGAGGTGCATCTTATCTGCATAACTATGTGCGATCTGGCAAGAGGAGTGATCGCAGATCTTTTTTACAATGGCCATTCCCAATCCTGTTGAGTCAATTTTATCTTCTCCGCGCCTGAATCGTTCGAAGATTTGTTCCGAAGACAGGCTCGGCGTACTACCGGAATTTGAAATCGCAAATCCATGATCATCCATACTGATCTTCAGCACACCATTTTCTTCATTGTATTTGATGGCATTGCTGAGCAGATTGGTCAGGAGTATATCCACAAGTTGGGGATTCAAACGCACCCGCATTCTTGGATTGAGGCTCTTGATCACACGGATTCCTTTTCCTTCAATAAAAATATCAAGTTGTGAAAGGTGCTTTTCGATGACTTCACTCAATACTACGCTATGTTCATCAGCAAACTGATTGTTGTCAATCTTGGCAATCAGCGTGAGGCCCTTGTTCATTTTTGACAACCTGTTCACGGCATCGAGCGTAGTGCGAATCTGCTCCTGTTGTTGCTCGGTTAAATTTTCTGATTGCATAAGCACATCCAGCCGTGAGTGAATGATGGCAAGTGGAGTCTGGGTCTCATGAGACATGTTCTCAGTGAACTCCTTGAGGTTGCGGTAATCATTGTAAACCTTATCCGTGAGTTTCCGCAATTCTTCATTCATTCTATTGAACTCTTCGATAGCGCTGGTTCTGAACTGTGGCTTACCTTCCTTACGCAAATCAAAATTCTTCAACAGCTTCAAAGCAGCATAGAAAGGCGCCCATATTTTTATGGAGAACCATCTGTTGAGAAAATAAAAAGAAATGATCATATTTAAACTGATCAGCGCAACGGCAACGAGAACGCCATACATGACGTCCTTATTTTCAGTAAGCCTTCTTCTTATTTTAATACGATAGCCTGAGCTGTCTATTTGCTGCTCATAGGAAAGTATTCGGAATGCCACGACACCCTTTTCAAATGCATCATACATTTCTGTGTCCCGCATGTGAATGCGGAATGAAGTAAACTTTTCTATAGGCTGAACTTCGATGTGGTCACCGAATTTAAAATTCATATGCTGAAGCTGTTTCTCTTCATACAACTGCTGATCAATGATCTGCTTTTCATAAAGCATGTGATCGGTGATCTCTTTATCAAAAAGATAAAACAGCCTGTAGGTGAGAAAGCCGCAACCAATCAGCATCAATGCAACAGCGATGATGATGTAATAGCGGTTGGTTACATTCAGTAACTTCATTCACTATGAAATTTGTATCCGACTCCGTAAACGGATTTGACGTAATCGCGCCCGCCATGATCAATGATCTTTTTGCGGAGGTTTTTGATGTGACTATAAATAAAATCAAATGAATCAGCCATGTCGGCATGGTCGCCCCACAAATGCTCTGCGATTGACTCTTTGGTAAGTACTTTATTGGAATTGCTGAGCAGGAACATCAGCAGATCATGTTCGGTCTTTGTAAGTGGCACCTGTTTGTCATTCACAAAAAACATCATCTCATCAGGAATGACCCGCAACTCATTCATCACCAATTCCTTTTTACCCTGGAATGATCTTCTGCGAAAAACAGACTTGATCCTTGCAACAAGCTCCGGCATGTGAAATGGTTTGATGATATAATCATCTGCACCGATGTTCAAACCTGAAAGCCTGTCGTCGAGAGAATTTTTTGCGGATACAATCAATATACCTGTCTGGTGGTTTTTCTTTTTCATTTCCTCGATCACCCGTAATCCGCTGCCATCAGGCAAGCCGATGTCGAGGATGATTCCATCGTAGTCATAGAGGTCTATGCGCTCCAGTGCTTCTTCAAGTGTTGAAGCTTTTTCACAGGTCATACCACTTTGGTGAAGATAGTCCACCATGGCATTCAATAAATCTTTTTCGTCTTCTACTACAAGAATTTTCATTGCTCTGTCGTATTATTAAATTATAAATAGTAATAGAGAGATATTATTGTGTGAAGATATAAAATCATTCACAACTAATTCTCCGCACTTTATCTCCCATGCCTTCAGCCCTAAAAGACACGCCACTAAAGTACTTTGAGATGCAGGATGAAATTGGTATGAGAAATGAATATGCCAGATGACTTTCGTCATTGCCATTAAATATTCAGGTTTTCCCCAATATATGTTTTCACCTTTGTAAAAAAATCAAGGTTCACACATTCAATTCACTAAAAAATTCACTACAATGTCATCAAAATTCATTTTCCTGCTCCTGCTCTCATCTGTTTTTATTGTTTTCACCAGCGAAATGCTGAGCGATAACGGTAAAGCCGGATACACCGGCTCTCCCGGTGAAAATAAATGCAACAATTGTCACAGTTCTTATGCGCTCAATTCAGGTGGCGGTTCTGTTGTTCTGACATCCGATATGGTGAACTGGCAATATGAACCCGGATATACCTATAATGTAACTGCAACTGTAAGCAGAACCGGTAACAGCTTGTTTGGAATTGGTCTTGAGGCATTGACAACATCGAATAGCAATGCCGGAACGCTGACTTCTGCAGACTATCATACTCAGATCAAAACAAAAACAGTAAGTAGTGTTGTCCGGAATAATATAGTACATACCCTGAATGGTGGCGCCAATGCCAATTCAATGTCTTTCACATTCCATTGGACGGCCCCTTCAACAAACATTGGAAATGTTACAATGTATTACTGCGGGGTAGCTGCAAATAACAATGGCAATGAGAATCTGGACTATGTCTATAATGCTTCTCAATTGATTACACCTATGACAGGAGCTTCAACAGCAGAGCTGGGAGAACAACAATTATTTTCAGTGTACCCGAATCCTGCCATTGATGTATTGAACATTGCATCAGACCATTCAGTATCGAATCCTGTAATGTATAAGGTCTTCGATCTTTCAGGAAAACAAGTACAGGAATTAACTGTTTCCGGTAACCGTGAATATCAATTGAACGTTTCATCATATGCAAAAGGCATCTATTATCTTTCTGCAGAAAACGGGGATCATAAATTTTCTAAGAAAATAGTAATTCAATAAATAAGTTTCCGGCTTATTTACCATGTTCATTTATGACCAGATTAATATTCGCTCTCTGCTTGGCCACAATTTCGATGCTGCTTTCATGCCGGCATGAACCGGATCTAACAAATGTCCCGGAAGTGCATTTCAGTACAGAGATTCAGTCGATACTTTCAGGGAATTGCACCATGAGTGGATGCCACGATGGAAACGAGCAATTTTCGCTCATTGGATATGATAATGTAATCGCCAATGGTTCTGTAAAATCATACAATGCCCATGGCAGCAAATTATACAATTCACTTAAAGGAGGAGGAGAAGCCATCATGCCTCCCGCATCATCACCTTCACTTACCAGCAAACAGATTCAGCAGATTTACGTTTGGATTGAACAGGGGGCGCTCAACAATTAATATACACCATGAGAAAATATTTTTTCCTTGCGGCGATTGGAGTTTTTACGGGGTGTTACTATGACAACCAGGAAGAAATTCATCCAAATATAGGAACGGCATGCGATACGACCAGTGTAACAATTTCTTACGCAAATGATATAATACCTATTCTGACTTCCGGCTGTGGGATCAGCGATAATGCCTGTCACAATACTGACAACTCTGACAGTGGTATGGGTCTGGAAACTTATGCAGGCGTAACTGCTCAGATATCGCCAAACGATATTTTCCTGAAAAGCATCATCCATGACCCGAGTGCAAGGGCAATGCCAAAAGGAGGCGGCAAGTTGGACGATTGCTCTATCCAAAAAATAGAATCGTGGATCAATCACGGCTATATAAACAATTGAGAAAAACACACATGAAACTGAAAACTGTATTTTTCATATTAATGCTGTTGGCATGCAGGTCACTTCATGCGCAGGATTTATGGAACCTTCTTGACTCTGCTCAGGCACCAGTCAAAGAATTTACTGTTGCAACATTTAAGACCACGCGTCTTATTGACCAGCATACCCTTGAAACCGTTGGCAAGAACACGCTTGATTTCCGAATCTCCCACCGGTTTGGACCACTTAACAGCAGATCTATCAATGCATGGGGGATTGACGGACCGGTCGACATCCGGCTTGGCCTGGAGTACAGTCCTGACGGAAGATTTATGTTTGGAATCGGTCGTACTTCGGTGGAAAAAATGGTTGATGGATTTCTGAAGTATCGCCTACTACGCCAATCAACCCATGGTGGATCACCGCTAAGTATTACCCTCTTTGCAAGTGCTTACCGCACCGGTTTAAAAGACAACAATACAGCAGCTCAGGGTTATGATAAATATAAACCCGAAACCAACCGTTGGTCTTATGCATATGAAATCATGATCGGAAGAAAATTTTCACCTGCATTTTCATTCCAGATAGCACCGTGGTTTGTCCACTACAACCTTGTTGAACTTATCACTGATAAAAATGATGCTTACGGCGTGGCATGTGTAACACGACTTAAATTCACAAAACGCATGGCCATTACTTTTGAATATGCTTACCGCATCAATGAATATTCAAAAGCAAAGTATTACGACAGTATGGGAATTGGGTGGGAGATTGAAACCGGAGGACACGTTTTTCAGGTTCACTTCATCAATTCATTCGGACTGGTGGAAAACCAGTTCCTCGCACATACTGATACCAAATGGAATAATGCCGGGATACGTTTAGGATTTAATGTATCCAGGGTATTCACATTATAAATTAATCATTATGAAAAAATATTTGTTGATCCCGGCAATCATCATTGCCACATTCTTAGCCGGAAATGCACAGGTGTATATGGCAAAAGAGGCTGATATCAGTTTCTTTTCGGCCTCTGTCATTGAAAATATTGAGGCGCATAACCATGCCTGTAAGCCGGTTATGAATGTTGCGACACAGGAAGTTTTGTTCAAGGTTCCCATCACATCATTCAATTTCAGTTCCGCCCTGATGCAGGAGCACTTCAATGAAAATTACATGGAATCTGAAAAATTTCCATTCTCCACCTTTGCAGGAAAAATTGATGAGAAGATCGATTTTTCAAAAGACGGATGTTACAAAGCTACCGTTACAGGCATGATGATGATGCATGGCGTATCAAAGAAAATTACTGCCACAGGAACAGTTACCGTTAGCGGATCACAGATCATCCTGAAATCTGTTTTTAAAATCCATATTGCCGATTTCAACATTGAGGTTCCGGCATTGTACGTTCAAACTATTGCTGAAGACATTGAAATACATGTGGACGCAACCCTGGCGCCTTATGTCAAGAGCTAGTTAAAAGTTTCACTGGCAGCAGCAAGTATTTTCATGGTCTGCTTGTGCTGAATAAAAGCGATAAGCTCACAGTTTTCATTCGGCACAAATTTTTTCAGCGGAATTTTTAGTTGTGCTCTTCCATCACTCACTTCCCCTGAAAAGAAAACCCTTACGACGTGATCATGCGTTAAGGTCCTGCCTGAATTTTCCCCCTTGCCGATTTTCGAAACAAGTTGATCTTCTGTTATGGCAAAACGGAGAAAGAAATTTTTATCTGCTTTCGAAGACTGGTAGGTCACGAAAACCGTATCTCTTTCGGTGGAATCTATTTTTACTTTTAGCTGAAGACTTTCTGTTTCTGAGAGTGCCGATGCGATTGCAGACTTTGCTTTTACTTCATCTGATCCCGTAAAAGATTCTTTCCCGTTTACAATCATCATCGGCGTATAGAGACTTTCCTCATTCAACACGCTGGTGTAATTTTTCTGACGCAGGGTATACTGGAAACTGCTGTATGGATCCTTCCACCCCAGGCGGTTCCAGTAGTCCACGTGGTATTCAAGGAAGAAAATATTTTTATGATTTTTTTCAGCGTCCGCGTGAATATCGGATAATAATTTTTCAGCCGGGGGACAGGTGCTGCATCCTTCGCTGGTAAAAAGCTCTACTGCGGCAAAGGGCTTCTGAGTTTGTGAAAAACCTATCTCCCAAAAGAAAAGAGTGGCTAAGAGCAGAATTGATTTACACTTCATTGAAAAAATTTCTTTTCCATATTCAGCCATTCCAGTGCAGATCCACTGAGCAGAAGTTCTTTTGTCTTGTCATCATAAGGCATGCTTTCAATTAATGATCCCGGAACCTGTTCACCAAGCGGAAACGGATAATCACTTCCCAATGCAATTCTGTTCGCGCCCATGAATTTTACAAGGTAATCCAACACGTTGGGTTCATGAACGAGCGAGTCAATAAAAAATTTGCCTACGTATGACCGCGGGTTTTCATTGTTGTGAATGGCAACGAGGTCGGGACGGCTTGCGAAGCCATGTTCTATTCTTCCGATGAGAGAAGGAAATGTTCCTCCGCCATGTGCAAATGCGACACGAAGTTTCGGAAGCTTTTCAAATACGCCTCCAAAAATCATCGAACAAATTGCTAAGGCTGTTTCAGTAGGCATTCCCAACAGCCACGGTAACCAATACCGTTGCATGCGTTCCTGTCCGGCCATGTCCCAGGGATGAACAAATACAGATGCATTTAACCTTGATGCCGCCTCGAACACAGGCAACAAAGCAGGTGACCCCAAATTCCAGTCGTCTACTACATGTGATCCTATCTGTACACCCTTCAATCCGATCTTCATGCAGCGTTCCAGTTCGCCCACTGCCAGCTCAGGATCCTGCATGGGAATTGTACCAAGTCCGACAAAACGTTTCGGATACCGGCTGACAACTTCTGCAATGTGGTCGTTGAGAAACATGGAAACTTCAAGACAATCCTTTGGCTTGGCCCAATAAGAGAACATCACAGGAATTGTACTCAGCACCTGCACGTGGACACCGGCGTGATCACATTCCTTCATACGCACAGTTGGGTCCCAGCAATTGCTTTCAACTTCACGGAAAAATTTTGTTCCCACCATCATGCGCGCACCGCAATTTTTATGGTGGTCGAGGTGAATGAAGCCGTCATAGCCGAACTTCTTTACCCAGTCGGGCATGTGCTCGGGGATGATGTGGTTGTGGATGTCGATTTTAAACATGGGGGTACGAAATACGAATACGATACGAATTTACGAAGGACGAATAGAATAGGAATCTACGAAGTACGAAACTATGAAGTACGAATTGGATGCGAATCTACGAAGTACGGATAGAAAGACAACAGGAGAAAACAGGCAGTAAACAATAGACAATTAACAGCTTGTGTACAACTGGGTAATCCGAAAATACTCTTTGTGACAGAGCATGAAAGGCTGGTGAAGAGGTTTGTGTTGGAGCAGGGTTTACAATCTAAAACTGCGAAGTACTCTCCTTTGGGGGATTGCTTCGTTCCTCGCAATGACTACTTGGTGGGGTTTCCCGCTTCGTTCCTCGCGGTCGCAATGACTACAAATAATGGTGCTTCGCTTTTCCTGTCTCAAGTACTTAGCTACGAGGGCTATTCGGCTGTTATTCCCCCTTTGGGGGCCAGGGGGCCGCTGTTATTCCCCCTTTGGGGGCCAGGGGGCCGCTGTTATTCCCCCTTCGGGGGTTAGGGGGCCGGCTGCTACACCAGTTTCGGCGGTGGTTCCATCACCGTTCCGCAATTCTTACACGTGCGCTGTTCGAGGTTGGAATAAAACTTATCGAAGATCCTGGGAAGTTCTGTTACGATATTGGTAAGCGGGAAATATTCCTTATGCAATTCATTGCCGCATTTTTCACAGAACCAAAAGCATCCATCCATTTCTTTTTCGTGGCGGTACAATTCAACCACCATTCCTACTGTGCCGGCCGGACGCTGCGGTGAGTGCGGGGTTTTCGGAGGCAACAGGAAAATATCTCCTTCATTGATGGGAATGTCAACGGGCTTTCCATCTTCAATGATCTTGAGTGTGATGTTGCCTTCCACCTGATAATAAAACTCTTCGCCCTCGTTGTAATGGTAATCCTTCCGGGAGTTGGGTCCGCCTACAACCATGACAATAAAGTCATCATTGCCTTTATACACCTGCTGGTTTCCTACAGGAGGTTTAAGCAGGTGACGGTTATCATTGATCCATTGTTTGAAATTGAAAGCGCGTTGAATGGCCATGGGTTTGGAATTTATTTAAGATGAATTTAAAAAGGAAAGCAAGTTACAAAGAAAAATACTTTTAATAAGTTAAATGCACGCCGAGATTAAAAAAAGTATCACGCAAAGCCGCAAAGATCGCAAAGAGATTCAGGGAAATAATTACTTCAATGGGATTTTCTTAGCGGCCTCTGCGGCTTTGCGTGAAATATTCTTCGCGATCATTGGACTTTCGCACTATCTTTCGCGCATGAATCTTTCATTAAAAGGAAAAACCGCTCTGGTCTGCGGAAGCACACAGGGAATTGGAAAAGCATCTGCCATTGAGCTTGCAAAACTGGGGGCTACATGTGTTCTCATGGCCAGAGATGAAAATAAATTAGCCGAAGCAATAAAGGATCTGGATGTTTCAGAAGGTCAAAAGCACCAGTTTATCGTTGCAGACTTTCAACATCCCAATGAAATCAAAGAGAAAGCCGGTGCATTTGCGAAGAGCAACACCGTCCATATACTTGTCAATAATACCGGAGGACCAAACAGCGGGCCGATTGTAAATGCTGACATAGAAGAATTCAGGATCACTTTTAATAATCACCTTATCTGCAATCACATCCTGATGCAGGCAGTAGTTGACGGGATGAAAAAAGAAAAGTACGGACGCATCATCAACATCATTTCCACTTCTGTGAAAGTGCCATTGAAAAATCTGGGTGTTTCTAATACCATTCGTGCTGCTGTTGCCAACTGGAGCAAGACGCTTGCAAATGAAGTTGCATCCTTTGGCATAACAGTAAACAATGTACTGCCGGGAGCAACAAACACCATAAGGCTTCAGTCCATCATCCAGAATAAATCTGAAAAAACGGGTGAAAGCATTGAAGCAATGCAAAAAGAAATGCTGCATGAAATTCCGATGGGGCGGTTTGCTGACCCTTCAGAGATCGCTGCTGTCGTGGCTTTCCTGGCATCACCTGCTGCTTCTTATATCACGGGAATTAATGTTCCTGTTGACGGGGGACGTACCGGATCACTCTAATAAATGAAAAATTTTCTTGAGTCAGAGCGGCTTTATCTTCGGGAAATTTCCAAAGAAGATTTGCCGTTGCTTTTCGAACTTCACTCAGATCCTGAGGTGATGAAATTTATCCGTCCACCGGAAACAACAATTCAAGAAACAGAGAGCACACTGAATAGAATTTTCAAGACAAACAAATATGAACAGGGATTGGGACTGTGGATTTGTCATGAAAAGAATACCGGTGATTTTGCAGGCTGGTTTGTATTGAAAAATCTTGACGACACTGATGACATTGAAATCGGTTACCGCCTTTTGAAAAAGCACTGGGGTAAAGGTTATGCAACTGAAATGTCGAAGGAACTATTAAAGCATGGATTTGAAAAAATCGGTTTAGATAAAATTGTGGGGGCCACCCGTTTTGACAATATAGCCTCTCAGAGGGTGCTTGAAAAAATCGGATTGAAATATACACGAGTTCAACATGTGTACAATACGGATGCATGGATTTATGAAGGTTTTAATCCTTCGAAAGTTTAGTCATTTTCTTCCGTACTTTTGGTTTTCAGTAAGCCGTCAGCCATGTATACTCCCGACAGATATAAAAACAGCAACAGAAAAGAGCTCCTTGAGGTTGTTCATAAAAATCCTTTTGGTATTCTTATAATCAGTGACGGTGATAAACCAGTGGCAACGCATATACCAATGATGTTGCATGAAGAAAACGGGGAACATATTTTGATCGGGCATATCTCCAAAGAGAACGAACAGGGAAACCTGTTTTACAATTCGAATACAGCCATGGCTATATTTCAGGGCCCGCATTCTTATATTTCTTCCTCCTGGTACAGTCACGACAATGTTTCCACATGGAATTATATTGCAGTGCATGTTTATGGAAAAATCAAGGTCATGACAGAAATTGAGCTGTATGAACACCTGATACAACTAACCAATCATTTTGAGCAAAAATCTGCGAAGCCTAAATATTTTGAAAATATAAGTCCGAAGACCATAAGAGAAAATGTTACCGGAGTAACAGGATTTACACTGTCGATTGAAACGATACAATCCAGTTTCAAATTATCACAGAACAGGAATGAGGAGGATCATACTAACATCGTCAACGAGCTTGAGAAAAGTGACGATGCGAATTCAAAAGCAGTTGCGGAAGAAATGCGGAAACACGGACATGATTGAATTAGCTCATGAACCAGATTCACAAAGCATATTTGGAAACACCAATCGGTACACTGGAAATTACCGGCTCACATGCTGTGATTTTTTCAGTTACATTCATAGATGAGCAACGTATGGGTCTTTCGAAAGTACCTGCTTCACTTAAGCAATGCGTGAAACAACTCAATGAATATTTTTCCGGAAAAAGAAAAAAATTTGAATTACAGTTGCAGCCAAACGGAACTACTTTTCAAAGACATGTATGGGATGAGCTTCTCAATATTCCCTATGGGAAGACCGTTTCATATTTACATGTGGCGCATCAGCTTGGGGATGAGAAAAAAATTCGTGCTGCAGCATCAGCAAACGGGAAGAATCCAATTGGCATTATCATTCCCTGTCACCGTGTGATTGGCTCAAATGGTGAGCTGGTGGGATACGCAGGCGGGCTGTGGAGGAAGCAATGGCTACTCGATCTTGAAAGCGGGCAACAATCACTTCTTCTTTGATAATTCGCAGGAATTCCATGAAACCGGGTTTCTACAACATTCGTTTCAAATATTGAGTCCGATTTAATCGTTATCTTCTCATGTGCATCATTAACAGTAAACATTTCCGCTTCCTTTACAAAACTGGATTTTTTTCACTGATGATTTGTTGCAGTTTTTTGATTCTTTCCAACGCACAGGAATTATGGGGATATGCCAATAGCAATTATGCCGGCGTTATGGGATTGCATCTGAATCCTGCCGCCATTGTCGGTGTGCCTTATGAATACGAAGTGAATATACTGGCAGGCGATGTTTTTTACGACAACAATTACCTCTACTTGCCAAAGCTATCTGACGTCAATACTAAAACTACTACATCAGAAAGCGGAACGCAGACGAACAGCACTACATTCGTTGAATACAAAACTTCTAATAGTAAACACGCTTATGCAAGCGGCTTGTTGCTTGGACCATCCTATATCAAAAATAAAAATACAAAAGCATGGGCTGTGCATACAGCCATTCGTGCAGTCATCTCAGCGAACAGCGTTCCAACACCCATTGCAAGAGCATTCTATACCAAATTTGATGATGCACAATTACACAATGCAGTATTCAGAGATATGCAGTTAAATGCTGCGGGGATGATGCTTGCAGACATCGGATTTACTTATGCAAAAGTTTATACTGACAGAGATCCGCATTGGATTGCCTGGGGCGCTACCATTAACGGCATTGTTGCATTTGACGGAATGTTCCTTCACGCCGATGTGGGTGAATACACAATCCCTGACAGCAATTCGCTTTATATGAATCATGTCAATCTTGATTATGGTCATGCAATGGTTGGAAATAATGGCGGACTTCTCAGCATCAGGGGATTTGGCGGCAGTGCAGACATTGGCGCTGTGTAAATTCACAAACGCAATCCCGGCGCATATGAATGCGGGAAAGATGCTGACAGAAGAAAACGGTACCAGTATAAAGTCGGCGTTTCTCTGATTGATCTCGGTTATGTCTACTTTAACCGTGGTGCATCCCGCTTTCAGGTTAATGACGGTACATTTCAATGGAACTATATAGACACGGCAAAATTTAACGGCATTGAAGATGTCGATACACAACTCAGTGCACATTCAGGCAGTTCACTTGCATCCGATCATTTCGGGATCTTCATGCCTGCTGCCGCCAGTCTCCAGTTTGATTATTGTATCAAGCCGCGCTGGTATGCAAATCTCAGTGTTGTACAGCGTTTGCCGCTCTCCGATAGAGAAGTATTCCGTGCCAACTCGATTGCATTGGTCCCTCGATATGAAACAAGGAAATTTGAAGCATCCATCTCTGCAAACATGTATGAGTATGAACATGTTTATATGGGAGTAGCTGTGCGATATTTGTTTTTTGTGTTGGGTACAGACCGTTTACTTTCATTTGTAGGGTCAGATGTAAGGAGTATGGATATTTTCTTTGGCTTTAAATTCAATTCGTGCATGCTTCGGAAAAAGAACAGCAACAAAGGTGGGTGCCCGATGAATAGCTAAGGCTTTCGTACATAAATGAATAACCCCGCCTCGCCTAAGGCGAGACGAGGTATCTTGCCACGAATTACACTAATTATCACCAATTAGGGTATACATTGCAAATTTGTTTGTGTAAATTCGTGTAATTCGTGGCTGCAATTTTATTCAACCCCACCTCGCCTGAGGCGAGGGATTCTTTTGATTAAAAACAATTCCATTCGTCCTGCGTTTCTGTATTACATTTAAAATGCAGGAAGAAACTTCAGCCTTCTGGTTTCGCAGGGATTTGCGTTTACATGACAATGCCGGTCTGCTGCATGCTTTGCAAAGCGGAAATCCTGTTTTGTGCTTCTTTATTTTTGATACTTCTATCTTAGATCATCTTGAAGATAAAAGTGATAAGCGAATCCTTTTTATTCACAAACAACTTCATCGATTAAATAAAGAATTAGAAAAGCATGGATCTGCATTGATAGTCAGGATGGGCGATCCAATAGCTATATGGAAAAATCTAATTGAAGAATTTCACATCAGCAATGTATTCGCAAATCACGATTATGAGCCATATGCAAGGTCCCGTGATGAAAAAGTTCGAGCCCTGTTAAAAGAAACTAATTGCGCCTTCCATACTTTCAAGGACCAGGTCATTTTTGAAAAAGATGAGGTAACAAAAGATGACGGATTGCCTTATACCGTTTTTACACCTTACATGAAAAAGTGGAGAGCGAAAGTCGGAAATGAAAAAAGTGCTGATCTGAAATCATATCCAACAGAAAAACATTATTCCAATTTCAAAAATGTAAAAAAACAATCATTATTAAGTATCCCTGAAATCGGATTTAAAGAATCGAATTTTGATTTTCCCGCCAATGATCTTGATCTTACGCTTGTCAAACATTACGCTGAATCAAGAAATTTTCCCGGCGTTGCAGGAACATCACACCTTGGCATTCACCTTCGTTTTGGAACAGTAAGTATCCGCGAACTTGTACGAAAAGCCTGGAACAAAAGTGACACGTGGGTGAATGAGTTGATCTGGAGGGAGTTTTTTATGCAGGTGCTATGGCATTTTCCGCACGTTGCTGATCATGCTTTTAAAAAGGAATACGATCGTCTGAAATGGAACGATGATGAAGCAGGTTTTGAAAAATGGTGTAAAGGAGAAACAGGCTTTCCAATCGTAGATGCCGGTATGCGCGAATTGAACGCAACAGGTTTCATGCACAACCGTGTGCGTATGATTGTGGCCTGCTTCCTCACAAAATATTTGCTCATTGACTGGCGATTGGGTGAAGCATACTTCGCGCAAAAATTGCTTGACTATGAACTTGCCAGCAACAATGGGAACTGGCAATGGAGCGCAGGAACAGGCTGTGATGCTGCGCCTTACTTCCGCATTTTTAATATGGAGGCACAGACCAAAAAATTCGATCCTGATTTTATTTACATAAGAAAGTGGGTTCCGGAATTTCAGGAGAAATCATATCCAAAACCCATGGTGGATTATGAGATTGCAAGGAAACGATGCATTGCATTCTATAAAAATGGTTTGGAACGATAGAGCATTGTCACTATTTTTGTAAATAAAATTTATTCAATGGCACAGCCTGTAGAAGGAGGAAAGGGATATACCTATGCTGATTATCTTACCTGGGATGACGGAAGGCGCTGGGAGATAATTGATGGTGTTGCTTACGAGAAGATCGAAGGGCCTTCTGTTGCGAGCGATATGACTCCGGCACCGGGCAGGTATCATCAATCAATTGTTACCAACCTGATACGCGAGATTGGGATTTACCTGAAAGGAAAACCCGGGAGGGTATTTTCTGCTCCTTTTGATGTAAGGCTTTCTGAATCGGGCAATATGATTGTTGTTCAGCCCGACCTCAGCATTTTTTGCAGCGATAAAAACCTTGACGAAAAAGGGGCTACCGGTGCTCCGGACTGGGTTATTGAAATCCTGTCGCCTTATACTTCTGTTTATGACCTCACAACAAAATTTCGTCTCTACCAGAGGAATTTCGTGAAAGAATACTGGGTTGTTGAGCCGGCGAAAAAAACGATTACTGCATTTATTCTTGAAGACAACAAATTTGGTGAAGGAAACCGTTTTATGGAACGACAGCAAATCCATTCTTTCATTTTTCCGGATCTGAAGATTGATTTGCAGGAAATTTTTGCGAAGTGATATTACACCCCAGCCTTTACTTTCAATAAATCTTCCGGCGTATCAATGGCAATACTTTCGAGGGATGTTACCTCGGCATGAATCGTATATCCGTTCTCAATCCAGCGCAACTGCTCAAGAGATTCTGTGATCTCCAGGTTGGTTTTCGGCAGCGCAGCAATTTCCATCAGCACTCCCGTACGGTAGCCGTAAATACCAATGTGTTTGTAGTAAGAAGAGTACTTCAACCATTCCTGCTCTGGAAAGTTCCTGTTATAAGGTATCGGTGAACGGCTGAAATAAATGGCTTCTCCCCTCTTATTCAAAATCACTTTTACATTGTTGTGGTTGAATAACTCATCCGGTGAAGTAATTTTTTTAACCAGCGTTGCAATGGATGTATTCTTGTTATCAAAAACAGAGCACAATAAATCAATCTGGTCAGGATGAATATATGGTTCATCTCCCTGGATGTTGATCACTGCATCCCATTCATTTTCCTTGTCATTCGAAATGATTTCTGCACACCGGTCTGTACCGCTCAGGTGCTGCGGCGAAGTCATCATCAGCTGACCCCCAAACTCCCGAACATGGTTTGCAATGCGCTCATCATCGGTTGCAATAAGGACTTTGGAAAGTTTTTTAGAAAGGGAGCATTGCTCAAACACGCGTTGAATCATACTCTTGCCATTAATATCAGCAAGTGGTTTACCCGGAAAGCGGGTTGAGTTGTAACGTGCAGGAACGATTCCGAGTATCTTCATTCGTGTTGTAAAATCAGGGTCAGCAAAAATATATGTAAATCGTTTTGTTCATGAATTATTTTTCAACAAAATGCAGTCTTCACCAGCCCTTCAGAAGGAAATGGTGAGCTGCCCTGAAAATACACGTGGTGGCTGCATGTCGGTTGGTCGCTGCATATAAATGTAGTTGAAGACATTTTTGACGATAACTGCAAATTTCACATTGGCTGTAAGCTGACTTGAGAGGCGGGCATCGAAAATTAAGTCCCCTTTCGTGCGACTGTTCCTGTAATGCCTGACGCCGGGTGTAATGAAATCTCCCAATGGATAGTTGACAAAGAGCTTATCAATATTCTTCATGAAACTGTTATACCGGGCACTTACGCCCAACGAAAATTTTCCGTATCCAAATGCAATATCCCCCTTAAACAGGTGACTGGAACGGTATTTCAGGTAATTGCTGGAATCACTTCCAAGGTAGGCCGTCTTATCAATTGCATACTGTGCAATGATGTATGCTGAATCATAATATGTTACTTCGGGGATCAGGTAGGTATATCCTGCAGAGGTCGAAACGAGTAGTTTACCGAAGTTTCCTTCACCGATAAGGGTAACATCAAAACCTTTGATCCGTGTGTTGCCGATATTCAGGGCTTTGAAGCCGATGCCATAAGAGGGTGGAATGGGCGCCTTGTCCCATACAGAATAAGTAAACTCAATCATGTTTTTATACTCTGTGTAAAATGCGGCTACATCGAGATATCCTTTCCATCCGCCAAGTCTCAATCCCTGCATGATGCCTACCTCAGCTGAAAATCCTTTTTCACTTTCTAATGAATCATTCGGATAAATATCAAGTCCGCTCACCTGCGTTCTGATGTACTTTTCTGCAACAGAGGGATAGCGGTAGCCTTGTCCGTATGAAGCCCTGAGATTTGTATGCTCGAATAATTTGTAGTTCATGCCTGCGCGAAAAACAGGCACCAGTTTGTCGGTGGCAGAGTCCAGTTTGTTTTGTTCAATGCGTCCGCCTGCTGAAAGAATCAACTTGTGAAAAAATTTAGCATCTGCCTGCAAATAGCCGGCAAAGCTGCTCCCGGAATGATCGCGGTAAAGTTCACTTTTCACCTTAGAGCTGGTTGCAACTATACCTCCGCTTAATGAAAGTACGTCGGAAAATCTCTTCTGGTACTGATATTCTCCATAATAAAAATCAGCTATGGATTCCTGGTTGGTTGTGTTCTCATTGTTGGTGCGGAAGAATCTTGTTCTGATTTTATGCGTGCTGCCACCCTTCGTCACATAAGTAATATAAGGATCGACGTTCGTGCGGTGTGTGATGTAACCGCTAAGCGAAGTTCCCTCACCTGTGCCTCCGGCCGGGAGATACGCACCTGTTGTATCGTTCTGCCAGATAAAAAAAGTGGTACCATTGGCAAGCTGAGTGTTGAAATTAAGACCGACACTAAGTCCATCAATTTTTTTAAAGCGATAGCGAAGGTTAAAATTAATACGTGCCCTGTCTTCGTACTCGCCCTGCCTGTAACCTTCATCAATCAACATGTGTCCCCCTACAACAACGTCAAGATTATTAATCTGCCGGCTGTGCAGGAAATTGACTCCTGAAATTTTCTGGCTGATGCTTCCGCTCTGGTTCAGGTTATAGGTCGTGTCGCTCAATGTCATTTTCTGATTCGTGTCGTAGAATCCGGAATAAACACTGATGCGCGTTTGGGGCGTCGATTTAGGATATGCTGTCCGCACATTGATCACGCCATTCATTGCCGATGAACCATACAATACCGAAGACGCTCCTTTAATTATTTCTATCTGCTCCAGGTTTTCCACGGGAAGAAAACTCCATTTCGCATCGCCTGCATCTGAAGTGAGCTGGGGAAGATCATCAACAAGTATAAGTACCCTGCTTCCTGCACCGTAGCTCCAGCCGCTGCCTCCGCGGATATTGGCCTGACCATCGATGATACTGACTGATGGCGACTGGTCAAGCATATCATCCATACTCGTGATGTTTTTACTTTCAACAATAGAGGGCCTGATTACATTCATGCTTACAGTAACCTCTTCCAGCTTCTGTTCAAACTTACTGGCGCTCACCACCACAACGCCCAGTTCTTTTGAGTCATCCTCCAACATTATAATAAGGATTTTATTTTCATCCTGCTGAAGCGTTACCTTCTCTTTTCGTTCTTTCATTCCGATCATGCGGTATGTGATCGTGTGACTTCCGGCTGCCACCTGCAAGGTGTAATTTCCGTTTATATCAGTCGTAGTTCCGCCTGAATTATCATCAATGATCACTGATACTCCCGGCAGCGAGGACTGGTCAGCCTTTGCGATTACGCGGCCTGAGATGTTTGCAAATTGCGCATGAGACTTTACAAAAATGAATAACAGGATTGCAAGCGGAATAATTTTTCTCATCAGTGAAAATGATTTCAGTATTTTAGTGCGACCAAAGTAAATAAAGATTTCACTTGTGAACGAAGACGAACGACTGAAATATCAAATCGCATTAACGCTACTTCCCGGCGTGGGACCTGTACTTGCCAAAAACCTGGTAAGCTACTGCGGGAGCGTTGAAAATATTTTTAAAAAGAAAAAGGCCAACCTTGAAAGGATCCCCGGTATTGGCGTGGAGCGCGCTGCAGCCATTGCAAACCATGCTGTATTTGATCAGGCAGAAAAAGAAGTGGCCTTTATCCGAAAACACAAGATCACTTCACTTTTTTACACAGATCAGGAATACCCTATTCGCCTGAAAAACTGTGAGGACGCTCCCCCACTCCTTTTTTTCAAAGGAAAATGTGATATGAATGCTGAGAGAATGGTGGCCATTGTCGGTACGCGCCATTCCACTGCATATGGAAAAGAGATCACCGAGCAGCTTGTTGGAGATCTTGGAAAGTACAATGCGGTAATCGTAAGCGGACTTGCATACGGCATCGACATTGTCGCACACAAAGCCTGTGTGAAAAACAATGTTCCAACAATTGGCGTCCTGGCACATGGGCTCGACCGTATTTATCCTGCCGAACACAAGCCCACGGCTGAGAAGATGGTGAGGAACGGAGGCGTACTTACAGAGTTTATTTCCAAAACAAATCCTGACAGGGAAAATTTTCCATCAAGAAACCGCATTGTAGCCGGGATGGTTGATGCAGTCATCGTTGTTGAATCTGCGCTGAAAGGCGGCGCACTGATCACCGCTGATATTGCCAACGGATATAACCGTGAAGTTTTTGCAGTACCGGGGCGCGCGAACTCAACTTACTCGCAAGGTTGCAATGAATACATCCGCCTGAACAAAGCCGCGCTGGCAGAAAATGCAGAACATATTGCATCGCTGATGAACTGGAATACCCCTGAAAAATCAAAACCTCCAAAGCAATTGAACATATTCCGCGAACTCAATCCGGAAGAGAAAGTACTGATTGACCTGTTGAAGGAAAAAGGGAAGATTGATATTGACACGCTGATGATTCAGTCGGGGCTGCCGGTGCACAAGGTTTCAAGTACATTGTTAAATCTGGAATTTGATGGGATGCTGAAGGCGCTGCCGGGGAAGATGTTTGAGCTTTTGTGAGCAGTAGGAAATTATAACATTAATGATCTCAACGATCCCGTCCCGATGTGTCGGGAGCTATCGGGAACGAATTGAATACGAATTTACGAATCCGAAGAGATTTTTGCAATTCGTATATTCGCACTCCATTTGTTATTCGATGGGATAATTAATAAACGATTATGTACGACACTCTCAAACCCGCCCTCCAAAAGGAGCTTGAAGAAATAAAATCTGCAGGACTTTACAAGCAGGAACGCATCATCAGCACACCCCAAGGCGCTGAGATCACTGCCAATGGAAAGGCCGTATTAAATTTTTGCGCTAATAATTATCTTGGATTGTCATCTCACCCAAAAGTAATTGAAGCCGCGAAAAAAGCCATTGACTCACATGGCTTCGGAATGAGTTCCGTGCGTTTTATCTGCGGCACCCAAGACATCCACAAAACGCTGGAAGAAAAAATTTCGAAGTTCCTCGGAACGGAAGACACCATATTATATGCTGCTGCTTTCGATGCAAATGGCGGCATCTTCGAACCGCTGTTGAACGAAAATGATGCCATCATCAGCGATGAGTTGAACCATGCTTCTATCATTGACGGCGTGCGGTTATGCAAAGCGCAACGGTTCCGTTACAAACACAATACGATGGAAGAGCTGGAAAAAGTTTTGCAGGAAACACAACACCTGCGTCACCGGATGATTGTGACTGATGGCGTATTCAGCATGGATGGTACGATTGCACAGCTGGACAAAATATGCGATCTCGCTGATAAATACAAAGCACTTGTAATGATTGATGAATGTCATGCTTCCGGCTTTATGGGCAAGACAGGCAGAGGAACGCATGAATACAGGAATGTAATGGGACGCATTGACATCATTACAGGCACACTGGGCAAAGCTCTTGGCGGTGCAATGGGCGGATTCACTTCGGGCAAAAAAGAAATTATTGAAATGTTACGCCAGCGTTCGCGCCCGTATTTATTTTCCAATTCACTGGCTCCTTCGATTGTTGGGGCTTCGATTGCTGTGATTGACATGCTGAGCGAAACAACAGCCTTACGCGACAAACTCTGGGAGAACACAAAATATTTCCGTGAAAAAATTACTGCTGCAGGATTTGACATCACTCCGCCTTCGCGTAAAGCAATGTCAGACGAGCCGGGTGAGCATCCGATTGTTCCCATCATGTTGTATGAAGCCAAGCTTGCACAGGATTTTGCTGCGAAGCTTCTCGTCGAAGGAATTTATGTAACAGGATTTTTCTTTCCTGTGGTAGCAAAAGGAAATGCACGCATCAGGGTTCAGCTTTCAGCGGCACATGAAAGGCATCATATCGATAAAGCAATTGCTGCATTTACGAAAATCGGAAAAGAGCTTGGTGTTTTGAAACCTGTATCTTTGTAAAAACAATATGCAATGAACGAACTGATTTTTCTTGTTGAAGATGCCGTTGAAGGCGGATTTACAGCCCGTGCTTTAGGTGAATCTATTTTTACTGAAGCGGAAACGCTTATTGAATTAAGAAAAATGGTACGGGATGCCGTGCTATGTCATTTCGAGGAAGGAGCAACTCCTCAAATAATTAAACTCGTTTTTTAATTTTGTGTTTCCATTTTTATCATTTCTTTCTCATAGTTCATCCATGTATAAAATATTCTCGCAAAGGCGCAAAGACGCAAAGGAGGAATTAAAAAATTCTTGATTTAATTGTGATTACAATTTACACTGACGGCGCATCCCGCGGCAATCCCGGTCCGGGCGGATTTGGCGCCGTGCTTATTTCAGGCAAACACAGAAAAGAAATTTCTCAGGGTTATCGCCTCACCACTAATAACAGGATGGAACTCCTCAGCGTGATCGTTGCGCTGGAAGCATTGAAAACAGAAGGGCAGCATGTGACTGTTTACTCCGACTCACAATACGTAGTGTATGCCGTAGAGAAAGGATGGGTTTTCGGCTGGGAGAAAAAAAACTTTGCGAAGAAAAAAAACCCTGATTTGTGGATCCGTTTTTTACGCGCCTACCGGAGACACAAAGTGAAATTCGTTTGGGTGCGCGGACATGCAAGCAATAAGGAGAATAACCATTGCGATGAACTGGCAGTTGCAGCTGCGTTAGGAGGTCATTTGTTGATTGACGAGGGGTACAAGCCGGGGGAAGAAGAAGAATAGATGCAAAAGGCAAGAATTAAGAATCAAGAAATCCAATAACAGGATTGGTCAGATCAACTTATTCTCCAAAAGATACTCAGCAATCTGCACTGCATTGGTCGCAGCGCCTTTTCTGAGATTATCAGATACAATCCAGCAATTCATCGTATTCGGTTGTGATTCGTCTCTTCTGATCCTGCCAACAAATACATCGTCTTTCCCTTCAGCAAATAATGGCATTGGGTATTTCAATTGAGATGGATCGTCTTCCAGCACCACGCCTTTTGTTTCGGCCATCATTTTTTTTATGTCGGCTATTTCAAAATCTTTTTCGAATTCGATGTTCACGCTTTCGCTGTGACCACCTTTTACTGGAACGCGGACGGTGGTGGCAGTTACGCGGATGGAATCATCACCAAGGATCTTCCTGGTTTCATTCACCATTTTGATTTCTTCTTTGGTGTAACCGTTGTCTAGGAATACATCTACCTGCGGAAGAACGTTGCGGTAAATCTGGTGCGGATAAAATTTTTCAGAAAAATTACCGGCACTTTCTTCTTCGAGCTGGCGCTGTGCCTTTGCTCCGCTTCCGGTTACGGATTGGTAAGTTGAAACCACAACACGCTTGATCTTATACTTTTTGTGCAACGGATTTAAAACCATTACCATCTGTATCGTTGAGCAATTCGGGTTGGCGATGATCTTATCTTCTCTCGTCAGTTCGCTTGCGTTGATTTCGGGAACGATTAGTTTTTTAGTTTCATCCATCCGCCATGCAGAAGAATTGTCAATGACTGTGCAGCCCACAGCAGCAAACTGCGGCGCCCACTCCAGAGACGTATTTCCTCCTGCACTGAACAAGGCGATCTGCGGCTTCATGGCAATGGCTGTTGTCATGCTCACCACTTTGTATTTTTTTCCGCGGAATGAAATTTCCTTTCCAACAGATTTTTCTGTTGCCACAGGAATCAGTTCCGTTACCGGAAAATTCCGCTCCGCCAATACTTCCAGCATTTTAGTGCCTACCAGTCCGGTTGCACCTGCCACTGCTACTTTCATTTCTTAGTATTTAATTGAAGATCAATTCTTATTTGTTAATTAATTAGTCCTTGAACTTTTAATGAATGAGCCAGCAACCGGGTTGTGATGTGTTTTGCCACGAATTTCACGAATTATCACAAATCAATTCTTGACTTGAAATATATTAGTGTTAATTAGTGTAATTCGTGGCTAATTACGTATTCAATTTATTTCGCTGATTGTTTTTGTAGCTCTTCCGCAGCAACTTCCAACTCCCTATACCATTCCTCCCCGAATTTTCTCGTAAGCGAATCTTTGAGAAATTTATATATCGGAACTTTTAATGAATCGCCCAGTTTGCATGCCGGCTTGCAGATGCTCCACCTGTCGTAGTTGATGGCCTCGACAGAGTTTTTCATTTTGTTGATGCGGATCGGATAAAGATGACAGGAAACCGGTTTGCGGAATGTAATCTTCCCGTCAAAGTATGCTTTCTCTATACCGCACTTTGCAATTCCTTTGTCAAAAATGGTATAAGCACATTCTTTTCCACTGATCAATGGCGTTACCCATTCTTTTCCTTCGTATAGAACATATTTTCCCTGCTTCTCAATTGCTTTCACGCCGGCTTCAGTGAGGTACGGTTTTACTTTGGGATAGTTTTTTTCCAGCAGTTTCAGTTCATCGTCTTCCAGAGGAGCGCCATAGTCGCCCTTTACACAACAGGCGCCTTTGCAGGCATTCAGGTCGCATACAAAGTGTTTTTCAATTATTTCTTCTGAAACGAGGGTGGATTGGATTGCAAGCATGGCTGAAAAATACTATAAAATAACAAGGCAACGAAAGTAGAGGAAATAAGATTTGCAGAAAAGTATGGTCTGATCTTCACAATTGTTTACAGGAAGCAAAACCCGTCAAATCAAGGATAATTCCATCAATAATTTCATCCTGCCAACCTTTTCAGGGCCACTTTTTTCCGTACTTTCGTAATTATTTTTCAAGGCAAAACAAGCATGCAAAAAATTTTACGATTTGTATTTATCCTCTTAACTTTTATTGGCGGAGGAAAGGTTTCCTATTCACAGTGCAATCCCGTTATCAATGGAGAAGATACGATATGCACAGGCAGTTCAACCTACCTTTATGTAAATGATGTTTACCAGAGTTATTCCTGGAGTAACGGATCTACAGTAAGCTATACCTATGCCACGGGGCCCGGCACCATAACGTTGAATACGGTTGACGGATCATTCTGTAACGGAACTGCAAGCATTACCATCCGTCAGGTGCAGCCACCAAGCGTTTCATTTAATCCCACTTTATTCGGATATACAGTCAATCTTTCGAATACTTCCACCAATACTTACGCATATCAGTGGTTGTTTGGTGATGGAACTTCAAGCAGTACAACCAGTCCTTCACATCTGTATACCACAAAAGGAAATTATACTGTCTGCCTGAATTCAAATCAGAATTTTTGTCCGCCGGTAAGTATTTGTAAACCTGTAACCATCGGCACATCTCTCGGAATGCCGACTGATTCTGTCTTCTTAAAACTATATAACAGTCTCGCTCTTTTTAATCTGAACAAAGTCATTCAGAATCCCATCGATAGCGGTTACCTTATTGCCGGGCAATACGACAACTGCGGAGAGTGCAGCACGCCGATGCTCATCAAAACAAACAAGAACGGGCAAGTGCAATGGACACGCGACTATGATTACCTCTACGATGTGATCAACATTGAATATTTCGACTCAGGCTATGTTTTCCTTTCTGATAATTCAGAATTTTCTCTCACAAAAATTGACCTGAACGGAAACATCGTCTGGCAAAAATACGATGGTGTGTTTGGCGATAAATTCTTATTCACCTTCAGCAATACGCGCCTCGGACTGATCATCAATAAAGATCCGATGGAAGTGGTCATCTATGATGAAAACGGAAATGTTGTAACGCAAAAGAGTTACGACCTCGGCGGCTGGGATATGAATTTTCTCTCGTTTGCAAAAACTTCGGACGGAAACGTTTTACTAAACGGACAGTACGGCTATAACTTTCCGGGACCCGGAGGCGGTAACCATGTTCAGTTCGACAGCTATGACCACATAGCCGCCAAGATGGATGTCAACGGAAATTTTCTTTGGATGAATGGTGTTTACCAGAATACTTTCTGTTCACAGAACGGACAACCACTGCAGAACTCTGCAGGCGAATATCTTTTCCCCGGAAGATTCTATGAGCCCACAGCAAGTACGTATTTCTATTACATCTCCCGCTTCGATGGCAGCGGAACCTACATTGATTCCTACTCTATCGATTCACTGAAAGGGGATTACACCATGTTTCTCTCTCCAACGAACAATGTTGTAGTCGTATCGCGGCCGCAGGATCCTGTATATGACTCGTTGCGAATAGTAACGATGGACAATTCATTCAACATCCTCAGTTCAAAAAAATCCATCGCGTACAATTGTTCCAAATCCACAAAAACATACGATGGTTATGTTGCAACCGCATTTACATATTTCTCCGGCAGCACATTTGTAGAATATCCTGTGCTGTATAAAACCAATATCAGTGCGAACACCGGTTGCCTCGATGGTAACATTCCTCCTATTTCCTATCAGGCTTTTCCCTATGTATACTCCTTTTCAGTCGGAACGGCCTCACCCCAATACGTTTCGACCGATACAATCGCCGGCTGCATAGCAAAGTATGTTGATGATTCTTCTGCCTGCCGGACCTGCAATGTCACAGCGAACATTCAGATCACCAATGGCGATACATTACTTTGCCCGGGAGAGACCGTAACGCTTTCTGCTCCTGCAAATATGTATGAATATGTGTGGAGCAATGGAGCGCACACAAGAACGATCAATGTAACTACTGCCGGCACTTATACTGTTACCGTATATGATTACAGGGGATGTTCTGCAACAGCATCCAAAAATATTACCGGTGGTGTCGCTTACAACATTCTTTTTGCAATCACCGCTCCAAATGGTTTATGTGAAGGATCTTCTTACTCCATTCATGCTTACGATTCTGCATTTCAGTCTGTATGGGGAGTTAGCTGGGCTACAGGAGAAACAGGTCCATTTGTTTTTCCAACCACGAGCGGAACATTTGTAACAACATTCGTCGATCAGTACGGTTGTCCTACCGTTGATTCTATTACTGTTCAATTGCAGCCTATTGCTCCGGTACCAAACATCACAGGGGCCACTGCAGTTTGTACAGGAGATTCTGTTCAATTGTGCGCTGCTTACACCGACAATGGTTCAGGGCCCTATACATTTTCATGGAATGCCGGTGCGTTTACGGGTTCCTGTATATATGCGTTGGGAGGAACGTATTCAGTTTCCATTACCAATCGCTTCGGTTGCGACACTGCGGGAACGGGATCACATACAGTTACCACACATCCGGCACCATCTCCGAATATTCAGCCACAGGATTCTGCTTTCATTTGCCCGGGAACAAGTACAACACTCACTGCTGATGCAGGATTCAGTTCGTATCTCTGGTCTACAAATGCTACCTCTTCCGGAATTATAGTGAATGCTGCCGGTACATATTCTGTTTCTGTTACTGATGGCATTGGTTGCAGTGGTTCAGAGAGTGTAACGGTTTACAGTGGGATCAATTACAATCCGGTTTTTGTACTTGACACAACGAATGGTTTTTGTGAAGGAGCTTCAATTCAGATCTCTGTTCACGATTCGCTTTTCCGGCCTGTGAGTTCATACAACTGGTCAACAGGTGGTACCAGTACTGCAATCAGCGTTACTGCAAGCAATACATATACAGTCACCTTGACAGATGCATATGGATGTACGTCCACAGAGTCAATTAATATTCAGATGCATCCCGTTGCACCACTGGTAAATATTTCCGGCAGCACAAATGTATGTGCAGGTTCAACGGTCACGCTTTGCGCAACCTTTACAAGTAATAACAGCGGGCCCTATTCATATAACTGGAACAACGGTGCATTCAACGACTCCTGCATTAACGTTGGTGCAGGTACCTACACTCTGGTACTTACCAATTCACAAGGATGCAGCCGTACGAGCACGGTGCATACAGTGACGAATCATGCCTTGCCGGTTCCCAACATTCAGCCATCAGGAAATATTTTTGTTTGCAATGGCGCCGATACAACGCTTTGCGCAACTGCAGGATTTGCAAGCTATCTATGGTCCAATGGAATCACAACCAACTGCATTACAGTACAAGCGGGAAATTACAGCGTCTCCGTTACAGATGCTTTTGGCTGCGCGGGCACTGATGCCGTAACAATAAGCAATCGCATTGCACCTGTTCCCAACATTCAGCCTTCAGGAAATATTTTTGTTTGCAATGGCACCGATACAACGCTTTGCGCAACTTCAGGATTTGCAAGCTACTTATGGTCCAATGGAATCACAACAAACTGCATTACAGTTCCGGCAGGAAATTACAGTGTTTCCGTTACAGATGCTTTTGGCTGCGCGGGCACTGATGCCGTAACAATCAGCAATCGCACAGCACCTGTACCAAACATACAACCTTCAGGAACAATTTTGGTTTGCCCAGGAGGTGTTACAACAATTTGTGCTCTTACAGGATTTGCAAGTTACGTATGGTCAAACGGAACAACTACAAACTGCATCACATCTCTTGCAGGAAATTACAGTGTTGTTGTTACAGACGCATTCGGATGCACGGGCTCTGATACCGTAACGATCAGCAATCGTACTGCACCTGTACCAAACATACAGCCATCAGGAACAATTACGGTTTGTACAGGAAGCGATACTTTGGTGTGTGCAGATGCCGGATTTGCAAACTACCAATGGTCGGATGGATCAACCGTAAATTGCATTGCTGCTTCGCTTGGAGTTTACAGTGTGACGGTAACTGATGCATTCGGATGCACGGGCTTTCAATCTGTGACAGTAAACAACCACCCTGTTCCCGATGCACATATCATCCCCGCCAGAACCGTTTTGGTTTGCACAGGAAATGACACGCTCGTTTGTGTCAATGCAGGATTTAATAATTACCTCTGGACAACGGGCAATACAACTACCTGCATTACTGTTTCATCAGGAACTTACTTTGTTACTGTTACCGATGGTTTCGGTTGTCAGGGCATCGACTCAGCTACGGTTGTGGATTATCAGCCACTACAGCCTGTCATCTTCGGTGACGTTGCTCCTTTTGATACCTTGTTTTCAAGTGCAGCAACAGGAAACCAGTGGTATGAAGCCGGCGTGGGAATTATTGCGGGAGCAACTCAAAATTATTTTGTGCCTGATCACAATGGATTGTATTACGTTATTGAAACCGACTTGAATGGATGCTCTTCTGTAAATTCAGATACAACCAATTTTATTTACTCGGCAGTAGCGGCAGGTATCGCAGTCGGAACAATAAAAGTATTCCCGAATCCAGCGCACAGTGATCTTGCCATTTCACTTTCAGGAAGTTTTCTATACAATGGAGACCTGGAAATTATTCTCTATGATGTGCTCGGAAGAAACGTTTTTGAATCCTATTCACCGGCATTGCCTGAGATTCAACTTTCAGTTTCCACTCTGGCGCCGGCTGTGTACATCCTGGAGATCAGAGGCAGCGGCGGAAAATTTGTCACGCGAATTGAAAAGTGGTGATTCCTTTTTAAATCACAACCCAAACGTCTTCGAAAATTTGACCACCACTGCCTGATTGTCTATCAGCGGAAGGTGCGGATCAAGTCGGTTGAGCTCCGTATTAATTCCTGAATTATAAACTATGTAAAGGTCAGTTCCCTCTCGCGGATTGTACCGAAAGCGCAGGTTGCTTCCAACGGAATTGCTCAGGTTGTCATACTGAGAAAGTAACTTGACAGAAAGTTTCGAAGAAAAAAAGACAGAGAGATTCAGGCGAAATAAATTGGACAGGTAAATTGAATTTCCGTTGTCAGAAAAATTCTCAGGGAACTGTATGCGGTTCAGCTCATAAGATGCTTCAGCAGAAAAGTGCTTATTGAAAATGTAAGTTAAGCTTGGGGAAACAGAGATCCCTTTCCCTCCATAGAAATCAAATCCGGACAATGATAAATCTCCGCGGATATTTGTTTTTTGTGGAGAGTTCAAATAAACCTGCGCTGAATACATTGAATATTTTCTCTCCGGAATAATAATGTGATCTGCGATTTGCCAGTCGGAGAATAGGCGGTCCGTTTTGTATTCTACAGGAATGATGTTAATCACTGCCCCACTTTTGAAACTCATGCCGGCCTCCAGGTTTCCGAATTCCGATTCATCTTTATTTACTTCAGGCTTATAGCGGTAAGAAAAATTTACGTTAAGATGCCGGTATGCAACCTTGCTTTCTTTTCTTGCCTGCCACACATAACCTGCGCCGGCACCGGAACTGAGCAGGTCTGTTTCTTCGACAAATCCCATGGCAGGAATAAATTTGCTTCCGATCCAGTCAGCAGTGAATGAATAGCTTAGTCCATCGCGCGAGCTTCTGAAGATCGCAAAATTGTAATCGGAACTTTTATGAACGTTTTCAGCGGCGCCATCGATAGTTGTAATTCCATAAGCTCCGACAACGATCAGCTTCTGAGTGAGTTTTTTCACAATGTCGACTGCAATTGTTTGATCAGAGCGGTGATCTCCATTGGTATTGAAACGGGATGTAATAATTCCTCCGGCAAAACTTCCGATGGAATCAATGTCCTTGCGCGTACGGAACACGAAAAAATTATGCTGTGCAATTCCTGCAATGCTGTCGCCCTTTGTTTGCATATCCAGAAATCCCATTTGCCATCCTTTGCTCTTTCCTGTTACGCGCACACCTGAGATGATCGGAACGATCTCGCCGTCCTCTTTTCCGATCTTTCTTGAAATGAAAAATTCATTCCCGGAACTTGTCGAATATCCGAGGTAGTTTTTTGATTCAAGGAAAAAATTTCTCTTCTCCGGCAAATTCACTTCATACTTACTCAGATTGATGATGCGGTTATCAACCTCTGCCTGGGCGAAATCTGTATTGAGCGTAAAATCAAGCGTAAAATTTTTGCTCAAACCATATTTGGCGTCTATGCCGATATTGCTGATCACCTTATCCAGCGATTCATTCTTTACAAAATTCTTGCGGGAGATGTACTGGGAGTTGGTGACATATGCTGAACCATCACCATTCAATACCGAAGACTCAACATAATTGGCTGTCGCATATGGCGTAATGTAGAATGGTTTCTTGCTCTTCAGGTTATGGAATTCCATTTCTCTGGCCAGCGAAACTTTAAAGTACGGGTCATTGATAGATGGATCAACCTTTGGAAATATTACGAATTCATTTTTTCTTTTGATCAGGCGGACGATCCTGAATCCCATCACCACTTTTTCTTTTGATTCGAACCGCAAAGAAGAAAACGGAATCCTGTATTCAACGGAGTAACCGAGAGAATCAACATGGCTGGCAACATCCCAGAAAGTATTGAAGGAAGCATTGTCATTGCCGCCATCGGCAGAGATCTCCGTATCCCATCGTGCACCCAGTGTGTTGGTGATAAACACAAGTCCTGTGCCTTTGTCGTTGTAAATATCTATTACAAATGCAACGCCGTCATCCTGATCGATCTTAAAATCCCTTTCCAGTGCCGAGCGTACAAGTTTTTGGGGTTCACTGTCGAAAGCGCGTAGGCCCAGAAAAAGAAATTCATCATCATAAATGATCTTTACTTCTGTTTTTTCTGAAGGCGCTGCACCCGCGGCAGGATCTTCCTGCATAAAATCATTTTCAACCTGCGCCTGCTGCCACGACTGCTCGTCAAGTTTTCCATCCAGTTTAATGGTTTCAGTTATACGCAAAGGTTGATAAGCCTGAGGAAAAACCAGCAGAGGGATAAAAAAAGTAAATAGTACTAAGAAATTGCGTTTCATTTTGCAAGGCAAGGATAAGAAAAGAAAAAGAGATATGAAGCCTGATTACTTACAAATATGATCAATGATTCTGCTTGAGATAAAAGAAATAATTATCACGCAAAGGGGCAAAGGCTGAAAAGTTTTGGGAATTTTTTGTGTTTCTCCTTTGTGAGCTTTCCCCCTTTGCGTGACAAAAACATTTGTCTCCCCTATGAAACCATTGCCCTGCCAACAATTTCCAGATCATTTTCAGAAAGCAATGCTTCTCCTTTAAATCGAAGAAAAATTTGCGCTATAGTCAATACGTCCTTCTGACAATAAGTAACGATCCGCTGCAGGTTATTTTCATTCCAGTAGACATCCCAAACCATACTACCGTCTATGTCATCTTTCGGAGTAGGTATTCCTAAAACTGTTGCCAGCAATAATAAAGATGTATAGGACTTATAGTCTCCGAATTTCCAAAGCTCTAGGGTATCAAGATGGTTAACCTCCCATGGCTTTTTTCCGGGTGTGTCAAGGACTGCAGGAAGAGGAATACCATTGATCACCATTCTCCTGGCAAGAAAAGGAAAATCAAATTCCTTTCCGTTATGGGCGCACAACTGTTTATCGTTCCTGCTGAAAAACTTCTTTAGCATCTCTGCAAATTCAGACAAAACCAGTTTTTCATCATCCCCTGCAAATGATTTGATACGCAATTTATTCTCTGAGGAAAAATAGCCACATGAAATACAAACCACTTTCCCGAACTCTGCATAAATTCCGGCCTGACGGTAAATCGTGTCCGGCGTTTCCGTTTCATCTTTGATGAGGAACTTCGCCTTCTTCTCCCACAAATGCTGAATCGCTTTCGGGGCTTCATCAAACTTTGAATGTTGAGGCACTGTTTCAATGTCAAGAAACAGGATGTTAGAGATGTTGATGTTTTCGAGCATGCAATTTCGATTGGCCTGTTGGCGGCTTTTCAAATTCAAAGATAGCTGTTACGAAAGCAGGTTTTTCAATTCGCTATACCTTAAATGAATCTATTTTATTATTTCAGCATTTGTACTGCGAGAAATAAAAAATTTAACTACGGAGGCACGGAGGTTCACAGAGGGGTCTTTCTCAGTGCTTCTCCGTGCCTCCTTGGTTAACGGCTATTACCTTATCATTCCGTGTTTATCAAAACAGGAATCAACCGGAATTTATCTTTAACAATTTATGATTTTTCTCCGTGGTTCTCCGCGCCTCCGTGGTTAATGGCTGTTCGCCTGCTACCGTATCATCACTCCACGTTTATTAAGAAATGGAATCATCGTGAAATTTTTCTCAGTAATACTCTCCAGAAGAAAAATATATTTCTTGTCATAAATTTCCTTTCCCAGATAAAAACTAATCCAGTATTCATTGGAAAGACCGAACACATCCTTAATGATTAATTCAATTTTTGCAAAATCCAATGATTCAACCTTCCCGATAAAATGACGGAGGGTGGACGTTTTCACCTCTTCCCCATTCCTGACACCATATCCTTTAGAGCTCACAAGTACCCCTTCAATTTTCTGCTCATATAAATTGATCAGGTATACGCTCCATATTTCTTCAGCGATCTCATTTTC
>JAPLDB010000108.1 GCA_026391975.1 Bacteroidota bacterium | reverse complement strand
TTTTATAAACGTAAAAGTATATACGCTTTTTTGTGCATAATCGATTTGTGTTTAGGCAAAGTTTTGTACGTAATTTGATGTTAACCAAAAAATAATAATTCTGTTTCAGGATCAATCAGGAATGATCATGCTGTGACGTCACCACAAGATTGGATCCATTTGAATCAAGAACAATCCGAATTTTCTCAAAGCGGGTAGTCTCAAATCGAAACAGATAATTAGAGATTAGGCACACCTCGGGCCTTGGCCTGGTATGTTCCAATTTCTAATTCTTAATATTTAATTTTTAAAAGAACCAGGGTAACTGATCTTGAAAAAGGAAAATAAACATATTTATAAAAAATCAAATCACTTTGGTTGGGTAATTTTTCAAAACTTTAATTCACTTTTGCAAATAATTGATTCACCTTTTGCAACTAGCTGACTCACTTTTTTGGCAACAGACAAACAAAACTTTTTAAATCACTGTCAGCATAACAATTTGAGTTTTTTCTGTTATTCAGTTTTATAACAACATGCAAATTCAACTGAGCAAATACATCCTGAATAATCTGGATCAGCTCCACTTCATTCAACAATGAATCACTTCCGATAACATCTGCATCACACTGATAAAACTCTCTATACCTTCCTTTTTGTGGACGATCCGCTCTCCATACCGGCTGGATCTGAAATCTTTTAAATGGAAAAGTAATTTCATTCTGGTGCTGGACAACATAACGGGCGAATGGAACGGTGAGATCGTAGCGCAATCCTTTTTCTGTAATTGCCCCCCAGCCACCCAAAGGGGGGATTTCCACCGCACCGCCTTTCAATCCCGAATTTAAAATCCTGAATAATAGTTTATCACCTTCTTCACCATACTTTCCTTCAAGTGTGGAAAGATTTTCCATTGCAGGCGTTTCAATCTGCTTGTAGCCATAACGCTGATATATACTTCTGATGGTTTCGAAAATATAATTCCGCTTCATCATTTCTGATGGAGAGAAATCTCTTGTTCCTTTTGGTATTGATGGCTTCATCTAATAATTCAAAAAAATACAATATCACGCAAAGGCGCAAAGATCGCAAAGAATAAAAGCTATTCTAACTTAGCGGGCTTTGCGCCTTTGCGTGATAATTTTTTATCGCACAAGCGATCTGTACTTTACTCTATGTGGTGTCGTATCTCCCAATCGTTGCTTCTTGTTCTCTTCGTACTCACTGAAATTTCCATCAAAGAAATACACCTGTGAATCTCCTTCGAAAGCGAGGATGTGTGTTGCAATACGGTCGAGGAACCACCTGTCGTGACTGATCACTACTGCACATCCCGCAAAATTCTCCATGGCTTCTTCAAGTGCACGGAGCGTATTGATGTCAATATCATTCGTTGGTTCATCAAGGAGTATCACATTGGCGCCCTCACGAAGCGCAATGGCAAGGTGCACCCTGTTGCGCTCTCCGCCGGAAAGGATCTCTAGCTTCTTACTTTGATCAGTTCCACTGAAATTAAATTTCGAAACATAAGAACGGGAGTTGAACTGCTTTCCTCCTGCTATCATGGTATCCGTTCCGCCGGAAATAATTTCATAGACAGTTTTTCCCGGCACGAGGTCATGATGCGCCTGATCCACATAGGCGATCTTCACGGTATCCCCTATTTTTATCGATCCGCTGTCAGGTTGTTCCTTTCCCATGATCATTTTGAACAGCGTTGACTTACCAACTCCGTTCGGTCCTATCACGCCCACAATTCCATTTGGTGGAAGCGAGAAACTTAAATTGTCAATCAGCATCCTGTCACCAAATGATTTTGAAAGATGGTCGGCCTCTATCACAACGCTACCCAAACGAGGTCCGGGCGGAATGAAGAGCTCGAGTTTTTCTTCCTGCTCTTTCACGTCTTCGCTCATAAGTTTATCATATGCAGCCAGACGCGCTTTCTGTTTTGTATGCCTTCCTTTCGGACTGGTGCGCACCCATTCCAATTCGCGTTTCAAAATACGCTGACGTTTGCTTTCTGTTTTTTCTTCCTGAGCCATCCTGTTGGATTTCTGCTCCAGCCATGAAGAGTAATTTCCTTTCCATGGAATTCCTTCGCCGCGGTCAAGTTCGAGGATCCATCCTGCAACATTGTCGAGGAAATAACGATCGTGCGTTACGGCGATCACAGTTCCTGCATATTTCTGAAGATGCTGTTCCAGCCATAGGACAGATTCAGCATCCAGGTGGTTGGTCGGCTCATCAAGTAACAATACATCAGGCGCCTGCAACAACAACCTGCACAATGCAATTCTTCTCCGTTCTCCACCTGAAAGATTCGTCACGGCACTATCGCCTTCCGGACAACGCAACGCATCCATTGCAACTTCGATCTTATTATCGAGTTCCCAGCCACCTGCAAGGTCGATTGCATCCTGCACACGTGCCTGGCGTTCGATGAGCTTGTTCATGGCATCATCGTCCATGGGCTCGGCAAACTTGTTGTTGATCTCTTCAAATTCCTTCAACAGATCCACCACACTCTGACAACCTTCCATCACGATCTCTTTGGCGGTTTTGTTGGGGTCGAGTTCCGGATCCTGTGAAAGATATCCCACTGTATATCCCGGAGAAAACACCACGTCACCATTGAAGGATTTGTCCATCCCGGCAATGATCTTCATGAGGGTTGATTTTCCTGCACCGTTTAATCCGAGGATACCAATCTTGGCCCCGTAATAAAACGAGAGGTATATATCCTTGAGTACCTGCTTGTTATTACTGGCATAGGTCTTACTGACCCCCACCATTGAAAAGATTATTTTTTTGTCGTCTGCCATTTGCAAATAGTTGATTTGTTGATTAGTTAATTGAGTGAATTGGCTTGAAAACCATGACTTAAATTAACACTGTTGTCGCTCTGCATAAAAAGGAGCGCGAATATCGTAAAAATCCTGATTGGCACGGGGGTGGAAATCAACTTTTTGAAGTTGTTTTTGGTGCAACAAAGAAGCGTATTTTTGAGAATCAGTTCTATTCGTATAGTAACCAATTTACAATCAATGAAAAAATACCTGTTCCTGCTCCTTTTATCTTCGATTTCTATCCAGACATTTTCACAGTTTTCCAATAAAATGGCCATTTCTCTTCAGCGGAAAATGAAGATGACAGAGACTGCAAGATCATCCGGTCAGGAGATCGCACTTTTCCTCCGGGGAGATGTGGCAGCGATCAAACAGCTGGTTACTGAATTGGGAGGTACATACAAATATGCTGCAGGAGATATTTCTGCAGTGCGGATACCCATTTCAAAGGTTTCTGACCTCGCTGCTTCCAATGCAGTAACATGGCTTGAAGACAACAACCTTCAACTCAAGCCCATGAATGATGTTGCCATTGTCACCAACAAAGTCAATCTCGTTCACCAAGGTGTCAATCTTCCTCAGGGATATGACGGAACACATGTGGTGGTCGGAATTATTGACGAAGGTATCTATGCCGCACATCATGATTTCAGGGATCCTTCAACGAACCGTACCCGTGTGAAATGGCTTTGGGATCAAACGCTCGTGGTAAACGATACTTCCGTTATTCCTCAACCATACAATTACGGAATGGAACTCGACAGTACAGAGATCGATACTTCCACACTGCATCATGACGGCCCCAGCGGGCATGGCACCCACGTTACAGGCATTGCATGCGGTAACGGAAGCACAGTAAATAATTATAAAGGCATGGCTCCGAATTCTGATATCATCGTTGTAAAGATGAACCTGAATGTTCCGGACAATGAATTCCTTTCCTCACTTGTTGATGCTGTAAAGTATGTTTTTGACAAGGCCGATGAAATGGGTGAGCCGGCCGTAGTCAATATTTCTCTTGGTACATATTTCGGATCACATGATGGTCGCGATATCCAGGCACAGGCAATTGCAAACCTGATCAATCAAAGTTCCACATACGGACACATGGTCGTGGCGTCTGCCGGAAATGCTGGAACTGCTCCCATCCACCTCGGCTATGATGTTACACCGGATACTTCTTTTACATGGTTCCAGTTTTCAAACCCATCTATTTATCTTGAAATGTGGGGCGATAGCGCCGACTTTGCCAATGTGCAATTTTCCGTTGGGTGCGACAGGGTGAAGCCGGATTATAAACTGGTGGGCAGTCTGCCTTTTACGAATGTTACGCCTTATCTTAATCAGGATATTATAGAAAATGTGTACTCCGGTCCGAATCGTGTTGGAAGAGTTGAACATGCTGCACAATATGTAAACGGAACATATCAGGTCCAGTTCGCTATTGTTCCCGATTCTATTCAGAATATCAACGGACCTGATACTTCAAAATATTACTGGCGTCTGATGACTAAAGGAAGCGGGCATTTTGACTGCTGGAGTTTCAACATGGTTCCTTCGGGATTACCTGATTCATCTGCCTTCCCTTCCATCACACAATACAAAACCCCTGATGTAGAGCAGACGATCGTAAGTAGTTTTCAGTGTAACGACAATGTTATCACTGTGGGTAGTTACGACAACAGAAATTCATATGCCAATGCCAACTTCACGCAAACAGTCGACACCGCAGTTCATCCCTACCGGTTGTCTGTGTTTTCCAGTCATGGACCAACTCGCGACGGAAGAATAAAACCGGATATAACTGCACCCGGCGGCTGGGTACTTTCTGCAGGACCAAATTACGTGATCAACGGTCTCCTTGCTACAGAACCGCAGAAGGTAGCAGCAGGCGGGCAACATTTTAGGAGCAGCGGTACTTCCATGAGCGGACCGATGGTTGCGGGAATGTGTGCTCTGTATCTTCAACGTTATCCAAATGCAACGTGGCAGGATGTAAAAAATGATTTACTGAGCTGCACAACAACCGACAACTTCACCGGCAATAACCTTCCTGATTATCAATGGGGATATGGAAAAGCGAATGCATACAACCTGCTTCGCGGATGTATTATCAGCGTAGATGAGAATGAATTACATGATAATGACCTGTCGAGTTATCCGAATCCCTTCTCAGACCATACCACCATCAGTTTCAGCCTGCCATCTTCTGCGTTGAATGCCGAGATCGTGATCAGCGACGTACTTGGCAAAACCATTGAGAAAGTTATGATCAACAACAATATGACATCGATTGATTTGAAAAAAGGAGCTGTTAAAAGCGGGCTTTACTTCTGCACACTGGTTATCAATGGAAAGCCCGTTAAAACAACGAAGCTTGCAGTCATGTAAGAGCTGATTCATATCAAATACTATTTTTGCAACCTCGTTTCGAATTAATCGGAACGGGGTTTTCTTTTATCAGCATATTTTGGGCACTGTCAGAAATTATTTTTCCCTCGTAAAGTTTTCGCATACAGTTTTTGCGTTGCCATTTGCAGTGATCGGATTTTTTCTCGGAGTGAAGTACAACGGCACGTCTCCCGACTGGACGTTGTTCCTGAAGGTTGTACTTTGCATGGTATTCGCGAGAACGGCTGCAATGGCCTTCAACCGCTATGCCGACCGCAGTGTTGATGCAAAAAATGCCCGAACCAAATCAAGGGAAATTCCTTCCGGTATTATTTCTTCAAATGCTGCGCTGTTGCTGATCATTTCCTCTGCATTGCTTTTCATCCTTACAGCTTATTATATTAACAGCATTTGTTTTTACCTCTCCCCTGTTGCACTTGCTGTTGTTCTTGGTTATTCACTCACCAAGAGATTCACTGCGCTTTGTCATTTCATCCTTGGCCTCGGATTGTCTCTTGCCCCAATTGGAGCATATCTGGCAGTAACAGGAGCATTTGGAAGTCTTCCGTTATTTTTTTCAGCGTGTGTTCTTATGTGGGTTAGCGGCTTTGATATCATTTATGCTTTACAGGATGAAGATTTTGACAAAGAGAACAAGTTGTTTTCAATTCCTGCAGCGTTTGGAAAAAGGAATGCTTTGAGAATTTCGAATCTTGCCCACTTTGCTTGTGCAGTTTTTATTCTGGGAGCCGGAATGTTAGGTTCTTTCGGTTTGTGGTACTGGTCGGGAACAGTAATTTTTATTGCATTGCTTTTTTACCAGCATTCTCTCGTTAAGCCCGATGACCTTAGAAAAGTAAACCTGGCTTTTTTTACAACCAATGGAATTGCAAGTGTTGTTTTTGCAATTTTTGTACTTGTAGATCTGTTTAGTTGATTTTTTTTGCTGATTTTCAAATAAGAGATTTTCTGTTTCGTTGTAATGTTAAATCCAGATTAATTTTTTAAATCTGTCACAATTCGCCAATAATTCACGTACAAACAAGTTTATTACCCCTAATTTTGCAATTCAAATAATTTCAACCATTTAAAACAAAGAAAATGAAAAATCGAATGCTTTTGTTCTGCATGGCTGCCCTGATTGGATTCTCAGTTTCATGCAAGAAAAAGGAGGAAGATTCCGCTACGCTGGATGCACAAACAAAACAGCACAACGAAGACAATGACCGTTACAAAAATGCATCTGATGGTGCCAATGATGATGTAAATGCAGCACTCGACCAGGTTCCTTCAATTGGAAGGGGAATTCACCGTCCTGCTGCGATTGCAGCAACTCCATGTGGCTTTACGATTGATTCTTCTCAACTCTCATCCAAAATTTTGTTTCTGAATTTTGATGGTGTCACCTATTGCGGATCTCCCTCACATATTCGCGCTGGACAGATCAAGGTGCAGCTCACTACCGGAAACCATTGGGCCGAAACGGGCGCTGTGTTAACCATTACATATATCAATTTCAAGGTGACCTACTTCATCAATAACCAGCCGCATACGGTTAATTTCAATGGCGTGAAAACGCTGGAGAACGTGAATGGTCACGACTGGCTGGGATGGCTTGCCGGAACTGCAACAATCAAATACCGTGAGCGCGCTTTGGGTATTCAGGCTGATTTTGACAATGGAAATAATGCCGTTTGGAACAGTGCGCGACTTACAACGTGGAACTATAATCCATCAACCACGGACATCACCTTTACAGCCGTGGGAGATACGTCAGTAAACGGGCACAGTACAACTGACTCGTGGGGTACCAATCGCTACGGTTACGATTTCACCACTGCTTATAATACTCCCATCATTTCAAATACGCACTGCGGCTTATGGAGGCCAACTTCAGGTGAGCTGGTGCATTACGTAAACGGAAAAAATTACCGACTCACGCTTGGTGTGAATCCTGACGGCTCACCACATTCAGGTGATTGCGGTTATGGTTTTAAAGTTACCTGGACACCGGATGGTGGTAGCGAAACATCAGCAGTCTTTATATACTGGTAGGCAAACTCTTCATAAAAAAATCGCCTCTGAAAATTTTCGGAGGCGCTTTTTTTTGGATCAATTCCCGACTACTCCGTTATCCTGATAATCTTCCTATATTTTTTATTCCCGTTTACCGTAACAATCAGAATGTATATCCCCCTCGGAAAAGTCTGCACCTCATAAAGATCATAGGGGTTCGCATCATTGATAACCTGCTCCGGCAAAGATGTTTCAAAACGGCGCTGCAACATTAACTTCCCGAAATCATTGTAGATCGTTACAGAAGCAGTTCCGGGATACTTCATGTAAATGCGCAGGTGCGCAGGAATTGTGATGTCTGATGTGCTGACATTCGGATAAAGATCTATGTCAAAATCATCGCAGATGGTATTGGAAGTCCAGTAATTGATGCCTCCCCACCAGTATGCTGCATCGCTGTTGCGGTATGTTTCACCGTCGCAGCCGCACACTGGGCTATAGTCTGTTGAAATGATATGAAATGCATCTTTGCCTCTGTACTGGTCTTCGCAATCACTTTGTGCAGAAGCAATGAAAGGCAGAAAAAAAATAAGCAATAATCTTTTCATGAATCGAGGAACAAAGATACGAAGAATGGGGATGGGGCGTGGTTAGTTGATTGGGTGATTGGTTGATTGGGTGATTAGGTGACTAAGTGATGGGGTGACTAGGTCATTAGGTCATTAGGTCATTGAGTCATTAAGCATTGTGAAGTGTGAATTCTGCATTCTGCATTTCATTCCTTATTCCGTTCAGTAGAATACTTTCTCCATTTCGTCAGCACTGCTTCAAAATCAGGAGCAAGTTTCGATTCGAAAAATATTTCCTTTCTGCTGCGCGGGTGGATAAACCCAATGGTGGCTGCATGCAGGGCCTGACGAGGAATCATTTCAAAACAATTTTCAACGAACTGCTTGTACTTTGTAAACGTAGTACCTTTTAATATCTTATCGCCTCCGTATTCATTGTCGTTGAAGATGGGATGACCAATGTGTTTCATGTGGACGCGGATCTGGTGCGTACGCCCTGTTTCCAGTTTGCATTTGATAAGTGTTACATAACCAAAACGCTCAACTACCTCATAATGCGTAACAGCATGTTTGCCGTAATCTCCATCGGGAAAAACATCCATCACCTTTCTGTCTTTGAGGTTGCGGCCGATGTTACCTGTGACCGTTCCTGATTCAGTCTTAAAATCACCCCATACCAACGCGAGGTAATTGCGGTGGATCGTCCGTTCAAAAAATTCTTTTGCAAGGGCATTCATGGCCAGTTCCGTTTTCGCGATCACCAGAAGGCCCGATGTGTTCTTGTCAATGCGATGAACCAGCCCCGGACGATGCATCATAGTTGGATTCTGAGGCAGGTTCTGAAAGTGATATGCGAGTGCATTTACAAGTGTTCCTGAGTAATGACCGTATGCAGGATGTACTACCAAACCCGGCGGCTTGTTGACTATGATAATATCTTCGTCTTCAAAAATAATATCGATGGGGATGTTTTGCGGAATGACTTCAAACTCCCTTACCGGCTCAGGTAATACAATGACAATTTCGTCGCTGGGCTTTACTTTGTAGCTGGAACGCACCGGTTTCCCATTCACCAGAATACAATCAGCATCACAGGCATTCTGCAAGCGGTTGCGTGATGAGTTTTCAATCCTGCTCATCAGGTATTTGTCAATGCGCAAGGGCGTCTTCCCCTTCTCTACAGTGATTCGGTAATGCTCGTAGAGTTCTTCCTGTTCGGAGGATTCAGATGTATCGGGGATATCGGATTCTGTTTTCAAGATAATTGCTTAATTATTTCACGCAAAGGCGCAAAGAGCGCAAAGCATTTTTTTCGATTTCTTTGCGTGCTTTGCGCCTTTGCGTGAGATTATTCTATTTTATTGTCTCAATGCTGAATGATAAGTTTCTTTACTTCGGAATAATTATTCCTGGAGTCTAGAATTCGAATCAGGTAAACACCTTCAGGTAGCGATGTAACATCCAATTCAACCGCCCCCCCCATGATTGCATTTGGAAATAATCTATCAAGCACATTTTGACCCAGTACATTATAAATGGAAATCGAACTCATTGCTAACTGCCTACTGCCAACTGTCAGATTATTTTTTGAAGGATTCGGGAAAATATCAAATTGCGATTTGCTTTGTGCAATTTCGTTTACTCCAATAGTGAGCTTCTTATTAAATATCGGACGCATCATCCAAGAACCCTGAATAGTTGATTGCACCCATTGATTATTATAATTTAGAAACATTTTGGTGTGGGAATCAGTGTTGTGGTCAACGCCAATACCGATTTCATTGATAGAACTTTGAATGATGCCGATATAATTCACTCCTGCATTTACCCATTTCGCAGTGTCAAAATAATAGTCTATAAAGCCATTGATTGAATCATTGTTAGCCGGTTTGTTGTCAATGCTTTGATGGACAAGAACATCAGTATTGCTGCCCAATGTGATGCTACTCCACAGGCAAAGTGAAAACAAATCCTGGTGCACATTTTTTCCCCAGGGATTAAAATAGATGGAGATACCAAGCAATGAGTCTGCCATCTTCACATCAAACTGATAGGCATATTTCGTATAAGCAACGTGTACACCGGTGGCGGATTCTGCAGAGCCGTCATCGTATGCATAGTAATTGTAAAAATGCTGGGTGAAATCGCTTTTATCATTTGAAGAATCGCCGGCAGCCAGCCCGGAGAATGAATGCCTGATGGTAAAGTCTGTCATGTCACCTGATGTAACATCAAACAATTGCGGTGCAAGCCCGATGTTGAAACTATCAGTTGTGTTTTGTGTCGGATTAAGGTCCGGTTGAGATTGCCCTGTGAAAATAACTGCCCCCGCCCTGTTTCTTACTGTATCATTCAGTGTGAGCGAGGTGGATCCGGTGAAAGTGTATAGTCTGACTCTGTCGTCGATATTTGTTTTTACAGGATTCCTTCCTGCTGCTACCTCACTCTTATAATGAGCATATGGCATTGCGGTAAATTCTTCCAGATAAGATTGGACAGGGAACAATAGCGAAATTTCTTTCAGTGGCTGGGTGATAAACTCATTTGCCTTCAATCGCACATAGTCGATATTCCAATGATCACGGTTGCCATTTGGAGTGGCATAATTGTAAAACCTGAACTGAAATCCGCCCCAGAAATAATTTGCGTCAGTCACTTTGATCCTGACTTCGCTGAAAGGAGTCAGTGCAGTTCCACCCACAACCCAGATATTTACCCAGTCTGAATCAACACCATCAAAAGCGTAGAATTGAAGAACGAGAGAATCTCCGTCTTCAGGCTCATCGCCCAAACCCTGTGGCTGGTAATAAAAACTGAAATACACAGAATCTCCTGCAGAAACTGCAGATAAGTCAATGGGCTGCGAGGTAAGGTAATCGCAAATCACAGGTGTTGCAGAAGTGCTGTTACTATCATGAGGCTCACCAAACTTGTTGATACCATCTAACGTGGCAACACCAATGGTGACGGGCGTATCACAATATGTTTGATTGATAAATGCATCGCTGTCAATCCATAACTGTGTATTGGGGTAGATGCCTTGTCCTGAGAAATCATCCTGGAACGGCAATGACAAAATGCTGCGGCTAGTCCTTAATTGCGACGGATCTGCCACAGGATTTTTCTTCAGGTATTCTTTGATTACAGGGTTTGATGAAAGCGGGAACTCTACTTCCTGCGCGGCTGCACAAAAAATCAAAAAAATCAATAGTAAAACAGATATAAAAAACTTTGTATTCATTATTATGATATATTAAAGAATCAGGCACGGAGCCAAATTGGCCTCCCTCACCCCTTCACCTAAAGGGTGCCGCGCGCAGGGATTCCATTTGAGGTTACTACGTTCGTTGGCTAAATTTTTCATGCAATAAAATAAATTACCGGAGAAATATATCCACCGCTTCACCCTGCTTAATCGTAGCACTGCCATCGGCTTCAGGATTTTGTTTGTAAACCTTGGCATTCTCCTCATTCTTCACTCCGGGGTCAAAGGTAATGGTTCCAATGTTAAGAGAAGACCCTTTCAGTACGAACAAGGCTTCCCCTTTTGTTAGCGAAACCAGGTTGGGAACAGGGACCTCTGAATTTCCAAGGCCATCGCCAAGAATAAGGTCAATGGCTGAGCCTTTGAATATTTCAGTGCCGGCGGCAATATCGCGCCCTTTGTACGATTGGCCGAGTACTGCATTCTTCGCAAGGTCTGGCTTGTATATCGTCTGCCCTACCCGCAATCCAAACGTCTGCAGGATCGCTTCTGCCTGCCGGTAAGATACATCAACGAGGTCGGGCATTTTTACTTTTGGAGGCCGGGAAGAATTCACGGTAAGGTAAATTGTCCTGTTCTCTTTCACCTTTGAATCCGGCTTCGGATCCTGCTCGATCACCGTTCCGGGTGCTTTTCCATCTTCGAATAATGAATCCACAATTTTATACTGAAGGTGTTTATCCTGGATAAACCGCACAAGCTTTTCTTCCGTCAACCCGCGAACATCAGGAACGGTAATGCTCTCGCCATGGTGGGTATAATTATTCAGCCAGTTGTACAACAAGAACAAAGAAACAAAAAGCAGCACTGCCATGCTGATGATGCTGTACAAAAAAGTTTTGCTCTTTATAAAATCTCTTAAGCTTCCTAACATCGGCTATTCATAATTGGTCTTCAGTTTAGTTTCCTGTGCATGTCTTTCGAGGGCAAGTGTGATGAGCCGGTCGATCAGTTCCGCATAGCCAATGCCACTCAGTTGCCACAACTTCGGATACATGCTGATGCTTGTAAATCCGGGCAGGGTATTTATTTCATTGAGTACAAAGTCTCCGTTTTCTTTGAGGAAAAAATCCACACGCGACAATCCTTCGCAGCACAATACCTTGAATGCTTTGATGGCTTGCTGCTGCACATCTTTTATTTCAGACTCACTTAGTTGGGCAGGAGCAGAAAGCAATGCGCCTTTCTCGTCAATGTATTTTGCCTTGTATGAATAAAAACTGTCCTGCGGAATTACCTCTCCGGGAACAGATGCAATAACGTCTTCATTGCCGAGTACAGCTACTTCAATTTCCCTTCCTTTGATGCTCTCTTCTATCAATATTTTTCTGTCAAACAAAAATGCTTCGTCAAGCGCAGTTTTAAATTCTTCTGCAGTTGTCACCTTGCTAACGCCCACAGACGACCCTGCATTTGCAGGTTTCACGAACATGGGTAAGCCGAGTTCTTTTTTCACGCTTTCGAAATCCAGTCCGGCAACATCCCTTTGAGTAACGCACTTCCACTTAGCAACTGCTATCCCGGCATCCCTCCACAAACGTTTTGCAACGTCCTTGTCCATGCCCATTGCAGAGCCCATTACACTGCAGCCTACAAAAGGTAAATTCAATAATTTGAGGAGCCCCTGTATTGTTCCGTCTTCGCCATTTGAACCATGTAACACAGGGAATACCACATCCACAGAACCAATTGTTTTGCCGCTGGAAACACTCAGGAGCATACTGCTTGATTCAGTTGGAATGAGCGTCACCTCTACGTTGCTGTTATTGAGCTTGATCAGCTTCGGATTATTGTCATTCAGAAGATAATGTGACTGGTCATTCAGGTACCACTTGCCGCTTTTGTCAATGCCGATCAGCTGCAGTTCATACTTGTCTTTATCAATTGCATTGATCACGCTTTTCGCAGACTGCAAAGAGACTTCGTGTTCAGCGGATTTACCGCCGAAGAGAATTGCAACTTTTATTTTTTGATTTGAGTTCATTGGTTGAATGGTTGATTAAGTTTATTTGTTAAATCGTTCAATCATTGGAAACATGGA
>JAPLDB010000046.1 GCA_026391975.1 Bacteroidota bacterium | reverse complement strand
TGTTTCACATTCAACAGATGTTTCCACATCGTGTTTTTTTAAAAAATGTCAAATACTTCTATGCAAACATATTTTCAGTTCGTCTTTTCAATGGCAGGATGAAAAACATTCTGTTAACAGGATTGAATTAACAGGACGATCCTACGGAGCTCAGAATAATAGCAGGCGTTATTATTATAATAGTGTCAACAAAACATGAAGACTAATTGAGCTGGAAATTTTTTTGAGATCTCTTTTGATGAATTTGTTTTGACGATCATAACACAATACCTCCTACGTGTCCAAATATCAAAGGCAGAAAACTTAAGCAATAGGAAAAAAAAGAGGAAAGCAATATGCCCTCCTCTTTTTTCTTGCAGGTGATGAATCGGTTATCTTACAAGCGTGACGTGCCCTACATAGTTCTGCACTTTTTCGCGCACATCTTTTGTCTTAATTTTATAAACGTAAACGTCAGACTGGGCCATTTCGCCTTTGTATTTTCCATCCCAGCTTCCATCGAGGTTTTTGTATTCATAGATCTTGGCGCCCCAGCGGTCAAAGATCATTACATCGATGTCGGTAATGTTTGTAAAGAAAGGCCGGAACATATCATTCACGCCGTCTTTATTCGGAGTAAATGTGTTCGGAACATAGAACGTTGATGTTGGCTTGATCTCAATTGTCTTTCTTGTTGTATCCACGCAACCGTTATTATCAATGGTGATCAGCTGCACTTCATATACACCAACAGAGTCGTAAGTATGATTCGGAGCGAAGTAAACGGATGTGTCCCCATCACCAAAACTCCAGAAGAACTGACCTGTTGTGGAAGTCTGATTGTAGAACTGAACAAAAGGATAATTGTCATCAGCCAGTTCTGCATTGGAAGTAAAATCAGCTGCAGGTCCTGCATATACATTCACTGCCTGCTCACGGGTATATGTGTAAACACAACCGCTGTCGCTTGTCTCAGTAAGTGCTACATCATAATATCCTGAATACGGATAAATGTGCACGGGATTCTGGTTGTCTTCCGAAGTTCCGTCACCGAATTCCCAGTGCCAGTTAACGATGCTTCCAGTAGGAATGGTTGAATAATCGCTGAATGGAGTCGGTTTGCCAACGCAATCGTTGATCGCTGTAAAGTCAGGATCAGGATTTGGTTTCACGCGCAGGTTAAAATCAGTATGATCAGGACATCCATGGTCAGTTACAACATCAAGTGTAATGAAGTAATTTCCATAGTCTGCATAAGGATGTCCAACATTCTTTTCCGAAGACGAAGCGCCATCACCAAAATTCCAGTTCCATCCTGTCACCTGGCCTTCAGCAACCGTTGATCCGTCGTTGAACTCAGCAGGAATTCCTTCGCAAACTGAGACAACAGCAATTGCAGCTACAGGCAGCGGATTCACGTTGGCAACAATGTCCATTGTATCACGGCATCCGTTTACAGACGTCACGATCATATTTACAGGATAGTGTCCAAATGCAGCATAAGAATGTTCCGGATTCACATCAGAAGTAGTTGTTGCATCCCCCAGATCCCATGCAAAGACAAGCGCACTGCCGTCGCTGATCGAACTTGCATTGGAGAAATTAACCGGGTTGCCATCACAAACATCAACAGAAGTAATCATCGCTTCAGGTTTCTCGTACACAGTAACAGGTATGGTTTGCTGATCAGTGCAGCCATTGTCAGAGGTCACAGTAAGCACAACATTAAAGTCGCCGAAAGTGGAATAGAAATTATCAGGATTGGCATCAGATGAAGCTGTACCATTTCCAAAATCCCAGTTCCATCCGGTGATGTTACCGGTTGTTACACTGGACTGATCCGTAAATGAAATATTGTTTAATTGGCAAACATTACCTGAGTTCACAAAGTCAGCTTCTGGAATCGGGTTTACATTAATAGTAACCTGTGTTGTTGCCTGACATCCTGCACCTGTCGTAACCACAACTGTATATGTAGTAGTTGTATTTGGAGTAACAGAAACAGAAGCGCCTGTGAGATTGCCCGGAGTCCAATCGTATGTTGCACCACCTGTACATGACAGTGTAGCATTATCTCCAAAACAAATTGATTGATCAAGACCAGCATCAGGGATTGGTAACGGGTTAACGATCACCGAAGCAATATCTTGTGCAAAACATCCATTGGCATCAGTCACAACAACTGTATAAGGAGTGGTTGCATTCGGATTAATGGTGATGGTAGCAGTGGTCATTCCACCGGGGCTCCATAAATATTGCGTTCCTCCGGAAGCAGTGAGTGAAGCATTTTCTCCCTCACATATTTCATCATCAATTCCTGCATCGGCAGGCGGGAGTGCCCAGACAGTAATGTTCTGTGTAATGGTATCTCTGCATCCTGCATCTGAAACTACGATCAATTGAACTGTATATGGTCCTGATGCGCTGTAGAGCGAGGACGGATTCTGACTTGTTGAGGTTCCTGCATTGCCAAAATTCCAGCTCCAGGAATTGATATTACCCGTAGTTACATTTGACTGATCTGTAAAAGCTACTGAGTTACCCTGACAAACCGGTGCATCACTGCCGAACAATGCCTGTGGCAATGGATTTACTGTTACCACAGCAGTATCATGGTCAATGCATCCATAGGCACTGGTAACTTCAAGATAATATGTTGTTGTTGCGCCGGGTGTTACATTGATTGAAGCTGTATTAATATTTCCCGGTGTCCAGAGATAAGTATCTCCGCCTCCGCCATTGAGAGTTGTACTGTTGCCACGGCAAACAGCTAGATCAGGACCAGCTGCAGCTTCAGGCAATGCGTGAACGATGACACTTGCGACATCATCATCTACACACCCATTCGCATCTGTTATAGTAACGGTATAAATCTGCGTAGAAGAAGGACTGACAGTTATTGAAGCAGTATTAATTCCTCCGGGATTCCAGAGATAACTTCCTCCTGCACCTGCACCTATTGCAGTGAGCGTAGCATTGGCACCAACGCAAATATCTTCATTCTCTCCTGCATCAGCGACAGGATTTGCATGAATGGTAATGTTTTGTGTAACACTGTCTGTGCATCCTGCATCAGATGTTACATGTAAGACCACCGTAACATTTCCTGGAGCCGGATAAGTAGAAGATGGATTTTGTGCAGTTGATGTTCCTGTTGTTCCACCAATATTCCATTGCCATTGATTGATTGTACCGGTAGAAACATTGCTCTGATCGGTAAATGTGACAAGTCCTCCTTCACACACAGCTCCTGAATTAATGAAAGCTGCTACGGGTATCGGATTCACAACAACAACAACCTGGTCTGTATCAGGGCAACCGCCGCCGTTCATTACCTGCACCTGATAGGTGGTAGTAACTGCAGGTGTAACCGAAATTGATGCCGTATTCTGTCCTGTGCCTATCCATAAAAAATTCGCACCGCCGCTGGCAGTCAGTGTTACTGATGTTCCATTACAAACTTCCTGATCGGTACCGGCATTTGCAACTGGGGCTATATTGACTGTAACCACAACAGAATCGGTTGAAGTACAACCCGGGCCGGTAGTAGCGGTCACCGTATAGGTTTGTGTTGAATTCGGAGTAACAGAGATCGTTGCAGTAGTTGCGCCGTTACTCCATGTATACGTTCCTCCCGGACCTGCACCAGATGCGGTGAGTGTAGTACTTGCGCCCTGGCAAATTGCAACTGGCAATCCTGCATCTGCAATGGGCATGGTATTCACATTAACTGTGGTACTTGAAGTATCCTGACATCCGTTAGCGGTAATCGTTGTGACTGTATACAGTGTTGTGACAACAGGACTCACGGTAATGCTTGCAGTTGTCTGACCACTGCTCCATAAGTAGGTTCCGCCAGCACCGGCTCCGGTAGCAGTTAATGTTGCAGATGATCCATTGCAAACACTTGCAGGAAGACCTGCGTCCGCAACTGGGTTGGCATAAACATTTACGGTAAGGGTCGTGTCATCAACACATCCGTTATTATCTGTCACTGACAACAATACATTGAATGTTCCGTTTGTTGTAAAAGTATAAGAAGGATTTTGCTGTGTGGATGTACTTCCGCCGCCATTGTTAAAATTCCAGTTCCAGTTTGAAATATTTCCTGAAGTGAGTGCACTGTTGAGATTGGTAGCAACACCCTGGCAAACGCTCGATGCAGTAAAGTTGGCAACTGGCAAAGGATCGATCACGACCTGTACAGAAAATTGTCCGTCACATCCGGGGCCTGCATTTGCAGCAAGTGTAACTGTGTAACTTCCCGGGCCTGAAAATGTATGTGCCGGATTTTGAAGCGCTGAAGTATTGTTCGCACCGCTGGCAGGATCACCGAAATCCCATGCCCATGAAAGAACAGTACCACCGCCAACGACTACAGTATTGTCAGTAAAATTAAAGTTACGGCTGCACGTACCATTCATTGCATTGACGAAAGCAACATTTGGTGCACCGGCACCTGCATTCACGATGACGAGATCCGTATCAGAACAACTCAGGTTGGGATTCGTTGAAACCTGTGAAGTAACTACAACCTGGTAATTGCCCACTCCTACTCCGAGCAAATCCTGCCCTGCTGTACCACTCGGCAGCCAAGTATAGTTATAGGGACCTCCCATCGCTCCGATTCCGATTGCATGAAGATTTGTTACTGCACCGCAGGAAACCGTCTGATCCAGTCCTGCATTGGCAACGACACCATGCACGTTAATTGTATATGAATAAATATTGCTTTGGAATGTCGGACAGGCATTGTCTGTAACTGTTGCGGTGAATACGTGCGGATTGCTTAAAGTATCAGCATCGGTTGGTGTCCAGCAGAAACGTGCCGTATCCCTATGTGTGCCGGTAGTTGTAAATGTTCCGTTTGGAATTCCATAATTCCAGTCAATGATTGTATTGTCAATTGCATCGATGTCTGCAGACTTTATGGTAAAGCAAAAAGGTGCATTTGCACAGGTAGTGTAAATAAAGTTGATTGACCCGTTGATACCGCTAAGTGTCGGCGGGTTGTCAGTACAAGCCTCAACAATGATTTGAATGTCGCGTTCAACGCTGCCGATCAATACACCATTCCTGTATTCATCTGCCCTTACAGCAACAACAGTGATCTGTGGCGCATTGGCAACGATCCTGATATCACCGGTAGCTCCATTGAATCGTGTTGAATCCGGGAAAGTATAGGAAACAGGTTGTGTTCCTGAAAGTCCTGCGATATACTGAACATCTGAAACGGCGTCAGAATGCGGAGTGTACATTGTAAAGGCGAGTGAATCACCGTCAAGGTCATAGGCACCGTGATTAAAAAACTGGATGTTATTGGCGCATAGAAATGCAACAGGCATGTTCGTGAAAGTCGGTGAATTGTTACATTGAACTGAAGCATTATTCAAGGTAGCCTCTACATAAAGGCAGTAAGTTGATCCGTTAGGAGTCAGGTCATTGATGGCTGCATTGCGGTTACAAATTGCGGGGCTAAGTCCGAACGTCCAGAAATTACAAACAGAAGGAAGTGTGACGTCACCATGGTAAAAATTCGCCTGAATGCCCATGTATGGGCTTGCAGCATTCACGCACTTTGTAACTACAGTGGCGCATGTATGCGGAATTTCGTTTGTAGAGTCAAGACTGACGGTAATACTGACACTACCACCACATGTTGAAGTTCCTGCAATGGTGTAGGTTGGGCTAACAGCAATACCCTGACAGTCGCGGTATAAAGTGAAAAAGAAACGGTAATTATTTCCTCCCAAACATATATATGTCAAGTCTGCTCCTACTGCATGGCTTGCTTTGGCCTGATCAGGTGAAGAGATAAAGAGTATAATTAAGCAGGAAATTAAATAAAATGGATTGAATAATCGCTTATTCATATTGCAGTTGTTAAGTTAAAAGGGTAAATAGAAGTAAAATTTGAAACGAACGATGTAAAAATATAAATAATACCGGATGAATCATCATTTTTCCGGCATTCAATGATAATATATTTTCAACCGAAAAGCACATTTTTTTGCTTAAAAACCCAATTATGTTGATGAACTGCTGCTTTCAACAGGCGAATAAAAGTAAAAGTACAGCAACGTAATCGCAGCGCCACCTGTGGAAACTAAAAATAAGGCTTGCGGAGATATCATTGACCACAAAGCTCCTGCCATCAGATTTGAAAATAAAATGACTATGCTTAGCGTTCCTGAATAAAAGCCCAGCGCAGTTGCTTTTTCTTTTGCATCACAATGTTTGGTAATCCAGGCCTTTGAAATGCCATCAGTGGCAGCAGCAAAAAAAGCATAAACAAAGAACGCTGTGAAATAAAGATATGGCGAAGTGGCCTGTGGGAACATGAAATAAGCAAAACCAAAAAAGACAATACCTGCGAGGTAGGTAAACTTCATTCCCTTTCGGTCGCCCAAATGACCGAAGGGCAAGGCAAGCAAAGCAAAAGAAAGATTGTAAAATATGTAAGCACTTAATACCATGCTGTCACTAAGGCCACACTGCTTACCGATTAGAAAAATAAATGCATCAGAAGAATTGAAAACAGCAAAGAATAAAAAACCGAATACGAGTTTCTTATAAGCAGGCGTTGATTTTTTCCAGTAGCCAAAGAATGAAAAAATGCCCTGAACTTTTTTTGTCGCGGCGATTTCCTTTTTTCTTTCCTTCAGAACAAAAGTAATGACAACGGCAACCACTGCCGGAAGAAATGCAATAAGAAACAAGCTTTTGTAATCACCGGGAAAGAAATACAAATAACAAGCAGCAAATGCAGCGCCCACGGTAGCACCGATCGTATCCATTGCTTTGTTTAAACCAAAGACTTTTCCCCGATGACGAGGTTCAGATTCATCGGCCAGTAGTGCATCACGAGAAGCAGAACGGACACCTTTACCAAACCTGTCTATTGTGCGCGAGAGAAACACCCACCAGGTAAATGAAAAAAGAGCGAGCATTGATTTTGATACGGCGCTCATTGCATATCCCCACCTTACAAATGGCAATCGCAGTTGAAAGCCATCGGACATTTTTCCGAAATACGCTTTGCTCAATCCGGAAACTGCCTCCGCCATTCCTTCGAGAACACCTATCCATAATGCTGTAAATCCGATGGTGCTTAAATAAACAGGCAGAATGGGAAGCAGCATTTCACTGCTGATGTCGTTGAATAAACTAACCAGTGAAAGCAGGATTACTGCGCGTGAAAAAATTTTATTTCTCTGCAAGAATTTATTTCAGGATTTCGGTCAATTGTTTTCCTGTAGTACCACTTGGGTTTTCGATATTCAGAATTGCCGCCAGTGTTGGCGCAATGTCGGCAATCACAACAGAGGCATTGGAAACGCCATGCCTGATATTGCTGCCGAAAAAAATCAAGGGTACATGTGTATCGTAGCTATAAGCGGAACCATGGGTGGTACCTGTTTTGGCATACCAGTCGATCCATCCGGGCTTAAGTTCAATAAGGATATCAGCGGATCTTTTGTCGTTGTATCCGTTTTGAATGAATGAAAAGATTCCCTCGCGGCGCAACTCTCCCTGCAAGTCATCGCTGGTTGCGGCTTCGGCCACTCCGTCAAACTTCAGCACAAACTGCACACATTTTTTTCTCATCTCCGCAGCATCGATCTTTTTTTCATCGAGCAAACTTCTGTTGAGGTAGATCTGATGCGCATTGGTATGACTCAGGAATTGACCCTCACCATACTCCTGTTTCAGAAAGGCGCCAAGTGATTTGAACATGGTATCAGAATTAAAATCTTCTCCAGGCAAATTGTGGTCATGATTGTAAATTGGATTGGCGACGGCACCGTGATCAGCCGTGAGAAATAAGAGGTAATTGCCACTGCCAACCTTAGTATCCAGGTAAGTTAAGAAGTCTGAAAGGTCACGGTCGAGCCTGATGTAAGTATCTTCAAGTTCAATCGCATTGGTCCCAAACATGTGACCAACATAATCAGTAGAGGAAAAACTGACGGCAAGAAAATCAGTTTTACTTCCCATTCCCAAATTCTCTCCCTCAACTGCAGCCTTTGCAAATAAAGCTGTAAAAGTATTTCCAAATGGTGTTCTGCGGATCAATTCCTCGTCGAGCTTTTTTATTTCAGGAAGGTTGTGTGGGAAAACAGGTTTTGTCTCACCTTTATACAAGCCTTCATAAGGTGTATCATCAGCTGTGCTTTCAATGTATGAATCAGGCAGCAATAGCGGCATCCAGGGCGAACTCAATAAAGAATCAACCACTTTCCTGTCGTTAAACTTCTCCGCCCATGAAGGCAACATGGGCATGTAATAGTTGCTTGTTACCCAATTGTTAGAATAAGGATCATGCCAGTATGCTGCATTTGCTGAGTGGCCTCCGGGAAGAATAGCACCTCTGTCCTTTAATGAAATGCTGATCACTTTTGACTTGAAGTTGCTTGCCGTTCTCAGCTCATCGGTAATGGTAGTGGTGAGCAGTCTTTTCGGAGACATTTTTCCTGAAATAGAAGTTGTTCCAACAGGAATTGATGTAGAATCACTTACACAATAAACCGTTTTGCCAAGTTCCCTGTCAAACCAGTCATTCGAAATGATTCCATTGTGCGAAGGAGTCGTACCTGTATAAATGCAAGCATGTCCCGGCGCGGTATAAGTTGGCACATAATTGAAATTGGCATTTTCAAAAAGGAATCCTTCGCGCAAGAGCCGCTTGAATCCTCCTTCAGAATATCTTTCCTTAAAACGGAATAAATAATCGTAGCGCATCTGGTCAACAACAATTCCTACGACGAGCTTTGGCATAGCCAGAGCGGTGACTGATTGATTTTTTACAGGAGGCAATTGTGGCTTCACCTGCGCTGATGCATACTGATTAATTCCCGCCAGCAGGAAAATGAAAATGTATGTTTTGAGGATGTTCCTGATATTCATGAATTGAATTGCGTTTTTGATTTCCCGAAACGGAAAAAGATTTGTGCGAAAATAAAACTAAGAAGCGCTCCGAAAACAATTCCGGTAAAAACATCGAAAGGGTAATGGCTGCCAAGGTAAATACGGCTGTATGAGACCAGCAATGCATAAATAATGAGCAAGGTGAATAATACCTGTTTCCCTAGCCGGATTTTTTTTGTGATCACCAATTCATTCCTGTCTGATCTAATTAAGATCAGGATTATAAATAAAGCCAGTGCGGAAGTGTTGGAGGCGTGAGATGAGAAATAACCGTAAGATCCGCCACAAACGCCATTCACAATATGAACCATTGATTCAATTTCAGGATTGTGGCAAGGCCTTAAACGCTGTACTGAATTCTTTACAATTGAACTTGAAAACTGATCGCTTACTGTTATCATGGAGGCAATCAATATCAGAATAAAGATCGCTTTTTTTCCGAATTCATTAATGAGTATTATCAGCAGCAGAATATAAAATGGAATCCAGACAAACCTGTCGCTTGCCCATGACATAATAAAATCAAAGAAGGAATTGTGCATTCCGTTCAGGAATAGAAAAAGTTCCTTGTCAGCTGATTTCAGCAATTCAAACATGCGCAAATGTAAAACATGCATTGCATGAAAAGGCAAGAAATAACTTAAGATTTACCAATGCAAAAGGATGCTTTACGTTCAGATATCCTTTAATTTTGAAGCGATGAGGTTCAAAAAATTGGTAAGTGGTTTTGACGCAATCATCTTTAACATCGGGTTCAGGTCAGCATCAAAAAACAGCTGCGCTTCGCTTTGCTGTCCTTTGTCTGCAATACTGCATGAAAGCAGAAAATCAAATGGCGCCTTTCCATTTCTCTCAATAATGATGGATGAATTGGGGATCTTCTCTTTCATTTTCATTCCGAGCGTAGCCATTCCTTTAATAGTGAAAATGCAATCTTCTGCCGTGCTTTTCCAGTCGGTTACCTGCTCAGGCATCAGCTTCTGATAGTTATTGAAGTCGGAGAGGAAATCAAAAACTTCCTTTGGTGTTTTGTTTACTGTGACGATGTCGCTTTCAAGTCGGGTCATGTAGATAAGTTAAAAGTCAGAAGTTAAAAGTTATACGTAAAAAGTTGAAGTCAAAGATTAGACAATGAACACTTCAGCTATTGCGCATTCTTTATCTTGAATTTTGTAATTTCTATTTCCCCCAAATTTCCGGCTTCTCCCGCCAGGCACGCAATGTATGCAGATCAGCAGCAGTTATATAGTTTGCTTCTACAGCCTTTGCAATGAGTGTTTCATAATCGCACAACGAAATGGCCTTGCAGTTTTCCTTATTGAAATTATCTTCCGCCTTACTGAACCCGTAGGTAAAAACCGAGATCAATCCTGTTACCCGCGAACCAGCATCACGCAGCGCTTTTACCGCTTTTAATGAACTGCCGCCGGTAGAAATCAGGTCTTCAATTACGACAATCGATTGCCCTTCTTTCAATTCTCCTTCAATCAGGTTTGCCCTGCCATGGTCTTTGGGCGATGACCGAACATATACAAAAGGCAAACCCATGGCCTCAGCCACCAGTGCTCCCTGAGCGATTGCTGCTGTGGCAACACCTGCAATAACGTCGGGCTTTCCGAATTCCTCTTCGATCATTTTTACCAAAGCCTGCCTGATATAGGTGCGGACTTTCGGATAAGACAGTGCAATTCTATTGTCGCAATAAATGGGTGATTTCCAACCGGAAGCCCAGGTAAATGGCTGTGCGGGTTGAAGCTTTATAGCCTTGATCTGTAAAAGATGTTCTGCTATTTTTTCAGCTGTTTCGTTTCCTACTGGCATGGGGCGAAAATACAAGATAAATGCAAACTATGTAAAATGTAATGATCTCAAGATGTACTATGAAGCAGCATTAGTATTATTATTGGGGCGAAATACATCTCAATTTTAAATTAATAAGAATGCACACTGTATTTGTAAACGACCATCCCTTCCGCCTTGTGAATGCTTATGAAGCTGATGAATGGAAAGGATCTACTCAAAGCATATTTATTGCGGAACAGGATATGGGCATTGAAGATGCACTGAATGAACTGGAAGAAACAAAAGAACATCCGGGGTTTATTTACATGACTGCAAATCCCGATGTTGACTGGCAGCTTTTTATTTCTTATTGCACACTGATAGAAGCATCGGGCGGATTGGTAAAGAATGAGAAAAACGAATACCTCATTATTTTCAGAAAAGGAAAATATGACCTCCCTAAAGGCAAACTTGAATACGATGAAACACCTGAACAGGGCGGAATCCGTGAAGTGCAGGAAGAATGCGGTATCGATGAATTAGAGATCATCAGTCCCCTGGAAAAAACTTTCCATACGTATTCTCTGAAGAAAAAAAGAATCCTAAAAAAAACAAACTGGTTCTTGATGCAGACCCATTCTCAAAAACTCATTCCACAACTTGAAGAGGATATTGAAAAAGCGGAATGGATGACCGTAGCACAAATCAAAAGCATCGCCTTATCGAATACTTATGGTTCGATTGAGGAGTTGTTAAAGACAAGTTTGAGATGAGATGTGAGATATGATCCCGATAACTATCGGGAGTGAGATATGAGATGTTTGATGTGAGATGTTTTGAGGCAGTATGTAACATCAGCCTTTAAAATTAAACATCAGAAAACGGGCAACAAAAATATTTACACTGTAACTCCAGCCGGAACAAAAGGCGTAATGTCACCCTGGTATAAAAGAATATCACGCACAATGGTTGATGATATATGCGACAATGCAGGATCTGAAACCAGAAAAACAGTTTCCACATCAGGGTTCATCGCTTTATTCATTTGTGCAATTGCCCTTTCAAATTCATAATCAGCGGAAGTGCGCAGTCCGCGCAGGATGTATCGTGCACCGATCTCTTTGCAATAGTTAACCGTGAGTCCGCTGTAACGGGCGACTTTTACTTTCTTCTCATCTGCGAAAGTATTTTTGATGAAATACTCTCTTCTTTCCTGCGAAAAAAAATAATGCTTGTTACTATTGTAACCGATACCGATGACAATTTCATCGAAGATGGGAAGAGCGCGCCTGACAATGCTTTCATGCCCTTTTGTGAGGGGATCGAAGGAACCGGGGAAAACAGCAATATTCATTTGTACGAATAACGAAAGTTTACGAATTTACGAATAACGATGGGTGCGAATAACGAATCTATACGAATTTACGAATGTTACGAATAACGAGAGGTACGAATATCGAATAGATGCGAATTTACGAATGTTACCAATATGGGGCGAAGGTACGAATTACGAATTGACTGATGTGTAGATGCTAAATGTGCAATTTCCGTATTTTCTTACCTGGAATGGTTGCGCATTGCTTTTCAATATGCGTTTAGACTGGTGCTCCACGATGAGCCATCCGCCTTCATTCAATAGCTTTTTCTCGAGGATCAAATCCGGTAATCGGTCGGTTTCGGCTGACTCGAATGGTGGATCGGCAAAAATGATGTCATACTTTTTACCCTCTTGCTCAATGTACTTAAATAGATCTGCCTTTACGGTTGAGATGCCGGCCATTCCAAGTTTTTCAGAAGTCGCCCTGATGAAATTCAGGCAGCCAATATGTTCATCAACGCATATAATTTGCTTTGCTCCACGAGATGCAAACTCAAATGTAATGCTTCCAATACCGCAACACAGATCAAGCACAGTCAAATTTTCGAAGTCAAAATAATTATTCAGAATATTAAAGAGACCTGACTTAGCAAAGTCTGTGGTGGGCCTCACAGGAAGGTTTCCCGGAGCGATGAGATTTCTCCCTTTAAATGTTCCGCTTATAATTCGCACAGGATATGACTAAATGCAGCGTGATAAAAATGCGAAGGAATTTCATCGAATCCATAGGTAAACGTCGCTGCTTTGATCCGTTCAGAAAACGAAATATGCCTGATGTACCGATGAAGTTGTTTGAAGAAGGCGCCTTCCTTTTCTATTTCACCTGAGACCAACACTTCCACCATTTCAGGATTCAATGAAAGCTGGTCGCACACCATCATCACAAAATAGATCCCATCCTCTGTACCTTTGTAAGGGAAAGAGTTGGCAAAGATCAACTTCCTTTCCCCTGCTACAATGACTTCAATCAATGAAGAATGAATGTGAATAAACATGCTTTTGACAGACTTATTCCCTGCATGAAGTCTGGAAGCTTCAATCAATGAAGTAAGCTGGTGATGAACAGAGAAATTCTCAAATATTTTTTTCAACTCTGTCATCAGCAGGGTTGAAACAGAAAAAATATTTACTGCATCAAAACTATTGATTGTGTCAAAATGAATCTCTTCTCCATCCCGCTTCGGATGGTTGAAATAAAAGTATTGTTCAGCATCCTCCGCTTTGAAAAGCGCCGAGGGAACCAGCGTAAACCGGCTGCCGGAAACCTGAACCGATGAATGACTGAAATCGATCTTTTGTAAAATTGTGCTTTGACGGGTCAGGTCAGTAATTTTCTGTGAAAGCTGTTCATCAGTGAGGGATTTTGAAAAATGGAAACCCTCAAAACCTGTATACTTGTTCTTAACCCGATCAACGGCAGCTACACTAATAAATTCCGGGTCAACAGTACAAAACAGTTTATACTTTTTCTGCTCACCGGAAAAAAGTGATTCATCAAGAATACTCACAAGGGCATCTTTCCCTTTTGTGACATTCAATGTTGTACTTTCAAAACCAGTCATATCAGGATCTAAAAAAATACTTAACGGACATTGATATCAAACGGCATTCTTGCCATTACTCCTTGCTGTTTTAAAAGCGAGTGGACCTGCGCATAATAATCATATGCAGTTCCAAAATTTTTCCCGGTTACTCCGGCACTTACATCATCAGAAAAATCCTCAATCAGTTTCTTCAGAACATCTTCTCCTTCAGGCAAAGAAATGGTTCTGTAATTGTCAAGGTTGGCTTTTTTCGCAGCAATTTCAATGGCTGTATTGATGCCACCAAGAACGTCTACGAGGCCCAGGCGTTTGGCGTCAATTCCACTCCATACCCTCCCCTGCCCTAAACTGTCTACTTCTGCTTTGGAAATATTTCTGCCATTTGCAACGTGCGTGATGAAGGTATCATAAATGCGCTCTACTTCCTCCTGAACAATATCCCTTTCTTCAGAAGTGAGCGGCCTTGTTGGCGTACCGATCCCGGCAAATCGTCCGGTCTTTACTGTGTCAAAGGTGAGACCCAGTTTATTATTCAGGAGTTTTTGTGCATTGAATAAAAGTCCGAATACACCGATGCTTCCGGTAATCGTATTCGGTTCACAAACGATCGTATCAGCAGCACAGGCGATATAATAACCTCCTGAAGCCGCCAGGTCACTCATGGATACGATCACAGGTTTCGCTTTTTTAGCCAGCAGCATTTCTCTCCAGATCACCTCTGATGCAAGCGCACTTCCACCCGGTGAATTGACACGCAGCACGATCGCTTTAATTGAAGTATCCAGGCGTGCTTTGCGAATCGCAGCGGATAGTTTGTCGGATCCGATTGAATTCTCGTCTCCATCACCGCCTCCGATCTCACCTACAGCATAAATAATTGCGATCTTTTTTCCAGAGAATAACTTTGAAGCTCCCGGCGCCTTGTTGTATTTCCTGAGTGCAATAAATTTCACCTTGTCTTTTTCTGAAATGCCCGATGCTTTTTTCAATGCACTTTGCACCTCATCAGTATAAGCTAGTTTGTCAACCAGCCGAAGCTCAACAGCTTTTTCAGGCGTCCTTACTGACATTTCATACGCTGCATTCTGAAAAACAGCAGCGTCAGCATTGCGGCTTTCAGCAACCTGCTGCACATAATAATTCCAGATACCGTGAATTAACTGCGCAATCTGGGCGCGATTTTCAGGGCTCATTTTTTCATTGATGAAAGGTTCTACAGCACTTTTGAATTTCCCATGGCGGATAACTTCAGGCTCTATTTCGAGTTTCTCAAGTGCCCCTTTCATAAACATCAGTTCAGTCCGAAATCCATGCCAGTCAAAGCTTCCCTCAGGATTCAGAAAAACAGAATCAGCCACGGAGGCGAGGTAATAATTTGCCTGATCGTATCCTTCGCTGTAAGCGTAAATGAATTTTTTTGATGTCTTAAACTGAATGAGGGCATTCCTGATCTCTTCAAGCTGGGCCATTCCTGCATTGACCGACGAAAGGTTCAGAAAAATCCCTTTGACATGGTCGTCCGTTTTTGCCTTTTCAATGTTCTTCAGGATATCGTTCAGTCCCAGGTCATGCTTTTGAGAAAGATCAAAATTCAGATCTTCGAACGGGTTTTTTGATGTTCGTTCTTTTACAGGATTCTCCAGTCTTATCTCAAGTACGCTATTATCTGCAATCGCAACAGTACGTTCCCCTTTGGAAGAAATGGCTGCTGAAATGATGGCAATAAAAATAAAGATGAGTACTACGCCTGCAAGGATAAAACCAAGCATGGAGGCGAACATAAATTTGAAGAATTGTTTCATGGTCTCTTACAGATCAAAATGGTAATGGGTTGCATGCTCACAATAATCAAAGCAAACAAACTTTATAATAGCGTGCGAATATACAAATTGCAAGCGGCATCATTTTCATATTTTATTTACCACACTTAATTTCTTCTGCTTATGTTTGAAAAAAAAATCTGAATGAATAACGTCGTATTGTCTCTTGGAAGCAACGTGGGAGACCGGCAATCGAACCTATCTGCAGCAATAAACCGGATTTCTGAAATTCCTGCTATGCTGCTGAAAAAGTCATCCGTCTATCAAACGGCACCATGGGGAAATACATTTCAGCCCGATTTCTATAATCAGGTATTGGAAATAGAAACTGTATTTGAAGCACTTCCCCTGATGGAAAAGCTCTTATCAATAGAAGAATCAATGGGGAGGAAAAGGAATGAGAAGTGGGAACCCAGGATAATAGATATCGATATTCTGTTTTTCAATGAAGAAATTCTTGA
>JAPLDB010000143.1 GCA_026391975.1 Bacteroidota bacterium | reverse complement strand
CATTTTACAATTCCGTGCACTTACACGAACAAGGCAAACATTATTTATTAACTTTTAAAAAAATGACGGGATGAGAATTGCGCAAAGTAGTACCAGTTTTAAGGAGTTGCTTTATTCTTTTATGATTTCCGTCGACTTGTTATTATTCTTTTCCGGATGTAAGGTAAAACCATCTGCTGAAGCTAATAAAGAGCACCATAAAGAAATGATAACGAATTCAACAAATAATACTGTTGATCCGAAAAAAAATGCCGGAGAGAAGTTAAGCAATGATGCAGTCAACCTTCCGTTTTCTCTTCTCGAGTCGTTTTCACAAGAGTGGACATCAGGAATTGCAGGCGGAGGCAGAAGTACCGAGTACAGTTTCCGCATGATAATAAACACGGCTGATAAAATTGATTTCGATTCTGCGTGGATAGGCAAAAATGCCTTCAAAGTTTACCTTGCTAATACTTCAAAAGTAATAACCAATCGTCCGGTTACAATAGCTCAAAACGATACTGCTACCGTGCGCGTTTCTTTTTCTTCAAATGCGAAGGCTAACTATGCACCTGCTCCGGTTAACTTTACAGGGGCAGCGCTGATTAGTTATCGTTTAAACGGCAAAACAGATTATTTTGAAATAGGATCAATCGAAAAAAAACCACCCATTCTAGGACAATAAATTCATTAACAATCAATACCCTCCTCTATGAAGAAAACAATTACCTCCATCACCGCAATTTTTTTAATTGCAATTGCAGGAGCAAATGCGCAATCAACATTGCGTCCTGGCAGTAACACCAATCCCCCAAAGAGTTCAAATTTCTTTGAGATTCGGGATGCAATGAACAAATACTTTTATGCGCACCCGGAAGAAATGCGCAAAGCAGATGAAGATTCTCCGGAAGAGATTTCTGATGGAGCCTATGAAAAATTTAAGCGATGGGAAAATTATTGGGAGAGCCGCGTAACTGCAACCGGGGAATTTGTTTCTCCGCTTGTGAATGTAAATGAGTGGAAAGCTTATAACGATAGATTGTCTTCTATGAAGGAAAGTGATATGAAGGATGTAGCGACGGCAAACTGGATAGCCAAAGGGCCTGATAACACTCCGGGGGGGGTATTATGGGATTGGTCGTATCAACTGCATTGCTTTTCATCCAACCAATTCAAATATATTTTGGGTTGGTACAGCAGCCGGTGGACTATGGAAAACAACGAATGGAGGTTCAACATGGACTGCTTCCACAATAAATGGAGTGGTATTGGGAGTTACTGATATTGCAGTTGACCCGAACAATCCAAACACTATTTACATTGCCACAGGTGATGGCGAGGGAGGCAGTTTGTCCAATTTTGTAGGCGGCATCTATGGAAGCGGAGACAGCAAAAGTATTGGAGTACTTAAGTCAACAGACGGCGGCAGTACATGGAACGCAACAGGATTGGCCTGGACAGTGCAAGCTCAGATCGTTACTCACCGCCTGCTCATCAATCCGAGTAATCCGCAAATACTAATACTTGGTGCATCAGATGGTATTTATAGAACCACCAATGGTGGCACATCATGGACACAGGTTGCCAGCAGCGCGAATGTTAATGATCTTGAATTCCGACCCGGCGATCCAAGTACAGTTTATGCTGCAACCTATACTTACCTCAGTGGTGGCGATGCGCAGATATATACTTCTTATGATGGAGGAATTAATTTTAATCAGTCATCCTTTTTTACAGGTTCTTCACGTATCAATATGGCAGTTACTGCTGCCTGGCCTGACCTTGTTAATTGTGTAGTCGCCAACCAGCAATCCGGATTGTTAGGGTTGTACTTTTCTGATGATGCCGGACAAAACTTCTACGAGTATTTTACGGGTGATTGCAATAATAATATGCTCAATGGCGATGTTACCGGAAATGGTTGTAGTGGCCAGGGCAATTATGATCTTGCCTTTGCAATGAGTCCGGCTAATTATAGTGAAGCCTGGATCGGGGCTGTCAATGCATGGGTTACAACTGATGCAGGAGATAGCTGGAATCTTGCAAACTACTGGTATGATGAACAGAACCCTGCAGGTGTACCCGTTGTGCATGCAGACAAGCATTTTATCGCCTTTGACCCTCAAAATTCCTCTACCATTTACCAATGTAATGATGGTGGATTATACAAAACCACAAATGATGGAAGCACATGGACTGTGGCTTCTAATGGCATTCAGAATAGTGAAATGTATAGGATTTCAGTCGCTCAATCTCAACCTGACGTTGTAATTTGCGGTTTTCAGGATAATGGAAATAAGGTTTTTGCAAATGGTGCATGGGGTGAAACGAGAAGTGGTGGTGACGGATTGGATTGTGCAATTGATTATACGAATGCCAATATTCAATACAGTACCTATCCAAATGGCGGCATTTCAAGAACAACCGATGGATGGGCTACAAATACGAACATTTCACAGAATATACCTGGTCAACCTTCAGGATCATGGTTAACACCCATTCGTATTGATGACAATAATCCTCAAATCATTTATGCTGCATTGGATAAGGTGTATAAATCAAACGACAGAGGGGATAGCTGGCAGGCGATATCGAATGTCTTCACAGGACGTCCATTCCGACACCTCGCTGTTTCTCCTTCTAATTCACAGTATATCGCTGCGTCAACCTTTGATTCATTATTCATGACCAATGACGGAGGTAATTCATGGGGGCTGGTTACTTTTACGCAACAGGGAACTTATATATCTAACATAACACATCAATCTGACAACCCACAGATTATCTATGTAACTCTTTCAGGTTATGTTGCAGGTGAGAAAGTTTACAGGTCAACAGATGATGGAAATAACTGGAGCAATATTTCCGGAAGCTTGCCGAATGTTCCGGTTAATTGCATTGTTCAGGAAAAAGGTTCCACAACAGTATATATAGGTACAGATTTGGGAGTATGGTACAGGAATGAATTTCTTTCTGACTGGGTTCCGTTTAACACAAACCTGCCTACTGTTCCTGTTACTGACCTCGATATTTATTATACCAATCCCGTTAATCAGATTTGGGCAGGGACCTTTGGAAGAGGTCTTTGGCGCACCAGCGGTTGGGTTGGAATAAATGATCCGGAAGCTATTAGCAGTTCATTTACTTTGTTTCCCAATCCGGCAGTTGGTGAGTTTGAGGTCATCATAAAAAACCCAATGCTTTCAGTTAAGCAACTTTCAATTCTCAACCAGCTTGGGGAAGTTGTCCTTACAGTAGAAGGACCTCTGACACAAGATGGCAAAATAAATGTCAATCTCGATGGTTTGGCCAACGGAGTGTATGTTGTTAACCTGATAACAAACCAGACTCCGGTTATAAAGAAGCTCGTAGTTTCGAGATAATTTGTATTAATGAATAATCTTATAACAGGCCTCATACTTTAAGAGTATGAGGTTTGTTTTTTATTTAATGATATAAGTCCTTTGAGAATAGTTTCTCATTTCCGACTTTTGAAAAAAATAAATAAAATGAAACCTAAAATATTCTTCCTCCTTATCCTTGTTGCAGTATCATGCGCTTCAACCCTTCAAAATGATGAGCCATGGACTCAAAGCCAGTTAATGAATCCTGCAGACCTGGCGAAAATGTTGAATGATCCTGCATCAAAACTTCCTATAATATTCAGTATCGGACCTGCCGGCGGGATTAAGAATTCAATTGAAATAGGGCCCGGAAAAGAGAAGGAGAACATTGAAAAATTAAGAGCCGAACTGACCAAACTTCCAAAAGATAAAGACATTGTTATTTATTGCGGATGCTGTCCTTTCAAACCTTGCCCGAATATCAGACCGGCCTTCAGTCTTTTAAATGAGATGAAGTTTACAAATCACAAACTCCTGAACCTTTCACAAAACCTGAAGGCTGACTGGATTGACAAAGGATATCCGATGAGCAATTAGTTCGGGCAAAAGAAAACCCTAAACTAAAGAGTAAACTTTACCGGCAGATTCATCTGAACACGGACTTCCTTTCCCTTTACTTTTCCCGGAGTCCATTTCGGCATACTGCCTATTACACGAACAGCTTCTTCATCACATCCTTTGCCAATGCCTCGCAGAACTTTCATTCCTGAAATTGCACCTGACCGATCAACGATAAATGAAAGGACCACTTTACCTTCCATTCTGCTGGCGCGGGCTGCAGCAGGATAGTGAATGTGTTCCTTAAGGTAATTCAGAAGCCCAGCATCTCCACCGGGAAACGAAGGCATCGACTCAGCTAAAAAATAAATGCTGTCGTTGTGCAGTTCCTTGCCACTGTTCAGCTTCATGACGATTTTCTGATGATGCGGCTTTCCCTTTGTTTTCTTTCCCTGTTCATCATAGTTTGTGGTATCGATCCTGCCACATGAAATCAGGAAAGCCCTGACTGCCGCCGTATCACCTGCCCAGGCTTCTTCCCCGCTATTTCCGCAAGTATCATACTCTTGAGAATAAGAACTCACCGACAATGTTGTCAAAAAGAAGATAGCAATTATTGTTTTTGTAATCATGATTATAATGTATTTCTGGCCAAAATTGGATGAGGCGAATGTAGTAAAGAGCCGTAAAATACTTTGATATTCCATACTTACTCCTATGTACTTTTTATGTTATAATCTGCTGAAATACAGTGAGTTTAAATTATTTTCATTTTTATTTT
>JAPLDB010000022.1 GCA_026391975.1 Bacteroidota bacterium | reverse complement strand
GCACATGAACCATCAAAGGTGCTCAGGTTGGTTCCGTCAAGTGCCTGACAGGCAATTGCAGTTGTACCTGCCCTCGTAAAATTGACATACGTAGCGCAACGCCATGTTTGCAATGCACGCTCGAAAGCGGCGACAGCAGGTCCATTGGCATTGAATGTTGTATTGTATCTATAAGTGTATCCGCCCGCACCATTCTGATTAATCAGATCGGGCTGATAATAAATACCACCGCTGTTTACATTTGATTCATTGTAGTTAATCGTAAGATTGATTCCTGATGTTGTAGTCTCATTGAGGTCATTGGTAACGCGAATAAAACCGCTGCCTGCTCCTGTTGGAACACGCGCCTGAATTGTTGTTGCATTCCAGCTCACGATGTGATTTGCCGGTGTAGAAATATACCCGGCGCCTCCATTATTCGCATCAGGGAATTGAAGATTCGTTGTCCCGGCATAAGCAGGACCAAAATTTGTCCCCGTAATTGTTATTGTTGTAAAAGTTCCCGCTGTTGTAGGAGAGGCAACAATGGAAGTGAAAGTTGGGAAGGCCATGGTATGATTGCCACCACCATTGTTGATCTGAGGAAAAGAAAATGATGAGATCTGCAGGTAATTACTTCCGGTAAATTGCTGAATAACATCGTACAGGCCTGTCTGAATATCCTGGTACTGGTTATAAAGATCTGAAGCAGCATGTGTATAAAGATCATACTTCACAAAAGATTGTGCAGAAGAAGTACCTTTAAACTGCAGGTTGGTTGAGATCGGTGATCCTGTATTGAATACATCAGGGGTGGTCAAAAAGAAGATCCCTGTTTCAAATTCATTCAGTTCCAGATTTGGTTCAACAACAACCTTTGTATTCCCGACTTCACCGCCCTCATTGATCAGTTCGATTGTTGAAGAATTGATTCCTCCTTTGAAAACTTTATAAACTTCAATTTGATAAGCAGTAAAAATAAAATCATGGTTTGCATTCCAGAAACTCTGTTGAGAAACAACCTTACCCTCAACAATGGCAGATGCATCATTGATACGCTGACTTAATGCAACAGGATAGGTGAGGCACTGGCTGAAGGCGTCCGATACCAATATAAAAGAAATGAAATAAAAAACTAAATATTTTTTCATCTTCTGAATTAAATTATATGATCAATTTGATGAAGATTTGGGTTTGGGAGACGGCAATGGTGTTTCAATTCTCATGTTTGGCTTATTGAAAGGCTTGGCAGAAAATTGCTCTTGCGGAGGAGCCGGCACAAATCGATTATCAGCATTTTTTGAAATTACAATTCCATTCCCGTCTGTTTCATCAGCCCTGTTAGCCACGACGCTCCAGGCAAATTTCGCATTTGAAGATCCTCCGCCAAGTTCCTTCACTGTAAATCCTGTGGCAGATTTTTCGGAAACAAAAACACCTTTACAATCTGTCTCAAGCTGGATAAATATTTTGATCGGATGTTCTTTACTTACAATAATATTTTTTGAAAAAATCGGATCAAGAATGATTCTTGCCATTCCATTTGTCAACTCACCTACTCCATAGTCCTGGAATAATATTTCAGGTGCTTCAGGACAAGCCATGATACGATATTGATTATTCTCATCCTTTACAAAGGTTCCGGCAGTTCCTGTTCCCGTAATTTTATAATTGGTTCCTGCAATACGCGCACCCACATAAGCGAATGCGGCGTTATTGCAATAAAAATATCCCCCTGCTGAAGTTCCTGCGCCTAGTAAGCTATCCCTTCCAACCCATCCGGTAACGCCAAATTTTGTTCCTGAGAATGCACCGCCTTGACCAATAGTAAGCGCGAAAATATTCCCAACGGCCTGTCCTCCCAATACGCCGATTCCTGTAGCAGAATTATTTACACCAAAAACACCTGATGAAGAAAAGGCATTTCCATTAAACGCATATCCAAAAATCGCATCTCCTGCCCCCGCAGCTGCAGAAGTGTTATATGCACGAAGCCCGTCACCCAAACCACTTGCCTGGCCTTGTAATGCAGCCTGTGAGGCAGTAAAGCCAATAACCCCTATTCCACCGCCGGCATTTGTTGCTTGCGCTCGTATTGCATATCCTGTTGCAGATGTATTGTCGGCCCAGATAGAACTAGCTCGTCCTAACCCGGGTGTTGAAGCAATTCCATAAACTGCAGTTGAAAGTAGTGCGGTATCCTGGTTCTCTCCGTAAATGGAAATTCCCGGAGAATTTAAATATCCATTGATAACAGAATTTCCCAATGCATTCAATGAACTCGCATATCCATTGCCATAAACTGAAAAAACATCTCCCGCTTGTATTGTCGTTCTATTCTGAATTATTTGTCCACCTGAAAGCACTCTGATCCTCTCATTTGTTGCAGCAGCACCATTAGTTTTTACAACAAAATCATTTGCGTCAACTGTTCCAATAAAATTGGTTGTTGCGACAGTACCGGCATTCCCAAGAATTGTCCAGGCCGGGTTGGTGGTTCCCGGAGCTGCGCCTACAATCAGAGTTCCATTTGGATCAGCAAGAACAAATCGATTGCCGACACCTGCAAGAGTTGTTGAACGGACATTTCCAACTACGTGAAGCTTATCAAGTGGAATTGCCGTTCCTATTCCAACGTTCTGTCCAGAGGACGAAATTGAAGCAGACAATAATGCTCCTGACAAAGCAAGCCGTAGATGTTTGAGGAAAATTTTCATAGAATTAATTCAAAAGAGCAAGCACTATTTATTTTCTTCTAATTGTTGAATCCTGTCTTTCAACCCATTGATTATAACCTGCTGCTCCTTGATCGCTTCAACCAGAACAGGGATCACAGAATTATAGCTCACAGCCTTCACCTTCATCGACTCAACTTGCTTGTCTGGATTTTCTCGGTTCGTATTGGGTGTTGATATATATTTTTCTGTAACGGCCTCAGGTAAAATCTGCTCAAGTTCCTGTGCCAGGAATCCCACACTTTTTCTGTTGGTGGGGAAATACTTCGGATAATCATGCTGATTTACATCATAAGTATATCCCTTCATGGCAACAATCTTTTGCAGTGAATTTGATAGTGGGGTGATGTTAGATTTTAATCTTGCATCAGAAACAGTATAAAAGTTGCCCGGTAAAATTGCACCAATATCTCCATTTGATAACACTCCCCAACCAACTAAAGTAGGTTCCTGTGCGCTGACTCCTGTCCCGGAACTCAAAGCAGATATACCCCGGACCCCTGCTCCACCGGCATTAGACCCATAATACTCACCCTGAACGCCACCGAAAACAGTTGTGTTGCCCGCCTGAATCTGTCCATAAACTGCTCCTCCATTAACACCTGCAGGACTATACCCATTCACAGCCCAATAAAAGGTGGGATTACCAACAGCATTCATAAGATCACCTGGAATAACCGTATTTAAAGCGCCAACAAAAAATTCTCCGAGCGAACTGAATCTTCCACGGTATAAATTATTAGTTCGGAAATCAATATTCTGAGCATCAGTAGTTCCTAAAAAGTTGGTACCTGCGGTGGTAATATTGCCACCATTCAATCCTGCATTTCCTGTAACCAACCAAGCAGTACCGGCAGGTGTTCCGCCAGCAATTAGCGTTCCGTTTGGATCGGCAAGTACAAGCCGGTTTCCAACACCTGCAAGGGTTGTAGAGCGGATGTTTCCAACTACATGGAGCTTATCTAATGGGACTGCTGTTCCTATTCCAACGTTCTGAGCAAATGAATTGTCTGAATAGAAAAGAAAACCCAATGCAAGGAATGCATGAGAAAGATTAATTGATTTCATTTTAGTTAAGTATTACCAGCTTAAATATCAATGCCAAAGGTAACCTTAATCCCCCCAAAATACAAAAATGCAGTCAAAAATTCTATTAATTTGGTAAATCATTTCTATTAGTTTGCCAATGGCAGTTACACAGGGGTAAATGAAACCAAATCGTTTTTTTAAAAATGGTAAAATCTTACCTAATCTGAAATTTGTTTTTCCTCTTTAGAATATCTTTTAACTTAAAGAACAGGATATCCCGTTCCTGAGAATTGTATATTACATTCGCGCACTTCATGAAGCTCAGCATCGTAATTGTAAATTACAACGTCAAGTATTTCCTTGAGCAATGCCTTCATTCCGTGCTCAAGGCATGTGAAGGGGTAGCCGCTGAAGTTTTTGTAGTGGATAATAATTCTGTGGATGGTTCCATGGAAATGGTCAGGCATAAATTTCCGACAGTTATACGGATAGAAAACAAGGTTAACCTTGGTTTTTCAAAGGCAAACAACCAGGCCATAAGGGAATGCAATGGCGAATATGTGCTGCTACTGAATCCTGATACCGTTGTTGAAGAAGATACTTTCCGTAAGATCGTTGAATTCATGGATATGCATCCCGGGGCCGGCGGACTTGGAGTAAAAATGCTGGATGGCAGCGGAAAGTTCCTACCGGAATCCAAGCGCGGACTTCCAACACCAGCAGCTGCTTTCTATAAAATCTCCGGACTTGCATCCCTTTTTCCGAAATCCAAAACCTTCGGACATTATCATCTTGGCTACCTTGATAAAGATGAAACAAATGAAGTTGAAATTCTTGCCGGTGCATTTATGTTGCTCAGAAAATCAGTGCTTGATAAAACCGGGTTGCTTGACGAGGATTTTTTCATGTATGGAGAAGATATTGATTTGTCGTATCGCATCCTCAAAGCCGGATACAAGAATTATTATTTCCCTGAAACGAGAATCATCCATTATAAAGGAGAGAGTACTAAGAAAAGCAGCGTCAATTATGTCCTGGTGTTTTACAATGCCATGATCATTTTTGCCCGCAAACATTATACAAAACAAAATGCCGCGCTATTCATATTCATCATTCGTATTGCCATTTATTTACGTGCCGGCGCAGCACTTCTAAGCAGGTTCCTGCAAAAATCTTTTTTACCATTGCTTGACTTTGCGCTTGTCTTTTCCGGATTGTTTTTCCTGAAAGAATACTGGAGCCGGAACATGGTCGTTCAGTATCCGCAGGAGTTCATGCTCCTGGCCGTCCCGTCTTATATTATTATCTGGATCCTCTCTGTTTATTTCAGCGGAGGATATGACCAGCCTGTGAAACTGCAGAAAATTGTGCGTGGTTTGTTCAGCGGCACACTCCTTATATTGGTAATCTATGCATTGCTCCCGGAACACTACCGTTTCTCGCGTGCTTTGATCTTGCTCGGATCTGTGTGGGCAGGACTGTCGATGATCTCGATGCGCCTTGTATTAAACCTGCTCGGACAAAAACAATTCGCACTTGAAAGCAATAGCCGCAAGAAACTCCTTATAGTCGGAGAAGAAGATGAGGCAAGCCGTGTGCTTTCGCTTCTGAAAATGTCGGAAACAACGCACAACTTCATTGGCTTTCTTCGTCCGCAGGAAAAAAATACGACTAATGCAAAAGCCGAGTTCGAAAAATTCAATCTAGGCAGTACCGATAAATTTCGCGAGGTGATTGAAGTTTATGGGATTGAGGAAATTATTTTCTGTGCCAGAGACATTGCATCGAACAAGATCATCAACTTCATGAGTGAGGTTACTTCCCGCGAAGTAGAATATAAGATCGCCCCACCGGAAAGCATGTTTATCATTGGCAGCAATTCCATGGACAATGCAGGGGAATTGTATGTGATCGACATTAACAGCATTTCCAAATGGATGAACAAGCGCAACAAGCGCCTGCTTGACATCATCCTCTGTATTCTGTTTATTATTGCATGCCCATTGCTGGTTTTCTTTCAAAAAAAACCGATTGGATTTTTCAGTAATATTTTCAAAGTGCTTTTCGGAAAATATTCCTGGGTAGGATATGCAGGAGGTAAAAACATTGACACAGCAGCTCTTCCCCGTATCAGGAAAGGTATTCTTACGCCTTTGGATGCGCAAAAAAACAAACAGCTCGATGAGCAAACCATCAACAGGCTGAATTCATTGTATGCCAAGGACTATCAAATCTATTCTGATCTTAATATTATCTGGAGGGGGATGCGTAACCTTGGGAAATGATTTTCACCGTGTCTTACAATGGCAACAGTAGTGCTGAAATACTATCAATTGTCATTTTATTTTCTCTTGAATGAATCTTGTATCTTTGAAGCGGAAAAGAAGTAGTGAGAAACGAGTAGTGCGTAGTGAGAATTGAGTATTGAGAAACGAGTAACGAGTAATTAAACAACAAAAACCGATGACCCAGCTGATCATGCCCAAAATGGGCGAAAGCGTAGCCGAAGCAACCATATTAAAATGGCTAAAAAAAGAAGGTGACAGAATTGAATCCGATGAGCCGGTTCTGGAAATTGCAACCGATAAAGTAGACAGTGAAGTACCGTCACCTGTTGCAGGAATTCTCACCAAAAGAATGTTTGAAGAAGGACAGGTTGTAAAAGTTGGACAAGTCATTGCTATGATCTCTGCGGAAGGCGAGGCTGCAACATCAGCTACCCAAAAGGCAACTGCACCTGCACCCGTTCAGGTTACAACCCCATCATCAAATGGCAAGCATGAATCAAAAATTGCTGAGGTTGCTGCACCGGAAATGTCTGCAACTTCAGACTCCATCAGTAAAACTTCTTCTTCAGGAAAATTTTATTCGCCGCTGGTCCGCACCATTGCCAAACAAGAAGGTGTGAGTATGGCAGAGTTGGAGAACATTTCAGGTTCCGGGGCAAATAACCGCGTTACGAAAAATGATCTGCTGCAACATATCGGAAACAAAAATGCCGGGATTACTACATCTCCTGTTTCGACAACTTCACCGGCTCCTGCATCAGCTCCATCATATTCAGCTCCTGCTGTTTCAACATCCGGAAATACAGAAATCATTGAGATGGACAGGATGCGCAAGCTGATCTCAGAACACATGGTGATGAGCAAACGCACATCTGCACATGTAACATCTTATGTAGAAGCTGATGTTACAAACCTGGTGATGTGGCGCGATAAAATGAAATCTGTTTTTGAAAAACGCGATGGCGAAAAACTCACTTTCACACCACTTTTTATAGAAGCGCTGATCAAATCGATCAAAGACTTCCCGATGATCAACATATCAGTTGACGGAACAAAGATCATCATCAAAAAAGACATCAACATCGGCATGGCTGCAGCATTGCCAAGCGGTAACCTCATCGTTCCTGTAATAAAGAATGCAGACCGGCTGAACCTGCTTGGTCTGGTAAAATCGGTGAATGACCTTGCCAACAGGGCGCGTACAAACAAATTATCACCTGATGAAATTCAGGGAGGTACATATACATTGACAAACGTAGGAACTTTCGGAAATGTGATGGGAACTCCAATCATCAATCAGCCGCAGGTTGCCATTATGGCTACCGGTGCCATCAGGAAGAAACCTGCAGTGATCGAAACACCACAGGGAGATGCCATCGGAATCCGCCATTTCATGTTCCTGTCTCATTCATATGACCACCGTATCGTTGATGGAGCACTGGGTGGAAGTTTTGTAAGAAGAGTTGCTGATTACCTTGAACAGTGGGATGTGAACAGACAGATGTAACCTTCTTAAAACAATTCGGAATATTTGATTTGCTTATTTGTATCAATTTGAAATTTCAATTTTAGAACCTAAATTTATAACAAAAGATCCCATCCCAATCCCGTTTGACATTTTGGGTTCGGAATCGGATTGGCTGTAACGGGAAGGGATAGGATTATTCCGATAGCTATCGGAACGACTATGGCTTTTATATGTGTGCTTTTCACTTCTAAAAGCCAGGACTCATTAAATTTTTCCACATCCCGTTTTAGTACATAATTATTCCTTTTCTTCATCTCGTCAAAAAATGGAATTATGACCGTTCAACCTAACCATCTGAAACCTGCGGTGCGCTTTGGTTTCATTGCCATATTTTTTTCAGGATTTTTATTTTCCGGCACTCATTGTTTTGCACAGCGGGCTAAAACACATACCCTAACTGCTGATGAAGCCAAAATGGTAAAGAAGGATGCCAATGGCGCATTTACTTCCGGAGATTTTAACAGCGCATTGAGTTCTTACAAAGACCTCGTGAAGAGTGCATCTGAAAATCCAGAATACAATTACCGTTATGGTGTTTGTCTTTTGCAAACCAATAGCATCAAATCGAAAGCGGTTGAATACCTGGAGAAAGCAAGTAAAGCAACGGGGGTAAAAAAGGATGTCTGGTATTACCTTGGCATGGCTTACATGAACGCCAATAAATGGGATGAGGCCATTGCCGCTTTCAATACAAGTAAAACGAACGGAATCCTAAAGCCTTCCAAAGATTTTCTTCCTGTTGAGCGAATGATAGAAATGTGCAACAATGGAAAACAAATTACTGCACACCCTTTGGATTTGACTTTCGAAAACATGACCAAGATTATCAATTCCCCTTTTGATGAATACAATCCAATGATATCTGCAGATGGAAAAACCCTTGCATTTACCTCCAGAAGAAAAGGAAATATGGGAGGATTTATTCCTGAGCTTGGCATTTACACAGCAGATGTCTTTTCTTCCATGTGGCGTGATACGATATGGACCAAAGCGCGTAGTGTGGGTGCCACGGTTAACTCTGACTGGGATGAGGAAACAGTAGGTATGACGCATGATGGAAACCAATTGCTGATATATTTCGACAACATGGAATTTTTCGGCGACCTCGGAATCTCAATGCTGAAAGGACGTAATTGGCAAAAACCGATCATGATGAGTCCGACAGTAAATGGAAAGACCATTGAGAACAGTGCCTGCCTTTCGAATGACGGACAAGTGCTTTATTTTTCAAGTGACAAAAAAGACGGACAGGGAATGTCTGACCTCTGGTTCTGCATTCGCCAGACGACAGGAGAATGGAGCACACCGCAAAATATGGGTCCAACCATCAACACAAAATACGATGAAACAGATCCGTATATTTCACTGGATGGCCACACGCTTTACTTTTGTTCAAAAGGCCATAGCAGCTTGGGTGGTTTTGATATTTTTTATTCCAGTTACGATTCCGGCACTTCTAAATGGAGTGAGCCTAAAAACCTCGGTTATCCTATCAATGATGCGGATGATCAGACATCATTTTCCATGACGGGAAATGAGCGGTATGCATATATGGCATCAATTCGTGATGGCGGTCTGGGTGACAGGGACATTTATAAAATAACCTTCAATGACACTGCTTCACATCCATTCCGTTCACTGATCTCAGGAGTTGTGAGCAGCCCCAATGGTGCGAAGGTTGAATTACGCCAGGTTTCATTGCTCAGTAAGCCCGATAAAAAAGTACTTGCCGTTTATAAACCCTATTTCATCAGCAATGAATATGTACTGAATGCAGCTCCGGGAGAATATTTTTTAAAGGTGGAAGGTTATGGATTCCCTGTGGTAGAAGAAGAAATAAAAATTGAGGATGGTTTTCCTCCGGCAGATTTGAGTAAGAACTTTTCGGTGGAAGTCGCAAAGTAAATTGTGCGAATAACGAAAGATTACGAATTTACAAATTTGCGAATTTACGAATAAGGCCTCGTACTCTAAAAAAATTGTGGAGGTGGAAGTGAAAATATTGATGGTTTGTCTTGGCAATATTTGCCGATCGCCGATGGCAGAAGGAATTCTGAAGCATAAGGCAAAGGAACATGGCCTGAATATTTTTGTAGATTCAGCCGGTACAGGCGCCTGGCATGCAGGCGAACATCCGGACATGCGCGCAACTCAAACGGCAAAAAAATTCGGTGTAGATATTTCAAAACAAATCGCCCGCAAATTTTCCGAAAAAGATTTTGATGAATTTGACTTTATCTTTGTGATGGATCATTCCAATCTGAGAGATGTACTAGCGCAGGCACGCAATGAAAAAGATGCGAACAAAGTTAAGCTGCTGCTTGACCTTGACGAACCCGGAAGTAACCGTGAAGTTCCTGATCCATGGTATGGTGAAGATGATGGATTTACGGCTGTTTTCAAAATGATGGATAAAGCGTGTGATGCGTTTGTAAAAAGCCTAAGCTGATCTTGATCATGAAAAAAGGAATCCTTTACCTTATTCCAAGTTTACTCAGTGAAGAAAATGCGGCTATCATTCCTGCTCACACAAGAGAAATACTTTATTCGCTCGATCACTTCGTAGTAGAGAACGAAAAGACTGCCAGGCATTTTTTAAAAGCCGTTCAGTATCCAAAACCACTTCAGGATGCAAGTATGCATGTATTGAATGAGCATACGAAAGCTGAAGATGTTAATGGAATGCTTAAGCCTTTGCTTGAAGGAAAAAACATCGGCATAATTTCAGAAGCCGGTTGTCCTGCTGTTGCTGACCCCGGAAGCGACCTTGTCCGCATTGCACACTCAATAAATATTGAGATCATTCCTTTGGTTGGCCCATCCTCATTGTTACTTGCATTAATGGCAAGCGGGATGAATGGTCAGTGCTTTTCATTCGCCGGCTACCTGCCCAGGGATCGAAATGACAGGATCAAGGCGATAAGGGAGCTGGAAAGAAAGGTGGTGGCAAAAAACGAAACACAAATTTTTATTGAAGCCCCTTACCGCAACCAGCATTTGCTGGAAGATATTTTACAAAGCTGTGCACCCTCCACCCTGCTCTGCCTTGCTGCCAATCTCACTGCTGCCAGTCAGTTCGTAAAAACGAAAACGGTTGCAGAATGGAAGAAAGACATTCCTGATATCCAGAAAAAGCCTGTGGTTTTTTTATTGGGGCGATAGCTGAACAATCTGCTTAACTATTTTGTTAGTGGCTGAATAACGGAAAATCGTTATCTGTTTATCTTTCTTATCCTACATCAATGCACCGGCCCTTCTACTCATTGTATTTTTGCATCATAAGTTATGGACAGAAGAAAATTCATACAAGCCATCTCAGCACTACCAATAGCAGCAAGCGCCATGAATCTGAATGAACTGAAGAACGTCACAGACACTTACGAAAACTCCGTAAGGATGCCGGTATTCTTTGTTGGTCATGGAAGCCCGATGAATGCCATTGAAGACAACTCATACACACGCAGCTGGGAAGCAATGGGTAAAAGTGTTCAGGAAAAACCAAATGCAATCCTGGTTGTGAGTGCACACTGGCTCACCAGCGGAACATTCGTAAGCACGAATCCGGCACCTGAAACCATTTATGATTTCGGCGGCTTTCCCGGGGAGCTCTACAAGCAAACATACCCTGCACCGGGTTCTCCGGAATATGCAAAAGAAGTGATGAAGCTTTTGCCCGAAGTAAAAGAAGATACGGCATGGGGGCTGGACCACGGAGCTTGGACTATTCTGTTGTATCTGTTCCCGGGTGCGAAGATCCCTGTTTTCCAGTTGAGCATAGATTATTATAAACCGATGCAATATCATTTTGATCTTGCTGCACGTTTGAAGAAGTTGAGGGATAAGGGCGTTCTTATCATCGGCAGCGGAAATATTGTGCACAACCTGCAAATGTTTTTTTCAAGGCCGAACGACATGACACCATATGACTGGACAACGGAATTTGACCTGTGGGTGAAAAACAAAATCGTCACCAAAGATTTTCAATCACTAATTGATTTTGAAAAACAAGGTAAAGCAGCAAAACTGAGTGTTCCAACTGTAGACCACTATGTACCCATGATCTATTCGCTCGGACTGACAGATAAAAATGAAAACATACAGTTTACGAATGAAGAAACGATCGGGAGTATTAGTATGAGGGCGTTTAGTGCAGGATGAAATGAAAAGTTAAAAGTTAAGAGTTAAAAGTTAAAAATTACGAAACATTAGACATTAAGAAAAAGAAATAATAAAAAGGGAAAAATAATTAATAATTAAAATCAAAAACAAAAAGTTATGACAACAGCAACAATGACCACTACAAAGTGGGGATTAGACAAAGCCCATTCTGAAATTCAGTTTAAGGCGAAGCACATGATGATCACCAATGTTACCGGCGGATTTAAAGATTACGATGCCACCATTGAAACAGAGGGTGAAGATTTTAACACAACGCAGATCCGGTTTACAGCAGCAACGGCTTCAGTGAGTACTGGCAGCGATCAACGTGACGGCCATTTAAAGGCGGAGGATTTTTTCAATGTTGAAAAATTTCCCGAATTGACCTTTGTCTCAACAAATGTGACAAAAACCGGCGAAGGAAAATATATCCTTACGGGTGATATGACCATTCGTGATGTAACCAAACAGATTACGCTCGATGTAGTATTTGAAGGCAAGGTGGTTGATCCATGGGGGAATACCAAATACGGTTTTACACTCAATGGAAAATTGAGCCGGAAAGAATTCGGACTTATTTGGAATGTGGTAACTGAAGCTGGCGGGATTTTAGTAAGCGACGATGTAAAAATTGAAGCCAGCGTACAAATTGCAAAAGCCGGCTGATACGCCAATTTGCAAATGCGAAAATGCGCAGATGCTTAAAAATGCATTAGCAGAATATTATTTTTCCTGGGGATATATATTAGTCCCGCACTTTGACAATAAATCAAGGGGCGGGATTTTCTCATCTTAAATAGTCATAACATGGCTACTTTTGCATTGTCGATGAAGTTCCGGGGTGTAATATTATTGTTATTTGTACCACTTCTTTCTTTCCCCCAGAAAGGCGGTCGCCCTATCTATCCTGTACTTTCTAAAACATCAGCGATAGCCGATGGTTATGTCGCAGTCAACAATACCGCCAAACTACTTGAAGAAATAAAAAAAGACAGTAACAAGATTTTTATTTCAGAAAGCTTTGAGCTCACCTCTCGAGCCAATGTAACAGGTAACAACCTCACCATTGCATCTGATAAGAAATCCGTGATCACCTCGAAGTTATGGTTTAACAAATTCAGATTTTTTGAATCGTTTACCATTACAGGAAAAAATGTAACCTTTAGTGGGCTCAGACTTAAAGGAGACGATTGTGATGTCGGTATGCTGGACCATGATTATTACCAGACAGCAATACGCTGCCATGCAGATTCATTCCACATCATCAACTGCGATATTGAATGCTTCGGATGGGCAGCCATTTATGGGGAGCGATACAATGGCATGGTGGTAGAACAATGCTACTTGAAAAATAACAGGAACAATGGTTATGGTTATGGCGTTTGGTTTGAAGGGTTGAAAAACAGTATTGGCCTTATAAAGGATTGCATCTTTGAAGACAATAGGGAATCCATTGACGCAGGCGGTCAGTTAGGTGGATATTCCGCGCAAGTTGACCCACCTATTCCGCGGCAAACTGACCCGTCTAAATTGATTTTCTAAAAGAAGGTTTTTCTTGCTGCTTCACTGTTACAAATTTAGTCGTTTATTTCTAACTGATTTTCGGTTTTATCCGGTGTTCTTTTTCTCAATGATTCTCCTTTAAGTTCCAGGCGGTGTGCGTTGTGAATCAACCGGTCCATAATTGCATCTGCGATGGTTTGTTCCCCGATTACTTCATGCCATTTTGTGACCGGCACCTGCGATGTGATAATGGTTGACCCTTTTCCATGCCTGTCTTCAATGATCTCCATAAACATTGAACGGCTTTGCGCATCCAAAGGTTGTATTCCAAAGTCATCGATCAGGATAAGGTGCTGTCTTTCCATCTTTGCTATTTCACTAACGTAAGAACTATCGGCTTTTGCGATTTTCAGTTTTGCAAATAATTTGCTTGCATTCAGATACAAAACCCGGTAGCCTAATGAACAAGCCTGCTGACCAATTGCGGATGCAAGATAGCTTTTCCCTATTCCCGTACTTCCGGTAATCAGAATGTTTTCTTTTTTGTCTATAAAAGTGCATTCGGCCAGTCGCATGACAATGTTCTTATCCATCCCGCGATCTGATTCAAAGTACATCTGTTCAATGGATGCCTTGTAGCGGAACTTTGCATTGGTTGTCATGCGTGCAATCTTCCTGTTGTGACG
>JAPLDB010000102.1 GCA_026391975.1 Bacteroidota bacterium | reverse complement strand
TTTTTGGATTTTTCACAGCTAGATGCATAGGCATACATTCCTCTTTCCTTAATTAAAAGCTCAATCGGATCTCTGTCCATTTTTTGGTGCAGCACATTGCAAAGGGCAGTCATTTCTCCTGCTCTTGATAACCACTTGTCAAATTTATCGTACAAGATTAGTAATAATGGGAATCCGTCTTTTTAGGTCTAAAAGCCGTTTCTTGAGGGTAAAAAGACGCTCTCAATAATTTAGCCTATATTGCACCCGATCTACTCACAGAACACTCCTCCTTTCTGCTTTTGCGGATCCCCAATCACAATCAAATTTATTCATTTTTAATCAATTTATGCCATTTAAATCATTACACATTATTGAACCCATCCTGAAATCATTGAAGGAAGAGGGTTACACAACACCTACACCGATTCAGCAGCAAGCCATTCCCATTGTATTAAAGGGGACCGATTTGCTGGGCTGTGCGCAGACAGGAACCGGGAAAACAGCTGCTTTTGCAATACCTATACTGCAATTACTAAGTGCTACACATGCACACGACAGGAAAAGAAAGATCAGGAGCCTGATCGTTACACCAACCAGGGAACTTGCCATACAGATCGGAGAGAGCTTCAATGCTTACGGACGACATACAGGCCTGAAGAGCACCGTTATTTTCGGCGGCGTTAATCAGAATCCACAAACCAATGCATTAAAACAGGGAGTCGACATCCTTGTTGCTACGCCTGGCCGTTTGCTTGATCTCATGCAGCAGGGATATATTTCACTTCATGACATTGAAATATTTGTTCTCGATGAGGCTGACCGTATGCTCGACATGGGATTTATCCACGATGTAAAAAAACTGCTTGCTGCACTTCCTAAAAAAAGGCAGTCGCTGTTTTTCTCGGCTACCATGCCACCGGAAATTGTAAAACTTGCAAGCACCATACTTCATCACCCCAGCAAGGTGGAAGTAACTCCGTCTGCAACCACTGTTGATACCATTAACCAGAAAGTATTTTTTGTAGACAAAGTAAACAAGTATGCATTGCTGCTCGATGTATTACAGGATGAGAATATCAAAACAGCCCTTGTTTTTACGCGCACCAAACATGGTGCAGATAAAGTCGTTAAATTATTATTGAAGAATCACATCAGGGCAGAAGCCATTCATGGAAACAAAGCGCAGAATGCAAGACAACGTGCACTCAGTAATTTCAAAGCGCAAACAACCCGCGTGCTCGTAGCTACAGATATTGCAGCACGGGGTATTGATGTAGACGACCTTGAATTCGTGATCAATTTTGAAATGCCGAATATTCCTGAAACGTACGTTCACCGTATCGGTAGAACGGGGAGGGCGGGAGCAAACGGAACTGCGTATTCTTTCTGCGATGCAGAAGAGAAAGCGTTTCTCCGTGACATTGAAAAACTGATCCAGAAAAAAATACCGGTTGTCGACAATCATCCCTATCCTTTAACAAACCACAATCCTGAACCTGCACCAAAACATCAGCAAGGACAGAGAAGGCCGATGCACTCAAGACCAAAGCAATCACACACCGGAGGAAATCAAAGCAGGTGGAGTGGAAGGCAAAGGAGTACTGCGAGATAAATTAGCGAAGTCTTTTATATTATTAAAATCCCGCCCCGAAACTTCGGAGCGGGATTTTTAATAAATGTAAATTGAGATGCCGGAATGATTACGCGAGCAGTAAATGAAAAAGCCCCGAAGGAATTACTTCCTCCGGGGCTTTTAGTATTAGTTGAATTGATAATTTAAACCTACTTCATTACTCAACAGTAACTTTCAGAAGCTGTGTTTGCTCGCCTGCAGTTTCCATGCGTACAAGGTAGATTCCTTTGGATACTTGAGTAAGATCAAGCTCATGCATGTTGATACCTTCTGCAGCTGTCATCTCATCACTGATGATGATCCTACCTGTAACATCAACCACACTGATCACATACTTCGCAGCGTTCATTGATTCGAACTTCAGAGTGGTTTTGCCACTTGTCGGATTCGGATACAGGGAAGCATTTGCTGAAGTAATTGAATTTTCAACCTGACCCTGACGGCATGGAATGCCAATCGCAAATGTGCGTGTTCCGGATGTTCCGCAGTCATTTGAGGCTGTAACACCAATCAGACCTGCAGTTGAGCCAATCATTACAGATATGTTTGCTGAGCCTTGTCCACCTATGATGGTTGATCCGGCAGGAACAGTCCAGTTATAAGATGTAGCTCCGCTTGCACCTGGTGTGGCATATGACTCAACCAAAGTTGAACAAGGAGCAGCATTTCCTGTAATCGCCGCTGGTAAACCAGGGAATCCATTCACGCTGAGCGTACGTGCTGGACTGCTTCCGCAAGCGCTGATGGCAACAACATTGATGCTTACACTGCTGAATGATGAAGTAAAGTTCAAGCTTGCTGAACTCAGGTTATTTGGTCCACTGATAGTAGCTTGGGTAGTTGAAGTACTCCACAGGTAGCTTGTTGCACCGAATACAGGAGTAATTGAATAAGAAACTCCTGTTTGACCGCATTGACCTGTAGACGGGCCAGAAATGTTACCCGGAATATTAGGTATTCCACTTGCAACACTCTTGCAACGCTGAGGACTGGCCGCACCACAACTGCTGATAGAAGTTACACAAACTTGTGAACCGGCAGGAATAACAGCAGGGAATGCAATAGAAGCAGTATTGCCTGCAGGAGTCACCACAGCCAACGGAACATTTGTAGTCCAGTTATAACTTGCAGCACCCGGTACGGCAGAAACGCTGAAACTGGATGATGCGCTCGGACAAACATAGCCCGGACCGCTCATGGTTCCAGGAATTGAAGGAGTACTTGAAATGCCCAGGTTACGTGTTGCGCTGTTAAAGCCACAGTTCATTGATGCATATACACTCAATGTTCCGCTGCTCCAGCCGCCTAAGAAATTCACGGTGATACTTGGAGATGCCGTTGTGAGTGAACTACCGCCACCGTTGATATTTGCGTTTCCTGTAATAGTCCATGTGTATGTATCAGCACCAACAACATTAGCAACACTGTATACGCTGCCTGTAGAAGGGCAAGCGATCAGTCCGCCGCTGATTGTGCCAGGCTGAGAAACCTTAGCACGAACCCATGTACAGATCGTATTGCTGCTAGCACATGCATTTCCCGCGAAACAACAGATGTTATAACCTGAAGCACCTGCAGGAGGAGGTGTTGCAAATGTGACTGTAACAGAATTGGAAGCTGTTTGAACAGGTCCCGGAACGCCATTGTACAATGCGCCGGATGTTCCAGACCAGTTATAGAAAGCCGCTCCCGGAACTGCATTTACGCTGAAGGTTGCAAAGCTACCATTACAACCAACGCCTGTTGAAGCTGTATAATGCACCGTTGCAAGTGCAGTACCCGGACTTACAGTTATTGTAATTGAAGCACATACTGTGTTACCACATGATACGCTTTCTGACCGTACAAAGTATGTATGGGATCCGACAGTCGGGGTGATTGTTGGATTAGGTCCTGAAGCGAAAGAAGCTCCTGTTCCGCATCCGCCTTCATACCATTTCCATTGTGCATTGTCTCCCAAAGTGCCGCCAACCATGTTTAATGTAACCGTGTTTCCAACACAAATGTTGTTAAACGGTGCATTTGAAGTGACGCTTGTCGGCGCAGTTGAATAATTATCAACTGAGGATGATACAGGATTAGAAACCGAGTAGCAGCCATTACCATCTGTATAAGTTACATTAAATATATCAGCGTAGTTGATACTGATAGTCTGGTCTGTTTCGCTGGTACTCCATAATAGATTATTGGAGTAGTTGGTAACAGTAAGACTTGCTGAAGTCGTGGTAAAGCCATCAGTACATAATACTACAGGGCCGGCAGGAGATATAACAGGGGCAGCAGGAGGTGCTGATTCAGTAATTACCGCAACATCAGTATTCACACAATTATGAATATCTGTACCTGTTACTGTATAAGTACCTTGGGTTGAAACTGTAATCAGGGAAGTTGTTTCAAAGGTACTCCATGAATAACCGACAGCACCTGTTGCCTGAAGATCAGAAGTTGTTTGTCCGGTACAAAGGTTGTTGCTTCCAATTACGGTTACAAGAACAGGTGGTAAGGCATAAATGCCAACAACGGTTGAAGTAGTGTTACTACAATTATTCGCATCAGTAACAGTAAGGTTATAGGTGCCGTTTATTGAACTTGTAGCAGCTGTAATGGTAGGATTGGGCGATCCCTGATTGCCGCCGTTAATTGCAAGTCCTGTCCATAGATAAGTGATAGCCGTTGGAGCAGTTGATGTTAAATGCAAATCAGCTGTTCCGGAACAGAATGGCGCATCGTTGCTTGCACTTACGGATGGCAGCGCATTTACAACAACGGTCACACTCGGAGTATATGTAAATCCGAAGATTACAATAGAACATGTGTATAGACCTGCATCTGCTAATGTTACATTGGAGATGGAAGGATTCTGTTGTGATTGGTTGGCACCTGTAATGCCGGGTCCAGTCCATAGATAACTTGTTGCTCCATTTGGAAGTGCTGATAAGTTCAATGTAGAACCTACGCAAACCGGGCCATTACTACTCACTGAATTCGCCGGAGGCGCAATAATCAGATTGTAGTCTTCCGTCTCACCACTTGACGCAGCAGAACAAGAGTTAAGAGGAGCAGCATTTCCTGACCTGATCCTCATTTTATGAGTCCCCGGTGCGGAAGTGTTAGGGATAAGAATTGTTCCTGAAAACGTATTCACTGCAGTCGAAATGGTTGGATTTGTTTGAGCGACCAGTTCACCTGCATCATCGAAGCTTCCATTGTCATTGTAATCAATATATATTCCAAACCATTGGGTAAATGCGCCTTGAACCGGAGTAGTGATTGAGAAAGGATAACTAACACCCAAACCAACATTTGCAGTTGCGTTAGGGAAATAGCTATAGAATGGAGTTGTATATGGTACACTTGAATAGCATCCTGAAGTATTGTTGATGCCGGCAAATGTAAAGTTGTCGATATAAAGCCCTAATGCACAACCATCACTGCCATGAACCGGATTGGTGCAATAACAAGGTACAGATGAAGAAACCTGTACAGGTGTTGAGGTACCGGTATTTCCGCTGCAAGTAACCAGACAACGATACCATGATGTTACTGATTGGGTAGCAGTTTGAGTTGAATTGGTACCCAGATTTACAGGAGTGGTAAATACTGCGTCAGCAGAAGATTGCCACTGATATGTAACGCCTGTTCCGGATGTTGCATTTTGTAAGCTCAAATTGATACTTGTTGAACTACATGCCAACGGAGTAGAAGCAAGGGTTTGACCCGGAGTCGGGGTGCCTGAACATGGTGGAGGTCCTGCAATAACGACCGTGTAGTCCTCTACTTCACCAAAGAAGCCATCATCAGAACATGAATTAGCATCGATATTGGTGGAGAGTGGATTTGTAGAACGGACGCGTAACCTGTGACTTCCTAAAGGAGCCACTGCAGAAATTGAAATGTTTCCGGTTGATGAATTCACTCCTGTACTGATCGGGCCGGAATTGTAAACTGTTTCACCTGCATCATCAAAACTTGCATTGTCATTAAAATCAATGAAAACTTTAAAGCGCTGGAAAGCAGATCCTGCCGGAGGTGCTGAGATGGTTATTGGGTAAGTAACTGTTTGATTAACGTTAGCTATTTGTGCCCCGAAAAACTGATAGTTAGGGGAGGTCGCTCCGCAGCCTGTTGTATTATTAATTCCTGCAAAAGTAACCTGACCAATGTAGTCATTGGCAGTTGTACCTGTACATCCCACTGAACTGTAAACTGGTGTATTACAGATACAATTCGCAAAAGTATTAAGGTTCATCTGCAGCGGAGTAGAACTTGAGGAAAGTGTTGTGTTACTACACGTAACCACACAACGGTAATAAGTAGAAGTCTGCTGTGTTTGAATCGTGCTTGAATTGGTAGCGCCGGCAATTGGAACATATGGTGCAATATTGTCCGGTGACGACTCCCACTGATAAGTCAAGCCCAATGCAAGACTTGATCCCTGTATATATAGAGTGAAAGGAACGCTTGGACAAGCCAGTGCCGAAAACGATGCCGTTGTGCCCGCCACTGGTGTGCCTGTACATTGTGCGACTACGTTAAGCGTGTAATCTTCCTGCTCACTTGGGTTTGCATAATTAGCGCAAACACTTGCCTGACCCGGGTCAGTTGAAAAATTAGAACGAATACGCATTCTATGTGCGCCCAATGTTGCTCCTGCCGGAACGAACAATGTTCCGCTGTTGCTTTGCTGACCTACCCCTGCACCTCCGGTGAGAAATATAGCCATGTATTCTCCTGCATCATTGAATGAATAGTTGTTATTCCAGTCAACCCATACGCCGAAAACACATGCGTTATTAACGAAAGTACTTCTGCCTACAGTTATAGGATAAGAAAGTCCCTGCTCAACGTTTCCACTGATGTAGTCATAATTGGTGTACATATTAGGCAAAGATCCACCGCAAGTTGTAGTATTATTAATTCCTGCCACAATTACACTTTCAATATCTAATCCATAAGTACAACCGGCGAGAGAAGTGGTACCAAGGCAATAACAAGCAGAAGGATTTGTTTGCATTGTTACCTGAAGTGAATTGGAAGCTGTTGTATTACCGGAGCAAGTAACCTGACACCTGTAATATTTTGCGGCCGTTTGGCTTGTTACCTGAGTTGATGCTGTTCCCAGGCTGACTAAGTTGACAGTAAAGCCAGCATCATCTGCGCATTCCCACTGGTAGGTAACGCCCGTACCAGAGGTGAAATTTTGAAGTGATAGAGTAAAACTCTTACCTGTACAAATAGGGTTTTCACTTGCAATTGTATTACCCGGAGCAGGTGTGCCGCTACAAGCGGCCGGAACTATCAATGTTATGCAATAATCTTCCGTTTCGCCCCAAGGGCTTGATGATGCATTGCAGGCTTCGGTACTAAGAACTGCAACATCATTTCCTCCTACAACCCGCATCCGGTGACTGCCTGTAGTAGCTGTACCAGGCACCGTAAATGCAATCGTTCCGGTCGCTCCTCCACCAACCTGGGCAGAAGCGCCAAGAAATTCTGCTGTTGCAAATGTGCCATCATTATTATAGTCAATCCATACTCCTGAATTCTGAGTCCCATCGGCACCAAAGGTGATAGAAACGGTGTAAGAATTACCTATTGTCATTGTTCCCGTTTGTGAGCCACCTCCGTTAAAGAATGTATATTGTGTAGCAGCGCAAGCTGAAGTATTATTAAGCCCTGTGGTAGCTATTGATACATTTGTTATCTCATCTCCACTGGCACAACCACTTGTATGGGTTGAAGCACAATAACTAAGGCAGTTACAAAGATCTGTATTCAAGTTAACTAATATAGGGTTAGATGCTGTTGTAACCGGACCTACCGAACAAGTAACCTGACATCTATAATATTTTGAAGCTGTTTGGCTTGTAACCTGTGTTGAAGCTGTTCCAAGGTTAGTTAAGTTAACAGAAAATCCTGCATCGTCAGCGCTTTGCCATTGGTATGTAACTGTAAAGCCTGCTGTTGCATTTTGAAGCGACAAAGTAAAACTTACGCCAGAGCATACAGATGTCGAAGTTGAAAGTGTATTGCCGGGAGCAGGAGTAATACATGGTAAAGGAGCGGTAATGTTTATTAAATAATCATGCGCATTCAAATTATTTCCTCCGGTAAAACAAGAAGTTGAATAAGTAGAAAACTTATGCATTACCCGCATTCTTGTTGTTCCAATAAATGCGCCACCGGGCACCGTAACATTTCCGGTGTAAACAATAGGAGTCAAGGTGGAAGTGGCTATCTGAACTTCTTCTCCTACATCTGTAAAAACACCGTTGTGATTCCAGTCAAAAAACACATTGCCTGCAAAAACGTTAGGAGCAAGTCCGGTTGCACTAATTGATATAGGAACAGTAGTGCCGGTTACAACATTTCCTGCAGCAACGGAGCCGGTAAAATCCTGATATGCTAAATTGGCGATTGCATTGTTATTGTTAATTCCGGCGAAATTAACATTGGTAATAGGAAATCCCGTTCCTGATGATGCAGGTATACAATAACACTGATAAATACTATTTTGTGTAGTAACAAGCAGTGCATTCGAAGTTCCGGTATTACCGGAACAAGTGACAAGACAATGATAATATTTATCTGTTAGCTGGCTTGTCACCTGTGTTGAAGCGGTGCCAAGGTTGGTTAAATTAACAGAAAAAGCGGCATCATCAGCACTCTGCCATTGGTAGGTCACACCAGAACCTGATGTGAAGTTTTGTAATGATAGAGAGAATGCAACTCCCGGGCATTGTCCGGCAAATGGATATGCAAGATTTGGAGAAGCAATTGTATTTCCCGGAGTAGGAGTTCCTGTACAAGGAACAAGAGCAGGCCCGAATCGTGTAAGAGGACGGAAACTTGATGCTGCAGTTGTCACTGCCGGGGTGCCCGGACATGGTGTTGCTGATGCTTGTTGAGCACTTTGTAAACCATTTACAAGTCCTAAAGAATTACAAGAGATAGTTGTTGCAGCGGTTGTTCCACCATAGCAGCCCCAATCAAATGCTACATAAACACCTCCTCCTGTATAATTAAATCCACTTCCACCGCTGAATACGATATCCGGCGTTAGTCCTGCCGGAATAACAGTACTGGCATTATTATGAACGACAGTCATTCCAGATATTGCGGTTGACCATGTGGTACTCTTTGTATTGGTAACATCAGCAGTGTTTTGCAGATAAATGATAAGTCCTGCAGTACCTGTTCCTCCTCCAACAGTATATGTCCATCCTATCTGACCAATACTACTTCCATTGGCATAACCGGAAGCTGCCATTTCGCTAGCTTTGATAAGGTAATGAGCCCTTATTCTTCTATAAGCAATTGATGGTGCTCTCCCATTTCCTGAAGTGGCAGCATCACTTGGCAAAACGGTGGTCATTTGACCGAAGATATCCGTCACCATTGTTAAAGTGCATATCAGCACAAGTAAAACTTTTGTAATTTGTTGTTTCATAACG
>JAPLDB010000124.1 GCA_026391975.1 Bacteroidota bacterium | reverse complement strand
ATCCTCAATCAAATCATGCGTAACTATAAATATTTCTGGAGCTTAACTCCCGGTCTGGCAGTTGTATATGGAAATTTAGCCGGTGGCTGGTGGGGCATAAGTAATTTTGTTTTCTCTCTGGGCTTCCTTGCTTTTATTGAATGGTTTTTTCCTGAAGATAAAAACAATGAGTCTTCCGATTCCGCTTTCATCCCTGATTTTATTCTGGTGCTGCACGTATTAATGCAGTCTGCCGCAATGCTCACACTCTTTTATGCCATTCAAGAAGATAAATTTACTTCATGGCAGTTGGTATTAGCATGTCTGTCAACAGGTGTCCACAGCGGATCAAGCTCAATAGTGATCGCACATGAACTCATACACAGAAAGCATCCTATATGGCAATGGATGGGGAAGTATTTACTCTTTACTGCAGGTAATGTTTATTTTTATGTAGAGCATTTAAGAGTTCATCACAAATATGTTGGTACACAAGCGGATCCTGCAACTGCCAGATACAATGAATCGCTTTACAGCTTTTATTTAAGGACTACCCGTCAGCAGATAGCCGGTGCATGGAAAATGGAGCGTGAACGTCTGCTAAAGGAGAATAAATCCGCCTTCCATTACAGTAATTATATCGTTGCTTCACTATTGCTTATGACATTGTTATTCTTGATCCTTGGATACAGTATTGGAATCATAGCCATTGTTGCTTTTATCGGGCAGGCTCTCGTGGCAAATTTCCTTCTTGAGTATACCAATTACATTGAACATTATGGTTTGTCGAGAAATGACAATGAAAGGGTAACGGAAATTCACAGCTGGCAAAGTGATAAAGTAATTTCCCGTTTCATTCTGATAGACCTTAGCAGGCACAGTGATCACCATTTCTATGCATCAAAACCTTACCACACGCTAATGACATACGAAAAAAGTCCTGTACTTCCGGGAGGATATGCATCAGCAATTTACCTTGCGCTCATTCCGCCGCTTTGGTTTAAGGTAATGAACAACAGGATCGCATCTTTTCAGAAAACTATTTCCTGAACTGCCTGTTGATTCATTAATTTCAACTTAGCATCATACGATATTTTCAATGAAAAAAGCGATACTCCTCTTTTATCCGATTTTCCTTCTTTGTGAAATTGCTTTTGCCCAGTTCCCCGGCGGATTTGGCGGCGGCGGTAGTAGCGCACCTAAAATTTATGACGGAAAGGTTTCAGGAGTTGTAATAGAAAAGCTCAACGGAAAGCCAATAGAGTTTGCAAATATTGCCCTTTATAAAACAGGCAGCGATAAACCTGAAGATGGTACTGTGACTGATGACAAAGGTTTGTTTAAGATCAAAAACATTAAGAATGGAAATTACAGGATTACAGTAACATTTATCGGTTTTGAAACAAGATCATTTGACTCACTCGAAATAACAGACAAAAAAACATCAGTTGACCTTGGAAAGATCACTCTGGACGCCGGCAAAACCCTGAAGGAAGTAAACGTGGAGGAGGAAAAACAACTCATTGAAACAAGGATTGACAAACTGATTTACAATGCTGACAAAGACATTACCAGCAAAGGCGGCAATGCCACTGACGTGCTGCGCAAAGTCCCGATGGTGACTGTTGACCTCGACGGAAATGTAATGCTTCAGGGAACAAACAATGTGAAGATCCTCATCAATGACAAGCCTTCCTCCATCATGGCGGGTACTGTAGGAGATGCAATGAAAATGATCCCTGCCGATGAAATTGAAAAAGTGGAAGTGATCACAAGCCCCAGTGCGAAATATGACGCAGAAGGAACCGGCGGCATTATCAATATCATCACAAAGAAAAAGAACATCGAGGGCTTGAGTGGAATGGTCAACTTTGGTGTGGGAACACGTTCCAGCAACTTATTCGGGAATTTCAGTTACCGGCAGGGACGATTTGGCACCGGATTGAATTTGGGTGGATTTGGTTATACAGGAACAGGGAACCTTACATCTACACGTACATCAAATGATTCACTTGTTTTTGAGCAGACAGGAAAAAATACAAACCTGGGTTTTGGGCCCTTTGTGCAATGGACTACTGACCTTGACCTGAACAGCAAGAACAACCTGAGTACCTCAGTCAAATTTTTTGGCTTCTTCAATAGAGTTAACGGTGACAACGACACCAAACTTTACGGTAACAGTTTTAAAGCAGAAAATAAGACGAACATTGATGGAATCAACTACGATGCTTCCCTTGATTACAAACGCAAATTCAAAAAACCTGAGCAGGAGTTTTCAATGAGTGTGCAGCATACTAACAATACACGTTCGATTGATTATGAGATCAAGAGGTTATACGATTCAGGCAACTCCTTTTCAAGCTATGAGACTAGTAATAATGACAACATTAACCGTGAAACTACTTTCCAGACAGACTATACACATCCGTTTTCAAAAATGTTTACACTTGAGGCAGGAGGGAAGGCTATCCTTCGTGATGTAACCAGCGATGCAACAACAAACCTTGACAACAATGGCGTGATCCCGGATGTCAATTCCACCAACGAATTCAATTACCTCCAGAATGTGTATGCAGGTTATGCAGTGGGTTCACTGACGTTGAAAAAGTTTGGATTGAAGCTGGGTGGACGATATGAGCAAACAAATGTAGATGGCGACCAGGGCAATGACACCACAGTCTTTTCCGGTAACTATAGTAACCTTATACCCAGTGCAACCTTGTCGTACCGCAAAGCCGGAAAGTACCAGGTAAAAGTCAGCTATACGCAACGCATTCAGCGCCCGGGTATGACATATCTAAACCCTTACCGCAATAACAGCGACATTTCAAATACTACTTACGGTAATCCGAATCTCGATGCTGAAACAAGCAATAATTTTGAATTCGGTTATTCTATATTCAGGAAGTTCGGATCGGTCAATTCAAGTATCTATCACCGCTTCACCAACAATGCAATTGAGAAATACAGTTTCGTGAATGGATCTTCAGGGCTGTTCGAAACTACATATGGGAACATCGGAAAAAATAATTCTACCGGAGGGAGCATCGGATTAAATGTTTTATACAAGAAGTTGATATTATCGCTGAACACAAACGTGTACTATTATGAAGTGAAGAGCACACAACAGGAATTAAAGCTCACAAACAACGGCGTGAATTACAGTGTGAGCTTGTTCGGCAGTCTGAAATTTACAGATCGCTGGGGAGTTCAGGCATTCGGGAATTTTAGCGGACCAAAATACAGCGTGCAGGGTTATTCGACTTCCTTTTTCTATTACAACCTGAGTGCGCGCAGGGAATTTAAAAATGGTAAAGGTGGCGTAGGCATCGGACTTGATAATTTTGCTACGCCGTATCTGCATTTTAAAAGCGTGTATAACGGAAATGGATTCAGCTATAAAACCGATAATAAAATATTCTTCATGGGAGTTCGACTCAGTTTGGACTACCGTTTTGGGAAGATGGAATTCGGAAATTCAAAAAAGAAAATTAAGAATGACGACCTGAAGCCGGGTGATGAAGGTGGAGTGGAAGGTGGAATGGGAGGGAAATAGAGGAAAGTAGGTAGTAGGTAGTAGGTAGTAGGTAGTAGGTAGTAGGTAGTAGGTAGTAGGTAGTAGGTAGTAGGTAGTAGGTAGTAGGTAGTAGGTAGTAGGTAAGAAGTTGGACAATAAATGTACAAAACGGAACAGGAGATATTGAATGTTGCGGGGATTAATATCACCCTACTCAAAATTGTTAATGTTGACGAGCTGTTTAATAATTTAGTTGCCAAAGGCGATCAGCACGAAGACGTAAAGGATGAACGGATTCCTTATTGGGCTGAATTGTGGCCCTCGGCAATTGGACTGAGTGAGCATATTATTAATTCCAAAATTATTACTTCAAATACCACAGTTCATGAATTGGGCTGTGGGCTTGGATTGACGGGCATTGTTGCAGGAAAACTTGGCGCTGAAGTTTTATTTACGGATTACCTTGAAGAAGCCCTTGATTTTGCAAAGCAGAATTGGAATTTGAATAACAGTGAGACTGCGTCTTTTAAAAAAATGGACTGGCGAAATCCTGATACAGGTTTAAAAGCAGATTTGTTGCTTGCCTCTGATGTTGCTTATGAAAGAAAGTCATTTGAATATTTGCCTCATGCATTTAAATCCCTTACAAAGCCCGGTGGAAAAATTATTGTCAGTGAGCCCAACAGACTCTTATCACAAGGGTTCTTTGAATCGCTATCGTCACGGGGATTTGCAGTGAAGAAATATGTCTATACAGTTTTTAGGAACGAAATTCATCAACTGGTGAACGTTTTCGAAATTGTGCCTACCTGATGCCAATATTTACATATTTACATCTTACCTCTTATTCCCCTTGGATACAGTTCGTATAGATAAATGGCTTTGGGCCATGCGCTTTTTCAAGACCCGTACAATGGCTACACAGGCCTGTGATCTCAACAGGGTTTCTGTTGCCGGTCAAACGGTGAAACCGTCGAAACATATCAAAGCAGGGGAGAGTATTGAAATAAAGTGGAGCGGTGGTTTAAAGCGCACCATTGAAGTACTTCAGATCACAGAAAAAAGACTGGGCGCTAAACTGGTCCCCGAATATTACAAGGACCATACTCCTCAGAAGGAAATTGACGATTACAAAGCACGTGTTGCCAGAGCGGCTGCCTACCGCGATCCCGGCGCCGGTCGTCCTACCAAAAAAGACAGAAGGGATATGGATGACTTTTTAGGTGCGGTTGATGATTTGTTTGAATGAGTTGGCTTCTTGCATATCGTAACTTGTCAATTGGGTCTTTTATTCTCCCCGACTTCCAATGTTGGATGCATAAAAATAAAAAGTAGCTCAAGATTCAGAAGACAATTCTTTAACTGAACTGTTTCTAACTTCTAACTTCTAACTTATGACCAGTGACCTAATGACTTTTTGACGGCTGTTCTCAATGTATCGTATGAAACAACCTGTTCCATCTCACCTTCGAAAAGAAACTTCCATTTGTATCCCAGCTCATCCATATGAAAACTGCTTTCCCTACAATGTGATCTTCAGGAACGAAGCCCCAGAAGCGTGAGTCGGCAGAGTTGTGGCGGTTATCACCCATCATGAAATAGTAGTCCATCTTAAAGGTATAAGAAGTTGTTTCCTGTCCGTTGATGAATATCTTGCCATCACGTTCTTCCAGTTTGTTGTTTTCGTATTCACCGATGGCTTTTCTGTACACCGCAATATTCATTGAGTCAAGTTTGATTGTTGCACCTTTCTTCGGTATCCACAGCGGTCCGAAATTATCTGCATTCCAGCCAAACCTTCTGTCGAAAGGGAAGATATAATCTTCGAAATTTTCTTTTGGATCGATCATCGGATCTATTCCTTTTACATTCGTCATCGAGCGCAGCTTTTCAGTTCCATCTTTGGTGAGGTTAAAAGCATAATCGCCCTGGTCAGATGTCGGCCCGCCTTCTCGAATGTCCATTTTCTCCAACATGGTCGGATTGAAACCATTGCCATCAGTTTTTACATGATAGGTGAACTGAGATTTTTCAGGAAACTCCGTCTGCTTGCCATTGATATATACATTACGGTCAATAATATTGATGCTGTCTCCTGCAATGCCTATACAGCGTTTGATGTAATTCTCTTTCTTGTCGACAGGTCTGCCTTCATTTTCTGCCGGCCAGTTGAAAACGACTACATCATTGTTTTTTATTTCGCCGAAACCCCACAGCCTGTGGTATCCTACTTTGATCCATTCAAGATAAGACTTGCCTCCGATAAGGGGCATTGTATGGTGTGCAAAAGGAAAAGATAATGGAGTCATTGGTATGCGGGCACCATAACTGACTTTGCTCACAAACAAAAAATCTCCAACGAGAAGTGACTTCTCCATACTTGGAGTAGGAATTGTGTATGCTTCTATGAAAAAGGTTCGGATGATGGTGGCAGCAATGACAGCGAAGATGATGGCGTCAACCCATTCCCGTGTTGCGCTTTTGCGTTGTCCCGGCTTTGTTTTTAGCAGGAACCAGACACCGATGGTGAAAATTCCGAAAATAATGTCTTTGATAAGGTCCCAGTTGATTCTTAATCGCTTCATAGTTTCTTTAAGTTGTTTTGATGAAAAAGATTGCAGGTTTTTCCGGTTCGGGGCAAATTTACGGGAACCTTCAGGAGTAAAGTATTAACGAGAGGTTAAACAAATTCGTTACAATTCAAGCAAATCCTTCATTCCGAATACGCCTTTCTTCCCGAAAAGCCATTCTGCAGCCATAACAGCGCCTTTGGCAAATCCTCCACGCCCTTTTGCGTTATGAATCAGGGTAATTGAATCGTCTTCACTTTGGTAACAGATTTCGTGTAAGCCGGCAGCATCTCCTGATCGGATAGAATGTACAGGAAGAATAGAATTGTCTTTTCCGGAATTGCCTGTAGATGATTTTTCTACCAACTCTCCTTCCCACTTTTTGAGTCGAGTAATACGCCTGACAATTTCATCGGCAAGCGTAACAGCAGTACCACTTGGTGCATCTTTCTTTTGGGTGTGGTGGGTTTCCGTGATGTTGATGTCATTGTATATCGGAAAACGTTCAGTCATTTTTGCCATTTGTTCGCTGAGTGCAAAAAACAGGTTTACCCCGATACTGAAATTGGTTGCATGGAAAAAGGAGTGATTCTTTTCCAGACATATTTTTTTTGCTTCTTCCAGTTGTTGATACCATCCTGTTGTGCCGCATACTACAGGAACATTTGCAGCAAAGCATTTCAACACATTGTCATAGGCAGCATGTGGTTGTGTGAACTCTATGGCAACGTCGGCAATAGAAAGATTTGCACTTGTTAGGTCGGAAAGATTTTCTTCAGAAATTTTCAAAACAATTTCATGCCCTTTCTTTAAAGCAATTTGCTCAATTGCTTTCCCCATTTTGCCATAACCTATCAATGCAATTTTCATTGGTTCTAAATAAATTGCAAGGTGTGT
>JAPLDB010000013.1:51303-85804 GCA_026391975.1 Bacteroidota bacterium | reverse complement strand
GGTGCTCCGATTCATCATATATGAACAATGCACTCAGCTTCTTAATGATAACTTAACATTAAAGATACCATATTCTAATGTTATATATATTGATTTGTACCATAAAATTTACACAAATGAAACTTAAAATTTACACAACAATGCTGGTTCTGCTCACCGCTTTCTCAGTTAAAGCCCAGGATGCAGAACAACCTATTGACACACTGACACGCCATGTTGCAGGTATTCGTCAGGAACTTGAGGTCTTAAAAAGAATTAAAGTAAGTGGTTACATTCAGGCACAATACCAGGTAGCCGATTCAGGTGGTATTTCGTCATTTGCAGGAGGTAGTTTTGCTTCAGGCGTTGACAAGCGCTTTATGCTTCGCAGGGCGAGGATAAAAGTGCAATATGATGCTCCTTTTAATGACAAGGGATTTTCAACTTCTCAGTATGTTTTCCAGATGGATGTTACTGAAAGAGGAGTTGCCATTAAAGACATGTATGCAAAATTCACTGATCCATGGAGTGGATGGTTTTCACTTACTGCAGGAATGCAGAACCGCCCTTTTGGATTTGAAATTGGATATTCATCAGGGTTGCGGGAATCGCCGGAGCGTGGAAGAATGTCACAGATCATATTTCCAAATGAGCGTGACCTTGGAGCAATGCTCACGATTCAGGGTCCAAAATTATCCAACTGGAACTGGTTAAAAATTGATGCCGGTTTATTTAATGGAACAGGTGGTCCGGGCGCTGCCAATATTGTGAACGGAACAGCGAGTGGTACAAGCAATTCAAGTGATTTTGACAAGTTCAAAGACTTTATCGGACATATAGGAGTGAATCGTTCAACCAAATCAGAAAAAGTGAAATGGGGGCTTGGTGCATCTTATTATAGCGGAGGTTATCGCCAGGATGTGTCAGACAGGTACAAATTCGGGACCGATGCACTTGGTGTAAAAGGATTTGCACTTGATCAAAGTGCAACCAAGGTGGCTGCAAACGTTAATGTACGCGACGAAGCGAAAAGAAAATGTCTTGGATTCGATGCGCAGCTGAATATTGACTGGATGATCGGACTAACAACTTTCAGGGCAGAATATATTCAGGGTACACAGCCGGGAACATCTTCCAGTTCGACCAGTGCAGCTGTTGCGCCAAATACAACAACTACAACCACAACCTATTCATCAATAACAACAATTGATTCCTTAGGTAATGCAACTACGTTAACAACAGGAACTCCTGTAACGACAACAACTACAAGTCCAACATACCTTAGAAATTTCAACGGTGCTTACTTCTATTTCCTTCAGAATATCGGTCATTCACCTTTCCAGTTCATAGCAAAATATGATTGGTATGATGCGAATACAGATGTCAAAGGAGATGAGCTTGGAAAAGCAGTAGCGACAGGTTTTGCAAAAACAACTTCTGCGGATCTAAAATATACCACTCTTGGATTAGGCCTTGCCTACCGCTGGGATGCAAATGTAAAACTGACAGCATACTGGGATAAGGTAACAAATGAAACAAGTGCAAATCTTGCGGGTTATACAAATGATCTGAAAGATAATGTGTTTACCCTCCGCGTGCAGGTAAAATTTTAATCCGGTAACAATTTGATAATATTCAAATACGTTCTTTGGAACAGTAATTGAAACAGGCAAGTCAAAAAAATAAATAAAATGAATAAAATGAAAAAGAATCTAATGACCATTGCAATGAGCGCACTGATAAGTGTATCAGCCATTGCACAAAAAGTTGTGATAAAAGGCAGTGATACAGTGTTGCCGCTTTCACAAAAAGAAGCCGAGAGCTATATGAAGAAGAACAGCGGCACAAGCATCACAGTCGTTGGTGGTGGAAGCGGCGTAGGAATTGCAGCCTTGCTTGACGGAACTACCGATATCGCCATGAGTTCACGCTCCCTTAAAATGGATGAACGTATGAAATTGCAAGATGCCGGAAAAGCATTTAAAGAAGTGACTATAGCACGGGATGCTTTGGCAGCGATTGTTCATCCTTCAAATAAAGTGAGCAAGCTTACCAGGGAACAACTGGAAGGAATCTACACAGGCAAAATTAAAAACTGGAAAGAAGTAGGTGGAGATGATTTGCAGATCGTTGTGTATGCACGCGAAACAAGCTCAGGTACATATGAATTTTTCAAGGAGCATGTGATGAACAGAAAAAATTATGCATCTTCTGTATTGAACATGCCTGCGACCGGAGCAATCATTCAGTCTGTAAGCCAGACAAAAGGCGCCATTGGTTATGTTGGCCTTGCTTATGTAACAAAAGATGTGAAAGATCTCGCGGTGAGTTATGACAAAGGGAAAACCTATGCTACAGCTTCTGTGGAAAATGCAAAAAACAAAACCTACCCGATTGTTCGTCCGTTGTTTTACTTTTATCCAACCGCAAAAGAAAAAGCAGTAAAGTCATTTGTTGATTTTATCCTGTCGGCAGAAGGGCAGAAAATTGTTAGCGAGGTGGGTTATATAACATTGAATTAATTTTTAGGTTTAGTCGAATACAATAATTCTTTCAAAAAACAGCTATCCCGATTATTCGGGATTTGCTGTTTCTGCACAATGCATGTTACAAAATTGTAAACTGATATATTAGCACCGTGAAACCTGTCCTGAAAAGATTTATTGAAAGATTTGTAGAGGGATTGCTTGCATTGAGCGGGACGGTAACAACGTTGACTGTTTTGCTCATCATTGTATTTCTTTTTGGAGAAGGGTTAAGTGTTTTCAATACATCCCCGCTTGAAAGTCATAACACACTTGTAATTAACAGCACCAATCCGGTAGCGCAATTAAAGCCGGGGCAGCTTAAAGAAGTCTTTGATGGGAACATTACAAACTGGCAAACCATCGGCGGAAAGAATGATTCAATAATCCTTTTAACTATCAATTCGGTATCGGATTTTTTAAGCGAAGAAGAGATTGGAATGAACTTTGAATTCCTTCCCGGTAAACTTGACAGCCTTGTGAGCAGCAACAGTGGCATGCTTGCAGTGTTTCCTGAAAAGTACTTAGTTGCAAATCATCAGTCAAAAATTGTACGGGTAGATAAAAATAACCTGCCGGACTTTCTTTCAGGGAAGGAATGGTTTCCTACTGCTGAACCTGCTGTGCAGCTTGGAACGTTGCCATTGATCATGGGAACTTTGCTGGTTAGTATTTTTGCGATCTTATTTGCGCTGCCAATAGGTCTTGCAACTGCGATCTATATGGCTGAGGTCGCCAATCCTAAAGTACGTAATGTGATGAAGCCTGTGATCGAATTACTTTCCGGAATTCCTTCAGTTGTATATGGTTTCTTCGGTTTGATTACTATTGTTCCGCTAATCCATGATGTATTTAATCTCCCCGTGGGAGAAACAGCTCTTGCAGGCAGCATAGTGCTTGGCATTATGGCACTTCCAACCATTATTACTGTTTCAGAAGATGCTATCAGAAATACACCACGCGCAATGAAGGAAGCTTCGCTTGCATTGGGTGCCACCAAATGGCAGACAATTTCAAGGGTTGTATTACCATATTCAATGTCGGGAATTACTGCTGCGGCCATTCTGGGAATCGGAAGAGCGATAGGCGAAACAATGGCTGTACTGATGGTTACCGGAAATGCGGCGGTGATGCCGCATTCATTATTGCAACCGGTAAGGACAATACCGGCAACAATCGCGGCAGAGTTAGGGGAAGCACCACAGGGAGGGGTTCATTACAAAGCGTTGTTCGCTTTGGGATGCATATTGTTTATTATGACAATGGCAATTAATATATGGGTGCAGTACATTTCTAACAGGAGGAAATTCTCAAAGTGAGATTGACTCCATCGAATAACGAATCTCGCAAGAGGCGATACGAAAATACGAATTACGAAAATTCATTATTTATCAATGGATAAGTTAATAAAAGAAAAAATTGCTTTCTGGATTTTCCGGTTACTCAGTGTTTTTGTGATCGGCGTATTGTTATGGATCCTTGGATTCATATTCGTCAGAGGTTTTAGCGTTCTGAGCTGGGATTTCATCACGAAGATGCCGGAAGACGGCATGACAAAAGGGGGCATCTATCCGGCGATTGTCGGAACTTTTATTTTGATTTTCGGGTCGATGCTATTTGCCTTTCCGATAGGAGTGATGGCAGGTATTTATATGAATGAGTATGTAAAAGATGGCAGGTGGAAAAGGTTTATCAAACTGATGACCAATAACCTTGCGGGAATTCCATCCATTGTATTCGGATTGTTTGGCATGGCATTGTTTGTAAACAAATTAAAATTCGGCGATTCTATTCTTGCCGGATCCCTTACGCTTGGCTTGTTGGCATTGCCTGTCGTGATTAGGATTACGGAAGAATCCTTAAAGGCTGTTGACAATACATTTCGTGAAGCCAGTTATGCCCTTGGTGGAACAAAACTTCAAACCATTACCAAAGTAGTACTGCCGATCTCATTGCCAAATATTATCACCGGACTGATTCTTTCTATCGGAAGGGTAAGTGGAGAAACAGCCCCGATCTTGTTTACAGTTGCGGCCTACTTCCTTCCAAAATTACCTACAAGTATCTTCGACCAGGTGATGGCATTGCCATATCACCTTTATGTAATCTCAACAAGCGGAACACAGGTAGAACAATCGCGCCCGATGGCATATGGTACTGCCCTGGTATTGGTGCTCATTGTACTTATTCTGAATCTGATTGCCAATGCCTTTAGAAAATACTTCGGCAACAAAGTAAAAATGAATTAGTACTAATTACAAGTTACTAATTACTAATACATACGAATTTTTTAATTACGAATTATTACGAATATATCAATGGTAACAATAGACGAAATTATTTCAGGGCAGAAGCCGCATGCGGATGCTTATAAAAATTCAAGTCCTTGCAAGATTGAGTCTAAGAATGTGCATCTCTACTACGGAGATTTTCATGCTTTAAAAGGAATCAATATTGCGATTGAGGCTAATACAGTTACGGCGTTGATCGGGCCATCAGGTTGCGGAAAATCTACTTACCTGCGGTTGTTTAACCGCATGAATGACTTGATTGACGGCGTGCGAATTGAGGGTGATGTATTACTTGACGGGAAAGATATTTATGACAAAGCGCTCCGTACTGATGAACTCCGTAAAAAAATCGGAATGGTGTTTCAAAAACCAAATCCGTTTCCAAAAAGTATTTTTGAAAACGTAGCTTACGGGTTGCGTGTAAACGGGATCAGTCACAAAAATTTTATTGAAGAACGCGTTGAACTTTCTTTAAAACAATCAGCGCTGTGGGAAGAAGTAAAAGACAAGTTGAATAAATCTGCTTTTAGTTTATCCGGCGGGCAGCAGCAACGACTTTGCATTGCGCGGGCACTTGCGATTGAGCCCTCAGTAATCCTTATGGATGAGCCCGCATCAGCACTAGACCCGATTTCAACTGCCAAAATTGAGGACCTGATCTACGAGTTAAAAAACAAGTACACCATCATCATTGTCACACACAACATGCAGCAGGCCGGTCGTGTCAGTGATAAGACGGCATTCTTTTATCTCGGGGAGTTGATCGAATATGATGCAACACCGGTTATCTTTACAAATCCCTCAGATCCAAAGACGCAGAGTTATGTAACGGGACGTTTTGGGTAGTGCAATTTGATGATTTGAAGATGTGAAGATTTGAAGATGAGAAGATGAGATGATGAGATGATTTGAGTCCCGATAGCCATCGGGAGAGATGATTTGAGTCCCGATAGCCATCGGGAGAGATAATTTGAGGATTTGAAGATGAGATCAATGAGAAACACGATTTCTGACATTCTTTCTAAAAAGTCATTTATATAAATGTTGAAATAGATTTCCCAATCAACCAATCAACTAGTAAACTAATAAACTATTCAACCAATAAACCAATTAACAATTCAACAAATTCATGACGCATTTAGATATTGAAATCAAACGCCTGAAAGAAGAAGCAGTAGAAATGTTTGAACTTGTTACTTCGCAGGTGAGGAAGGCACGGACTTCTCTTCTCAGTTTCGACAAGGATATGGCAAGCGAAGTCACTTTTAATGAGAAGCGTGTGAATGCACTGGAGCTTAAGATTGATAAGGATTGCGAAAATATATTCGCCCTCATGAACCCGGTTGCGATTGACCTTCGCTTCGTACTGGCTGTATTGAAAATGAATTCCAATCTCGAACGCATAGGTGATATTGCTGACGGGATTGCCCGTTATGTTTCGCAATCTCAAACTCCGTTTGATAAAGATCTGCTGGAGGTTACGCGGCTTTCAGAAATGTTTGACATTGCCATACAGATGCTCGCTGATTCCATGACATCTTTCGAAAGCGAAGACACAAAACTTGCGCGTGGTGTGTTTAAAAAAGATGACATGCTGGATGAGATCAATGGCAATGCAAATTCCGTGATCGAAGTTTACATCAAGAATCATCCTGACAAGATCCTGCAATCACTTCACATTATTTCTTCTATAAGAAAACTTGAGCGCACCGGTGACCAGGTAAAGAATGTGGCTGAGGAGATCATTTTCTTCATCGAAGCGAAAGTGCTGAAGCATGTTTCGTCGGAGAAGAAGGGAGGGTGATTGTTTTTATAACCCGACTTTTTCATTTTTTCATGAAATAATGCTTATTAGAAAGTTATGGCACATCATGAACTGATATGATTGAAATAAATTCCTTCCGGCTGACTCCTAATATATACTTTGGTATTATTGTGAAACGGTATCTTCAAAAATCCTGGTGGCTGTATGTGCTATGCCTGCTTTTTTCTCTGTATTTCTTATTCTCTACAGACAGATCTTCCTTTGCTGTATTCATGATTATTTTCGGTATAATTTATCTTCCGTCTGTTTTAATTTATTATTTCTTCTGGGCGACTTCAAGCAAAAACAATACGCTCTTTCTAGACAGGAACCTGACATTGGAAAGTGAAAAACTATCAATGAATGCTGATGGCATTTATAGCGAACTAGCGTACAAGCATGTTCAAAAAATAGTCGAGACATCGGATTATTTTCTTCTGTACGTAGCAAAGTCACAGTTCGTTTATATCCCCAAGTCCGCTTTTGTCGATGCGGCTGACATAGAAAAATTCAAAAGAATAATTGAACAAGAGGCATAGAACAGATATCGTTTTATCGGCTTGACTAACGCAGCATTCGGGCAATTCAACGTGCCCCAAACCCGAAATAATTTTCATTTGATCTCACTAATATAACTTGGAATCTTGACAGAAACATAAGTTGAATAATTTCGGTGATGCTATGTAATCCGCCTAGCTTAAGACCTCAAATAACTGGAAGTATCGTCTGAAAACATATTTCTTATGTATGATGCATGGTGCAGGATTTAAGACTGGTTGCGATGAAACTGCGGCCCCTGTGCAATAGCCCCGATCAAGGGACAGGGGAGGGCGGAGCGCTGGCTGCCGCGAGCGGGACGGGTGGAAACGATGAAATGACGCCGATCCGCTTCAAACATTCAGGAAAATTATCTGTTTGAAGTGTTATGGAATAAATTGTTCTATACCTTTTTTTTCAGGTAAGAATAATCCAGGTAATAAAGCACCTTCAGTGAGATACTATTTGTTTGAGGGGCATTCAATGTATTCCTTAAGTCGTTGTCGTAATGAAAGCCAAACTCAGCAGGGACGACAGGATATGGGTCGCGGTAAATTTCATTTTTGTAAGTGAGGATAAATGAGCTGCCGGGTGCGAACTGCCATGAATAACTAACATCAACATTGAAAAAGTTGGTATTGAAGTTATAGTCGCCTGCATATGAATTATCAGGAGTTAAAGAGCCATCACGATTCAGCAAATAGAACTGATCGTACTGTCCTTTGCTCCAGTAGTGCCTTGCAGTAACCGAAAGGGCCATGTCATTTTTGAAAAGGTAACGTGATGTAAGTGTATTCTCCAGTGTTTGAATCGTGCGCTGACCGAAAACAATTTCATCGTCTGAAATTGTATTCACCCAGCCTCTGTCATTTTCATACTTATCCCAGAAGACATTGAGTTTCATGTTCCACTTATCGCTGAAACGTACAATGGGAACGATGTAGTAACCATACCTGAAGTATCCGGTCTCATCAGCAATTGCCGCACGGCCACCGAGATCAAATGCCAGTTTCTTGTTATAATCTGTTGAAGCATTCATGCTACCGAAATAAGAGACCGGTGTTTTGTAAAACCTGCCTTCTGTGCGGGGCTCATAATAGTCGCGACCTTCAACAGGGTTTGTACCGATCGAGGTATTTAATGAGTAATTGTTCCTGAACAGAAGAAACTCCCATAACTCAAGTCCGATAGACGTTTGGGCCCCACTGCTATAGCGGCCTTCGCGGTTAATGTTGAGTCCACCCTGACCATAATTGAAAATTTTCCCGAAAGGGTTGTTGGCGCTGAAATAAATATATCCCTGGTCCATGGTATAATCACTTACGAAGATCCTTCCGAGGTCATTCTTGTCATAGTTTTTGTCGCCGAATTCGTGCACCACACCATAGTTCCAAACTCCTTTCACTTTGTCAATTCCAAAGCTATATTGGTTACCGATCTTATTTTTCTTTACAAGCTTGTTTTCAGTATCGTTAGTATGATCGTAAACACGGCTCATTGAATAACGACCCAGGAAACGGAACAAATGATTTTTCATTTCATAAACTCCCTGTGCAGTTGTGACATTTGCGTCGCGCGCACTACCTGCGCGCATTACATTGGTGTTCACAAGAAAAATATCTGAATTGTGTGGAAGGTTCTGGTCAAGTACAAGGATGTTGTAATTAGTAAGGGGCTCGGTGAGGATTTTTCGCCTGTTGCCATTTGGGTCTTTTACGACAGCGTACATATCGGCAGTAACAGCATTGAGTAATCCAATGCCAAGTCCTTTATCAGTACGTCCTGAAACTTTTACCCCGTTCAGTAACCTTGCTTTATCAGGATTTTCTTCAATTGTTTCACCTTCGTTAAGCAGGTATGGTAAGGAATAAAACAAACCGGGAGTTTTTCCTATTCTGCGTGAATAAAAAAGATTTCCTTTTGAAAATAGCTCGACACCTTCCTTAAAGAATGGGCGATTTTCATCATAGACTGTTTCGAAGGCAGTGAGGTTTTTGACTTTATTATCGCTCTGTACCTGGCTGAAATCGGGCAGGAGTGTCATGTCCAGGGTAAAGCGGTCATCAATGCCGTATTTCAAGTCAGCTCCGAATGAATATGAAGTTGAATTTTCATAAAAGGTTTTATTGTTTGCATCAGTATTCGGGCTTCTTTCACCATATAAAGAAAGGTATGGTGTAAGAGATAGCCGCAATGGAGATTCAATATTTGAAATACCATTCATTGTGCCCCAGTAAAGGATGCGGTTTTGAGCGGCCTTTGGTGTTAGTGTCCACTGGTCATATTCCCTGTTTCTTCGAATGGAACGAGCGCACTGAAGGCCCCATTGCTGGATGTCTTTTTTTGGAAACCGGAGGGCGCTGTAAGGGATTTTCATTTCGACACTCCATCCGTCTTTGCCAATATGGGTTGCACTTTCCCACACAGCATCAAAAGTAGGATCACTGTCCTTCATGTCAGACTGAACATTGCTGACTGTAACGTCGAACACATAACCGTCCTGACGCAGATTATATGTGTCTATTGCAAACCGAAAACGGTCAGCATTCAGGTTTTCTCCCTCATCCCGCAATCCGAGTTCATGAAGGATGCTGTCCGGCGCATTGTCATATAACATAGCACTTGCATAAACAGCTACGTTGTCGTAAGTTATCCTGACTTCAGTTTTTTGAGAGACAGGATTGCCTTCTGTTGGATCGAGCTGCGTAAAGTCCGTAGCCATGGGAATGTTTTTCCATCCTTCGTCGTCAATGATACCATCAATTTTTATGGGTGCTGATGCCCGCATCGTGGTGTAGGTTTTGGGAACTACATCGGCATAGACGGAGGTACTGATAAGGACAGAAAGCAGAAGGTTAGTGATTTTAGACATTTAGAAGAGAATTATTTCGCAACGAAAAGTAGTGTTCGGTTACTTAGGACCGTGTTAATGTGCGGTTAAGAAAGGTTAAACTTTTCACAGTTTTGATTTCTCATTTTGTGTTCTGTTTCTGATATAAACCCATCTTCTCTTATCAACAATTCCACATTCATAACTCCGTTTTTCAGAGGGGAATCAGAGAAATGCAAGCCGTACTTTTCCATTTGATAATTCAAGACAATGATTAAAATAATAAGCATTGCTATTTCCGCCATGGTGGTATTACTTGTTTCGCTTTTCGGCAATCCTGAAAATGAGATATCCATCACTTCAAGCGTTGCACCGCGACTGGTGCCGGGCGATGAATGTACAGTTACAGTTACCCTAAATAAGGGAACGGCAACGGGTTATGCCAGGTTACAGCAAATCTTGCCGATGGGGTTAACGGCAACACCGGTTGAAACAATGGGGGCAAAATTTGAAATGGAAGGGAATGTGGTGAAGTTCGAATGGACGTCGCTGCCAGACGCCGGGACATTTGCTGTTTCCTATAAGTTTCATACTGATCCGAATGAGTCAGACAGAGAATTGATGCCGGGTTCGTTTTATTATATAAAGGATGATCAGCGCGTTAAGATTGAACTTGCTCCTGTTGAGCTTGACTTTACCGTTGAAGCCGCCACAAAGAATGATAAAGAAGTTGAACGGAAAATTTTCGCAGTGACTCCTGAGGGCGGGGAATATAAAATTGTGTTGAATATTACTCGAAGAAGCGGCGAACATACTGCCAGATTTATTGACGAAATCCCTGCAGGCTATACCGTAACAAATGTGAATTCGGGAGGGGCTAAATTCATGTTTAGCAATCAGCAGGCGACTTTTTTATGGAACCAGCTTCCTGAAGAACCTGTAATAAAAGTCAGTTATAACCTTCAGGCAACAGGAGATGAGTTTGAAAGTCCAATTGTATCCGGAATGCTTGTATATGGCGGCGATGATGAAAGCAAGACCAGCATTGAGTCTGCAACGACTGAGTTATCCGGCAACGAAGCGACCAGAGACATGCAACTTGTTTCTCCAACAGCACAAATCGTCTCCAATCTTTTTGCACAGGCGACTGAGGTAGCGTCTACCGGCAATATGCCTGCATATATTCCGGCTCCGCAAAAAGGGATCTTTTATAAAATACAGATCGCTGCGACCCGTAAGAGTCCTTTACGCACAGACAAATTCTTCCAGGAAAAATTTCAGATTGACCAGCATGTTGACCTGACTGAACAGGAAGGCTGGAGGAAGTACATGATCGGGAATTTCGACACATATGCATCTGCAAGTGACTTCAGCAGGCGCACTAAGGAAAAAATACCTGATGCATTTGTTGTTGCTTATAAAAATGCGCAACGAATTACAATTAAGGAAGCCACAGAGAATACAGCCATGGCTAATTGAAACGGCAAATGAAATTGTTGCCTTTATAAATGAATCATTCTTTTCTCAAATTAATTTTCCTGTTTTTTTTTGCCTCCCCATGGATGAATGGATTTTCAAAAGAGGCAGATACTACTGCAAGCCATAGTTCCCGTTTGCCGGTGATTTCCGTTTCTCAGGGCCGGATGTATTTTTTAGGCGACGTTGGATACAATCACCTGAATGAGCCGGTAACTTCAAAAAGTGGTTTGCAATTCGAACTTCAAAAACATACCAATTCGAGGCTATCCATTTCATTGTTTATTTTAGGAGGAAGGGTTTCCGGTCAGGAAAGAAATGAATCCGGTCGTTTGAATTTTGAATCAGGAATTGTTGCTGAAGGTTTGCAGCTGCGTTACGATTTTTATTCAAGGAAAAAGACAAAACAATTTCTTACTCCATACATCAGCGCCGGAATTGAATATATGGTTTTTCATGCGCGTGGTGATCTGAAAGATGCCAATGGTAATTATTATCATTACTGGGATGACGGCACAATCAGGAATGTTGATCAGAATGATACAGGCGCCGGAAATGCCCAGGTCATCTACAGGGATTATAAGTATGAGACTGATCTCAGGGACGAGAATATTGATGGATTTGGAAAATACCGTCAGGCAACAATCGGGTTTCCTGTGGGTGCAGGAGTAAAATTTCTTATTTCGAATCGCGTTGCCATGCACTTTGGTGCGAATGTGCACATCACAAAAACCGACCTCATCGATAACGTGAATAATGAAAGTGCGCTGTCACGCAAGGGTAATGGACTAAAGGACAAAATCATTTTTACATTTGTTTCCCTTCGCTATGATATTGCGGGAAAAAGAGAAGTGCCGAGAAAATCGCGACATGGATTTGTACAGGACAAAGCCGATTTTAAAAATGTCAATTTTGAATTGCTTGCATCAGAAGATGCAGACAGGGACGGCATTCCTGACATCAACGATGCCGTAATAGATACCACAGCAAATGCAAAGGTTGATATTAACGGAAAGCCTGTAGATACTGACAATGACGGAATACCGGATTACCGTGACAAGGAAATGAACTCAGGAAAAGACGCACTTGTGAATGAGGAAGGAGTTACCATCACGGAGGAGATGATGGAAGCAAAATGGAGACAGGATTCTCTGAATGCCTTGCCGGCTATCGTTGAGTATCTCCATCACACAGATAAATTCGGTAAAGAAAACTCCGGTGTTTCAGGCATGGTTAATGCAAATTCCAATGAAGTAGAGAGAAGCATGAATAAACTAATTCCTGTGAAATTCAGGAGCCTTGACACTGATGGGAACAATCAAATTAGTCCTGCGGAGATCAGCGTCGCCATTGATCAGTACCTGGATGGCAAATCAAAATTTTCTGTAACTCAGTTTTATGAGCTGATCGATTTTTTCTTCAGTCAGAACTAAAACATCCTCATCAGGATAAATCCCAATACAAGCACGATCATCAGGACAACAAGGATGCTGTTGAAGAATTTTTGGGTGCCGAGATTCTTTTTTACATCTGAATGGCCAATGATGTTGTTGATGACAATCTCAAGTCGGGAAAAAGCTGCTTCGTTCTTTGTAATGTAATCGTATGCGCCGTACTTTATGGTATTTGCAGAAACATCTGCACGTTCCTGAGATGATAAAAAGATGACAGGTGTTTTATACCGTTCCTTAATCTTCATCAATATCTGAATCCCATTTAAAGCGTTTGCATTCTCAGAATCCAGGTTGTAATCCAGAATGATGACATCCGGTTCTGAGACCAGTCCGTTCAGGGCCTCTTCGCCGGTATTGTAAACCGTAACCTCCGCAGATGTAAATTTTGTGGTGAGGTAATCACGCACCATTTCAGACATTGCCCGGTTGTCTTCGATAACAATAATTTTTAGGTTTCTGTTTACGTACATTTTAGGAAGGATTGGTTGTGCGAATAACGGATGGTGCGAATAACGAAAGATTGCTAATTTTCGAATAACAAATAACGAATAATAGTGAATAACGAGCAAACTGAGTTGTCACCACGTAATCATTTCAACGTTTGCTAAAGTATTGAGATATTACTGTACGCGCAAAATTCTTTTTTCAGCTATGTAGATCAGGTATTTTTCAATTTCCGTAAAGTTCATTTTGGACAAGGCAGATGCATACGTATTGATTTGATTTTGATGTGAGGAATGCGCTTTCCCGGTTTTAAAATCGATGACGATGGCTTTTCCGTCTTTGAGCAGGACCCTGTCTGGGCGGAGTGTTTCTCCATCGGGCATCAGGATCTCATGTTCGTTCAGGACGGTATATTCGGCGCTGAAGAATGCAGCTATTTCTTTTACTTCCAGAAGAAGCCCGATCTCATTGCGTAACTTTTCTTTTTCTTCCCCGGTGATAATTCCTTCGGAATGAAATTTTGCTACCACCCTGTCAGCGTCGGAAACCTGCTGGATGGAGGACATTACCCGATGCACAAGCACTCCATAATTGATGGCTCGTTTTACTGAGCTATCGAGTATTTCGATGAGTTCCTCAGATCTAAGGCTCAAGCGTATCTTGTCATGCCAGTTGAGTACCTCATATTTTTTCAATTCAAATACATTTGCAGTAGTTTCTCCGGTACGATCTTTATTTCCGGTTTTGTCAATGAGGTCACCAAGGAGGAGTGCGTTGTTTTCATCAAATTTCGTCGACCATTCCGGCACTGTTTGAAGAACAGTTCGCAAAAGCTTGCCGGTGGAGTTCATTTCTTTAATCTCTCCGGTTGCGGTGAAAATATAAAGTTCTTCTTCCGCACGTGTAAAAGCAACGTACATCAGGTTGATGTTATCCGTAACAGCCTGGATCATTTCATTTTGATATGAATCTGCAAAGCAGGATTGCTTCATTGCTTTGTTAGGGCTTACAGGAATTTTTCCAAAGCTGCTGAAGGGTGCATCCGAGCTTTCAATCCACATGACATCGCGTGCATCCGGTTGAAGTTTCCACTCTGTAAAAGGCATGATCACGACGGGAAACTGCAACCCTTTTGATTTATGGATGCTCATAATGCGGATGGCATTTCCTGTTTCTGAAGTGATGACAGATGTCTTTTCTTCAATTTTTGATTCATCCCACCAATTGAGGAATGAACGGATTGAAGAATCGTGTTTTCCAACAAATTCAAGAACCAGTTCAAGAAAACGGAGGACATAAGCATCTGTTTTCTTTAAGCCGAAGATGTGTACGAGTTGCTCACACAATTCATAGAGTGGAAGTTTAGATAATGTTCTGACTCTTGAGGTGAAGGCAGGAGGAAGGGTTTTACTGAAAAGTGAATTATCGAGATGTTCCGTTTCAAAAAGCGTTAGTTTGTTTTTTCCACCGGCAGACTGCTTTTTTGAAATTCCGGAAAAAACGGCATGCGTATTTTCAGAGATGGACGAATTCCTTGATGCATAATAGAAAAGAATCTCGCTTTTTGAAATCAGGTTTTGCCTGTCATCAAGGAATATGAGCAGGTTTAGCAAGAACCTTACTTCGGGGGAGCGCATCATCAGTAATGAATCAGGAGAAATCACCTGGGTAATTCCCCGTTCAATTAAAAAGGTAGCAACAGCATCACCTTCCGTATTTGTGCGCACAAGCACGGCAATGTCTCCATAATTGTATCCCCTGGCACAGGCATCATTGATCTTCTCCAGTATTTTTTCCCTGGCAAGATCTTTCCAAGAAATTGTTTCATCTCCCCGTTCTTCTGATTCGATTGTGTGAATTTCTACCCTTCCGCCTTCATTGTGCTTTTCAGCATTTTTTTGTTCTGCTTCGTTGTTGTATGCCCTGTCTAAAGCGTTCATCCCGTCAAGTTCAAGAGAACTATTAACCAAAGGAGGAACTGCCGAAAAAAATGCATTGTTAAAATCAACAATTGCTTTTTTGCTCCTGTAATTTGTGTCAAGGCTCTCTTTTATTATTATTGAGCGGAACCTGTGCAAGTGTTTTTCAATTTCAGTATCCAGGAGGTTCATGTTGCCGCTGCGCCAGCGATAGATACTTTGTTTAATATCACCTACCACCATTCCAAAATTTCCGCCGCCAAGGGAATTGACGACCAGGGGCAGGATGTTTTTCCACTGGAGGTCGCTGGTATCCTGAAATTCATCGATTAGAAAATGGTGAAAGCGAGTGCCGCTTTTCTCATAAACAAAAGGTGTTTCGTCTTCACTGATCACGTCACTCAGTATTTTCGGGGTATCACTGATGAGTAAAAGGCTATTTTCTTCCCTGTATTTTTTGAGTTTCTTACTCAGGTCTTCTACAATGCCGAGCAGGAATATTCTTTTTAAAACTTCTGCAGCACCTAAGTATACCGGGAATTCATCTCCGACGAAATGAAGGATCTCCTGCAGCAAAGGCTGTAGTGTGCTTTGGGCAATTGAAATTATCTCTTTTTTTTTCGGCGAACTTTTAGAAGCCCATTTGGCAGTATCGTAAGCTGCATCATCAGCGCGTTTCCCCGGCAGGTAGGCATCAGCGGAAATATTCATCCGGATTTTATCGAAATATTTTGCAACGCCACTTTCACCATAGGCAAAATCTTTCACCTCCAGTCCATGTGCAGCGATTGCCTTCATTCCTTCGTTACCAAATACCTTCATCTGGTTCTCGAATCGTGCTTTGATGGCCTTGAGTTCAGCGTAGAAATTTTTGATCTCTTCTCTGCTATGCAAATGATCACCGATTGAATTTTCCCTGAAAAGTTCTTTTGCAATGGCATGAATCTCTCCTTCAATGTTCCATCCCTTATCATCAGATAATTTTTGAATTGCAAAGTCGGTTAGCCATTTGAGAAGGTCATTGTCTGTGCTGATCTCAAGAAGCAGCTGTGAGGTGATATCAGTGATCACTTCATCCTGGTCAAGTTTTATTTCAAGCCGCAATGGCAATTGCATTTCACGGGCCAGTGAACGGATGATGCGATTAAAAAAGCTGTCGATCGTGGTGACTGAAAAGTTGCTGTAATCGTGGAGTATATTGTCGAGCGCGAGCCGGGCATGCGGTTGAATTTTCTCTTCCGGAATTTCTGCTGCAAGAATTTTTTTTAACGATTCATTCTCATTCTTTGAAAGTTGAATAAGCGAATCCACAATGCGCGACTTCATTTCTTGTGTCGCTTTATTTGTAAATGTAAGAGCGAGAATATGCTTGTAGTCGCCGGGATTGCGAAGAACAAGGCACAGGTACTCCTTCACAAGAGTGAATGTTTTGCCGGAGCCTGCAGATGATTTATATATTTTGAACTGATTCGGCACGGAGCAAATGTACGTTACTAAGTGATTAAAGGGGAAAGTGACTAGGTGATTAAGAAGTGTAGGTGATTAGGTAACCAAATGACAGACCTGAAAAGGTTATTTTGAGGTACATTTGTTTAAACTTGATACTTTCTTATACATTAGCCCAACTTTAAACAGACAGACTTTATGGAAATTAAAGAGTCCACATTTAAACCCTACATATCTGCCACAGATAATGTAAAGGAATTCACAGTGAAGGCCATTGTGATGGGCAGCATTTTTGGAATCATCTTCGGGGCATCCACCGTATACCTTGCGCTGAAAGCAGGTTTGACGGTGAGTGCTTCCATTCCGATTGCTGTGCTTGCCATTTCACTGGGAAGGAAATTCCTCAAGACCACCATTCTTGAAAACAACATCATCCAGACCACTGGTTCTGCGGGAGAGAGCATTGCATCAGGCGTTGTATTCACATTGCCGGCATTTCTATTTCTCTCTGCTAATGAAAGCGGCATCAGCATGGGCAAACAGTATTTCGAGTACTGGACGATTTTTACGCTAGCCGTCCTTGGTGGAATGCTGGGAACGATGATGATGATCCCTTTGCGCAGGTCGCTTATTGTAAAAGAGCATGAGAACCTGCCATATCCTGAAGGTACTGCCTGTGCGCAAGTACTCATTGCAGGAGAAAAGGGAGGCGATTTTGCAAAGACAGCATATATGGGTTTGGGTTTCTCTATGGTTTATGCCATTCTACAAAAAGTATTTCATGTAATTTCTGAAACCCCGGCCTGGGTAAGTAAACAATCGAATAAATTTTTTCCTTCCGCAACATTAAATGCAGACATCACACCTGAATACCTTGGCGTAGGATATATCATCGGCCCACGCATTGCCGGTGTACTGGTGGCGGGAGGCGTGCTCGCGTGGCTCGGGCTTATTCCATTGCTTGCTTCTTTGATACCCCCGGATATTATCGCAGCACAACAGGTTAAGCTTGGTTTCCTGAAAGACATCGCTGTAGCAGGAGGAAAAGGAGCATGGGATCCTGCAACCCACACCTTTGGAGATATGGCGGAGGCAATTTACAGAACATATATACGACAGATCGGCGCAGGGGCAGTTGCCGCAGGCGGTTTCATTACGCTGATTAAAACAATTCCTACGATTGTTTCATCCTTCAAGGAGAGCATTGCATCAATGAAGGAAAAAGGCGGTGTTGCTGTTGCGCGAACTGAAAATGATCTTTCTTTCAAAACCGTATTGATCGGAAGCGGAGCGCTCGTGCTATTGATGGCATTGTTACCAATGATTCCCGGAGACAGCATATTGAATAAATTTCTCATCGGTATTCTCATCATCATTTTTGGATTTTTCTTTGTGACAGTGAGTAGCAGAATTGTTGGCATTATCGGATCAAGCAATAATCCGATTTCAGGAATGACCATTGCCACAATCATGGGAACAGCCCTAGTTTTTATTGCAATAGGATGGACAGGAAAGGTGTATGAGCCAATGGCGCTGGTTGTTGGCGGAATAGTATGTATTGCTGCTGCCAATGCAGGCGCTACTTCACAGGATCTAAAAACAGGATACATCGTGGGTGCAACACCAAAGTACCAGCAGCTGGCCTTGTTTATAGGGGCCATTGTATCATCCATTGTAATCGGATTTACCGTAAAGTATCTTGACACACCAACCCCTGATCTGATAGCAAGGGGGATTGATCATGCCATCGGAGAAAAATTTGCGGCCCCTCAGGCCACGCTGATGGCCACATTGGTAAAAGGACTTCTTTCATTTAACCTGGACTGGAATTTTGTACTTGTTGGAGCATTCATTGCCATTACAGTTGAACTGTGCGGAGTTAAAGCGTTGTCATTCGCTGTTGGACTTTACTTACCTCTCTCTACCACGCTTCCTATTTTTTGCGGTGGTGCAGTAAAGGGAATTGTTGAGTGGCGTGCAAAAAGAAAAAATGAAAAGAAGGAAGATGAAGAGTTGGGCAAAGGAAGTCTCTTTGCAACAGGCCTGGTTGCAGGTGGTGCCCTTGCAGGTGTCATCGTTGCATTACTCTCTGTTGACGAAGGCGTATTTCATGCACTCGAGAAAGTAAGCGCATTGAATGGAATTACAAGTATCCTCGGCGAGGGTGGCTATATGTTGCTTGGCACCGGTTTCTTTGCATACATGGGATGGGTATTGTACAGACTTGCGATCAGGAAGTGATTTTTTTTAATCCGAAGATTAATATTTTAATATTTGAAACTGTAAATTAGTTATGAGAAAATTATTGAGTTACATCATTGTCTTTATTGGATTGATCGCTGAATCCGGAGCTCAGTCTTTCTCCGGTCCTGAAAGCGTTGAGTATGATCCCATCAACAACCGTTATATCGTTTCAAATACTTCAAGCGGGAATCTGCAATCTGTTATTCCCGGAAATACACCAACCTTGTTCACTGCAAACGTGAGTTCCCCTTATGGGCTTGTTGTGGTAGACAGCACAGTGTATGTGAATGACAATGGAAAAGTGCTGGGTTTTAATCTTGTTTCAGGAATACAGACTTTTACAAGCAATGTGAATGGTAGTTTCCTTAACGGAATTTGTGCTGACGCCAGCGGTCATATCTACACTACAGATTTCAGTGCAAAAAAGATATATAAAGTAAATATTGCTGATGGAAGTTTTAATGTATTTGTGAATGCCACAACCAAAACTCCGAATGGGATTTTATTTGATGCAGCCAACAACCGTCTTATCTACTGCACATGGGGCAGTGCGGTGCAGATCAAAGCGGTAAGTCTCATTGATTCATCGCAGACTGTTTTGAAAACGACAACGCTGTCAAATGATGATGGCATTGCAATGGATAGTCAAGGTCGCATTTACATATCTGTATGGGGAACGCAATCGGTCTACATGCTTGATTCCGCTTTTTTAAATCCGCCCATGCAGGTGGTCACAGGCCTTAGTAGTCCTGCAGATATTTGTTACAATATGGCAAATGATACACTTGGCGTTCCAAATTCAGGAAACAATACCGTTAATTTTTATAACATGGGTTACATTCTTGGTCTGACTGAAAAGCCTTCTTTGTCTAATGATTTTTTGAAAACAAGTGCAGATGATAATGGAGTTTTATTGGAATGGAAGCTTGAAAATTATTCACAAGTTTCATTGCAGTTGTTTTCTCTCAACGGATCAATTATTTCATGCGAAGATGTAATGCCTTCTGGGAAAATTTTGATCGAAAATGGAAGGTTGAGAACAGGAATTTATTTTGCGCGTATTGTGGCAGGGGAGAAGCAAGTGACTGAAAAGTTTTTTATTGATTGATCCGCTTCAGATTTTCCCTAACGCCTGTTCAATATCTTCAATAAGCACTTTCGGGTCTTCAAGTCCAATGTAATAGCGAACCAGTTTGTGGTCGGTATTTGCTGCATCAAAATTTTCTTTAGGCATGGTTGCACAAACAGGAAATGCCAGCGACTCATGCCCGCCCCATGAAACAGCCATTAAAAATCTTTTGAGAGAATTGCAAAACTTTTCAATTTGGTCTGCGCTCTTCACATCAAGCGCAATGGTAAACATACCTCCGCTTTTTTTCATTTGTTTCAGGGCCAATTCCCGCTGAGGAAATGATATTGAATAAGGATAGTACATCTTCAGCACTTTCGGGTGGTTTTCAAAATGCTCAACTAGCATTGAGGCGCTGTTACAACTTCTTTCAACGCGCAATTCCAGTGTGCGCAAGCCACGCAGGAACAGAAAGGCATTGAAAGGTGACACTGCCGCACCAAAATTCAGATAATCGGCGGCAAATATTTTCCTGATCATTTCTTTTGATCCACTCACGACGCCACCTACAGCATCACTGTGTCCGCCAATGTACTTGGTCATGGTTTGCATGCTCAGATCTATTCCCATTTCGATTGGCTTTTGAGACAGAGGAGTGCAATAGCTGTTGTCGATCATCGTCAAAATATTTTTTGATCTCGCAAGCGAGGCAACGGCTTTCAGGTCTTGCAATTCATAAGTGAAAGTATTCGGAGATTCAAGAAAGATCAGTTTTGTGTTTGATTGAATTGCTTTTTCAAAGTTCTCGATCCTTGTTCCATCAATCATGGTACATGTTACTCCAAAGCGGGGGAGAAGAGTGTTGAATAATTTGTTTGTCCATGAATATGGCTTTGCAACACATACAATATGATTTCCGCTTTTCACGTTGGCAATAACAGGGATTGTTACTGCGGCCACACCGCTTGCAAATACGAGTGCATCTTCTGCTCCATCGAGAGCAGCTAGTTTCTTTTCCAGTATTTCTATCGTGGGATTGTTTCCTCTGGAATACAGGTAAACTTTGCTTTCGTCGGAGAGTGCATTGCGCAATGATGCAACGTCGTCAAAGGCAAAATTGCTGGTTTGTATGATTGGCGGAGCAACTGCATTGTAATACTGTTCACGTTCTTCTCCGAGCTGGTTGAGGATGTAGGAAAGGTCCAAAGTAGAATGGTTGGTTAGTTGATTGGTTGAAAGGTTGATTAGGTGATTAGGTGAATGGTTGATTTGTTGATTGGGTAATTCGTTTTAAAACTAAATAGAGAGGAAATCCGGCTGCAAAGATGCAAAGTCCGGTGATGGCTGCATTGACATCTGAAATGAAAACATTGTACGTGACCGTGAGTAGCATGGCCATGAATACCAAAGGAATCCACGGATATAATTTTAGTCTGAATCCTGTATAGTTCGTATTCTTCATTCTTTTTCTGAAAATAAAAATCGTTGCTGCTGCCGTTACCATGCTGAAGCTGTCAATAAACATGACATAATTGACTATCTTTTCAAATGTACCGAGCCAGATAAGTCCCAGGATCATCAATGCGGTAAAAAAACTCAGCGCGAATTGCTGTACCTGCGTTTTTTCATTCACACGTTTGAAGATCTCAGGGAGGATGCCATCGTCTGCCATTGCATAATAGATGCGAGGGTTGCTCATCAGGGAAGTGTTTATGAAGCCCATCACAGAGATAAAGATAACGACGGAAGTGATCTTGTATCCTGCTTCGCCAAGAAATGAGCTCGCAAGTTCGGCTGCCAATAGCTTTGATTGCTGCACATGTTCAAATCCCAACACATGCACGTAGGCGAAATTGATCAAAAGGTAAAGTCCCATGACGACTCCCATTCCTATGAAAATACTTGCAGGGATGGTACGCTGCGGTTCCTTCACATCAGCACCCAGGTTCATGGTGTTCTGGTATCCTCCATAAGTAAAAAAGACAGAGATCAGGCTAATGCCTAGTATGGCAATGAATGAACCGGAGGATGCAATTGAATGTTGTATCGGAAGTGCTGAAGGGTGACTGAATAAAACAGCAGATGAAAAGAAAAGAATCATCACTATTTTAATTCCACTTAAAATATTCTGTGCTCTGGCCCCGGTTTTTATTCCGGCATAGTTCAAGGCAAACAATATCAGGATCATCAGCAGTGCAATGAGCTGTACATAAATCTGAGAATGCATTTCCGGTGGAAATATAACGGGAGTGATATACTCAGCGCCGACCAATGCCACACCTACAGCACTGAATGAATTGATAATCACAAGCGACCAGTTCATCATGAAAGCAAATACGGGATGGTAGCAGGCAGAAAATATTTTATAGAAACCTCCTGCCACCGGGAACCGTGCACCGATCTCAGCAAAAGTCAGTGCTCCGCAAATGCTGATCAATCCTCCCAATATCCATGCAGCATAAAACAATTCAGGTGATCCGGCCTTTTGCGCAACGATTGCAGGCGTTCTGAAAATTCCAATGCCAATCACAAAACTCACCACGATCATGGAGAGATCTGTTTTGGTGAGGGTGGCTTTGATACTCATTGTTGAAAGCAAACCTACATGATTTTTTCAAATGCAGACCATAACATCACGTTCAGTTCAAATAAATAAGAGCAACCTTCCGGCTGCTCTTATTCGTATATTCGTTTTGAATTAATACTTCGTTGAGCTCTTAGTTCTCAAGGAACTTCTTCACCCTTTCAAAATAAGCGTTCTTGTCCGTCTCGAAATTATTTGAATTGGAAGGAGACGTGGGAACAAGAAAAGTACTTGTCAGGCCTTTGATCAGTTTCATATCATCGGGCTTGATCATATCATCCTGTGGTGTTACGATTGCAAGTATTCCCCTGAGGTGTGTACGCGCTTTATCAAATGCATAGAATGGTTCATAGGTCTTGTCAAATCCAAAAGGAATAATAATGTCCTTGCTTTTCTTTTCCTTGAATTTCTTTTTCATTTGCTCAAGCCCTGTCCATGGACCATCGGCGATTATTTTTCTTGTCTCAGTTCTGTTGGCCCCGACACCAATGGATAAACCGGCCCCGATATTTTGTCCGTATAGATCAAACTTGGTTACTGCCCGGGTTTTACGCAGGTAGTCAAGTACACCATGAAAGTCATTAATGAACTGGGGATAGATATAGGTATCCGGGTCAACATTGAAATCACTGCTGGCGCCGCCATGTTTCCATCTCCGCTTCCGCTGATCACGATCCAGTTTGTAGTCTTTTTGTCAAGTTCAAAAAACCAGGCGTTCAGAGACGCACCATCTTTGGTTGGGACTTTTTCCTCTTTGTAGACCATTCCGTATTTGTCAGGTCTAACCTTGTATTCACGGCTTGGGTTTAGGGAAAAGGCAACAGATGCACTAGTTGCCAGTAACAGGAAGCAGATGATTTTCTTCATTGTATTTTGTTCAGATTTTAAGTGTAGCGAAAATACGAAAAGGATTTTCTGCAAATCCTGTAAAATACAGGAAGTTGTAAGAAATTTATCAAAGTATTTCGGTTTGAACCTGTTGCCGGCCTACAAATAACCTTGCCTGTTTTGCTTCACCAAACCATGAAATTAGTTATCTTCGCACGCTTTTTACTTAGAACAACAATACTATACAAATGAGTAATCCAAATGAAACGCTTGAGAGCGTAATCATAAAATTTGCAGGTGATTCCGGGGATGGAATGCAATTGACCGGAACACAGTTTACGAACACTGCTGCGATGCTTGGGAATGACCTGAGCACATTTCCTGATTTCCCTGCAGAAATACGTGCCCCGCAAGGGACACTTGCAGGCGTATCAGGTTACCAGTTGCACTTTGGCAGTGTAGAGATCTTCACTCCCGGAGATCATTGCGATGTACTTGTGGTGATGAATGCTGCAGCGTTAAAGGCCAATCTTGAATTCCTGCGTAAAGGAGGGACCATCATTGCCAACACTGATGGTTTTAATGCCAAGGATCTGAGACTTGCAAATATTGAAGCCGGACAAAATCCGCTTGAAGACGGGTCGCTGACCAATTACAATGTCATCAAGATGGACGTGACCAAGATGACGCGCGCTGCTCTCTCTACCGACAGCGGACTTGGCGTAAAGGAAATTGACCGTTCAAAAAACATGTTTGTACTCGGCTACCTGTACTGGATGTACAACCGTCAGCTGGATCATACAATCAAATTTTTGACAGATAAGTTTTCGAAGAAACCTGATATTCTTGAAGCCAATTTAAAGGTACTTAAGGCAGGATACAATCTGGGAGAAACCAAGGAAGAAGCCACCAGCCGTTATTCTATAGGTCCGGCCAAGATCAAGCCCGGTATATACCGGAATATGATGGGTAATCAGGCCACGGCCATCGGTTTGATCGCTGCAGCGCAAAAAGCAGGACTTCAATTGTTTTATGGTACTTATCCTATTACCCCGGCTTCTGATATTCTCCATGAACTTTCCCGTCATAAGAATTTTGGCGTAAAAACTTTCCAGGCTGAAGATGAGATTGCTGCCATCTGTTCTTCAATAGGTGCAAGCTTTGGCGGTGCTTTGGGAGCCACGGCATCATCAGGCCCCGGCATTGCTTTGAAAGGTGAAGCTATGGGTTTGGCAGTGATGCTTGAAATTCCGCTCGTCATTGTTAACGTCCAGCGCGGAGGTCCTTCAACAGGTCTTCCTACCAAAACAGAACAAAGTGACTTGATGCAGGCATTGTATGGAAGGAATGGAGAAGCTCCGATTCCAATCGTTGCAGCAGCTACACCAAGCGATTGCTTCAGTATGGTTTTTGAAGCTTGCCGCATCGCGCTTGAATTCATGACCCCTGTTTTATTTTTATCTGATGGATACATTGCCAATGGTGCTGAGCCATGGGCATTCCCGAAGGCAGCGGACCTTCCTGAGATCAAAGTTAATTTTGCAAAAGAAAAAAATGCCGGTGATAAATTCCTTCCGTACAAAAGGGATGAAAAACTTTCCCGTCCGTGGGCTATTCCCGGAACAAAAGGACTGGAGCACCGCATTGGTGGAATTGAGAAGCAACATGAAACAGGAAATATCAGCTATGAGCCCGCCAACCATGAATTCATGGTGCATATGCGCGATGCCAAAGTTGAAAAAATTGCTGACTACATTCCGAAACTGACCATCGAAGACGGAACAGAAAAAGGTAAATTACTAATCCTCGGATGGGGATCTACATACGGTGCGATCAAGAGTGCAGTAAAACAAGCCCGTTTAAAAGGGTATGATGTTTCCCATGCGCACCTTCGTTACATCAAGCCTTTCCCAAAAAATCTCGGAGAGGTTCTCTACAACTTTGAGCACGTAATCATTCCTGAATTGAATACAGGTCAATTGATCAAGGTTATTCGCGATAAATATTTGATTCCTGCAGAGGGATTCAATAAGGTTCAGGGAATGCCCTTCATGGCCTCAGAGATATTAGCAAAAATTGAAGAGAAGTTGAAATAAAGCCTCACCCTAACCCTCTCCAAAGGAGAGGGAATAAAAAACATTTAGAAAATGGAAGCTACTCAAACACCAGAAAAATTTACATCAAAGGAACTCGTCACCGACCAGGAAGTGCGGTGGTGTCCCGGCTGCGGCGACTACTCTATATTGAAACAGGCGCAAAACATTGTCCCTGAAATAGGAGTGGCTCGAGAGAATATCGTCTTCATCAGCGGCATCGGATGTTCATCGCGTTTTCCTTATTACATGGAAACATATGGAATGCATAGCATTCACGGGCGTGCACCGGCAGTAGCCAGCGGACTCAAAGCAGCGCGACCAGAACTCAGTATCTGGCTGGTAACAGGTGACGGTGATGGCTTGTCCATCGGTGGTAACCACATGATCCATATTCTTCGCAGAAATTTCAATCTGAACATTCTGCTTTTCAATAATGAGATCTATGGACTTACCAAGGGCCAGTATTCTCCGACATCTGAAGAAGGAAAAGTAACCAAGAGCACACCAATGGGTTCTGTGGATCATCCTTTCAATCCGATTGCATTGTGCATGGGTGCTGATGCAACTTTTCTGGCACGTACCATGGATCGTGATCCGAAGCACCAACAGATGATATTAAAGCGCGCCAATGATCACAAGGGAGCCAGCTTCGTAGAAATTTACCAGAACTGCAACGTTTTCAATGACGGCGCTTTTGAAGTCTTCACTGAAAAATCTTCCAAGAAAAGCGAAACCATTTTCATGGAAAGCGGAAAGCCACTGGTGTTCGGTGAGAATTCAGAAAAAGGAATTAAGCTGGATGGATTTACCCCACGGGTTGTGGATCTTACAAACGGTGCTTCAGCGAATGATCTCTGGATACATGATGAAACTGATCGGGTGAAGGCAGGGATACTTTCCCGATTCTTCGACAATCCGAAGAATGAGAACCACCTTCCACGCCCATTCGGAGTATTTTATGTTGAGGACCGTTATTGCTATGAGGACAAGATGGCACAACAGATCGTGGACATGAAAGCCAAAAAAGGCGAAGGCAATCTGGATAAACTGCTCAGCGGAAGTGAAACGTGGGTAGTGAACTGAGAAATAAAGTAGTCAGTAGACAATAGACAAAGAAAAACCGTTTCTGTTACAGGGACGGTTTTTTAATTGAAGAGACCGGATTTACTTCGAGAAATAGTATTCCTTGAGTCCATCCATCGGACGTTTCAGAATTTTTCCAATGCGCAATTTTTTTGCAGTTCCGGTTTCGCGGATTTCTGATTCAAGAAGATGGGCTACGGAACCAACAAAATGAATCGGAATATTTTCTGCTTCCTGAAATCCCTTAATATTCGTTTCGAAAAATACATGAATGCCTGAAGTTAGAAATTCACGCATATATGGATCCGATTTATACTTTACCATGAAAGGCATCAGTGAAGACAGGAAAATGTTGGCATTGGGTTTTCGATAGACAGCTTCAATAATTAGTTCCCTTGTCAATTTATTTTCTTTTGCAAAAGCAACGCTTAAATTTTCGGGAAGCTTATTGTAAAGAAAAGCCCACAGTAATTTTTTGCCAAACCATGCACCACTGGCTTCGTCACCGAGTATATAACCCAAGCCAAAATTTTTCAAATGGATTGCAGAACCATCGTAAAAGCAGCAGTTGCTGCCTGTTCCGATAATGGCAATAATTCCTTTTTCATTTCCAGAAGTTGCCAAGGCTGCAGCAAACAGGTCATTGTCAACAATAATTTTTGAATTGGGAAAAACTTTTCTTAGTACGCCGGCCATTCTTTCTTTTCCTTCACTGCTTCCGCATCCTGCCCCGAAAAAATTAACCTCAGTAATTGAAGCTGAATTTCTTGTAATGTTTTTTTCTGCAGAGAGCTTTTCAAGTATTGTTGCATCTGAAAGATGGACAGGATTTAAGCCATCAGTTTGAAATTCCGTTATGTTAATTCCATCCAGCAATGCCCAGTCTGCCTTTGTACTTCCGCTGTCGCAAATTAGGATCATCGTTGTTTTTTTTAATGAATAATTTATTCTCCCATGTCTTTCAACAGTTTTTCAGAAAGAGATTTTGCCTGCACACGCAGTTCCGGCACAGCTGTACTTTCCCAAAGCAATCCTCGAAGGGTGGATCCAATCGTAAATAAATGTTTGGAAGGTTTACGCTCCTGATTCAAAATTGTCCCGTCAGCATTGGCATCAATACCGAGTTTCATCTCATCTGCATGAATCAGGTTTCTTGAAATCAGATTTTTGATCAAAGGCCTTTCGAGTTTGTTAATATCGGGCAACGGACCTGTACAATTTATTACCCGGCCAACAACGATTTCATAAATTTCCTGATCCCTCCTGCGTTTAAAAGTGACCCTTATTCCATTTTCATTTTCCAATATGTTTTGAACACGTCCGGCAATGATTTCAAGTTTGTCATCGAGTATCAGTTGCTGGATCATTTTGTGAATATCCATAGGCAGGCGATGACGTGCAACACCCCACATATGGCGGATGTGATACATGAACCTTTCTTTTTCCTGTTTGCTCCATGATTGCCATACTTTTTGTGTGAGGGGTCGAATTGAGTCCACTGCCGCTTCTCCCGCAAGTCCCTGGTCACGGAGTTTTTTCACATGCGCACGGAAGAGTGAAACTACTTTTGGCAGATCATAAGGTGGTTTGAGTTCATTAATCAGGTCAGGATAAGGCTGAAACTCCCTGTGTGGCAGAATCTGGAATCCATTTGGTGAAAGGGAATATATTTTTCCGCGGTGCTTTTTTTCTTTCAGCCCCAGAACAATGTCAACCATCGTCAATCCGTTTCCGAGTATTAAAACTTCCTTGTCAGGATCCAGGTGATTCACAGCCTCATGCAGCCATGGATTGCCATAATAATTTCTGCTGGAGTAAAATGAATTGTCTTTGAGAGGGGGATTGTCAGGCGCCTGGTTGCCAATTGCAAGCACCACTTTATCTGCTATTACGTCCGGCGATACTGAAAAATAAATGTGCGCCTTGCCATCTTTCTCTTCAATGTCAATGGCTTCATCATGTACAAAGCTGATGGTTACATGATCAGGTTTTTTCCGTATAGCCGTTTCAAAAAGATCTTTCAGGTAAAAGCCATAAATATTTCTTGGAAGGTACATGCCGGGTAAAGCAGTCTGGTCAATTACCCTGTAATTCTCATGTTTTTTTATCCAGTCAAGGAGATGGTCCGGCTTATCCGGAAATGCACTCATGTTTTTTGCCTTCACATTCAGCAGGTGTTTATGAGAATACGATGAGTACGCAACTCCCTTGCTTAAAGGGTATCCTGCATTAATGAGTACTATATTCAGTGGCTTTTTTGCATTGCCCAGTAAATGAACAGCCAGCATGTTTCCGCAGAAGCCGCCACCTATAATAGCAATTGTTGGATTTCGAGAGTTAGTTGACATCAATGCAAAATTAACTTTTGAAACTGGAATTACATGTGAACGCAATCATGGATTTGTATTTATTTTTACATTAATATTCCCCGCCGATTTTCCTTTTGTTCATAGCCCGTTCCTGCAATTCCGGCAGGCGCGGTGGCTTGGCTGTCAAATTTGAAGTATCGGTAAGTGTGTTAAAAAATGCAATCAGGGATTTTTTTTCTTTTTCGGTAAGTTGCAGTGAATCTGCGGGAAGGGTTTGATTGGGTATATCAATTCCCAAACCCCTGCCACCGCCTTTATTGTAAAATTCAATCACCTGTTGCAGGTTTTCAAATGCGCCATTATGCATATAAGGAGCGGTGAGTGCAATATTTCTGAGGGTAGGAGTCTTGAAGGCATGCATAAATATTTCTGTGCCGTACAATCCGCCTCTGCCTTTGTCCGGATCTAATTCAGGATGCAGCAGATCTCCTGTTTTAGTGGTCCCGATGATCTCAAATTCGCTGCGAGTGTAGTACGGTGGTACAACACTATTAAATAATGGCAGGTAGTGGCATGTAGCACAGCGCCCTTTATTCATAAAAATATTGAACCCTTTTTTTTCATCGGCTGAGAATGAATTTTCTTCTCCCCTGATATTCCTGTCGAACTTCGAATCAAGTGACACCAATGTACGTTCGTATTCTGAAATGGCATTTTCAATAGATGTCTTTGAAATGACCGTGTCTTCCCTGCCCATGAAGGCGCGTCTGAACCAGGCTACATATTCTTCAGATGAGTTGAGCTTTTTGATTGCCGTTTCAAAGTTGCTTTGCATTTCTTTCTTATTGACAAGAACATGCCCGATCTGTCCTTCCAGGTGATCGGCACGCATATCAAAGAAATAATTTCTCTGAAGGGCGGAGTTGATCACAGTCGGTGCATTTCGCGTCAGCATTTCACCTTCAAGGAATCCATGGCTGGTGATCATACCATCAGCAAATGCCATTTCAGGGCGATGGCAGGATGCACATGCCCGTTTATTGTTTTCAGAAAGGATAGGATCGAAGAACAATGCCCTTCCTAATTCAGCCGCTTCTCCGGAAAATTCGGGGTCAGTGCCACGCGGATTGTAGAAAAACCTGTTGAATGCACCGGTTTGAAAAACAGACGGAGCATCCATCCTCAGTGCTGAAGAAGGATAATAATTTTTCTCCACGAATTCAGTCCTGAGTTTTGCCAGTGATTTGCTCAGTGGCATGTACTGCTCCCTATAGCAGGAAAGAAAGTCAATGTCATCGGGAGAATTTAGTTTATTGAAATAGCTTAGGGCGCCTTCAAGCTTTTTAAATACATCTTTTACCAAAGGATTATTCATCTCAGGGCTATAAGCATCCCGAATTATTTCTTTGAGTGATTGAAGGCCGGTTCGTAATTCAACTATTACATTCTTTGATTCAGGCGTGTCAAATTGTGAAATGCCAAGCGTAAAAATCCGGATGACCTGAAGTTGTATCGATTCAATGAATTTGACCTCGTCTGTTGGCAAAGTCCTGAATGCTATACTGAGCGCCGCGAGATTCTCATCCATAAGTTCAATTTCCTGAATCAGTTTTGTCATGTACTGACCTGGATCGTCATCCCATAAATAGGATTCCATCACCTGTAATCCATGCGGGTATTCGATTTGCGGATGCTCTTCACTTTCATCTTCAATTTCCGGGACGACCGGACCATTGAAATTGCGTTCACTGGCAAGAAAGTAATAACATGAAAATGGTTCTATTTTTTTATAAGCATTTCTTAACTCAAGAAATCTGTTTTTTAAATTCCGGATTGCTGATGGGTCCGTATTTGCATTTGCCTGTACTTCTTTTTTAAAATCACGCAATACAGACAGCATCGCAGTAGAATGCTTTTCGAGGTAAGTATGGAATTCGCTTGTGATCCGTTGTTGTCTTGTTGCTTCATTCTGAGAAAGGGATGCTGTCACAAAAACAACTGCGACGAGCACAACCGAATAGAAGACATAGATGACAAAGGATCTCATAGAAGAATGAAACTTCAAAGATACCTTTTTCCAAGTTTGTCGATATGAAAAAGAAGAACATTAATTTTCTGTTCTTCTTTCAAAAAAACTATCACTACTCAGTTTTTCACCAGCTTCATCACTTTCGAAACGGATCCATCTTCAAGCTGTATGAAATAGGAATACATCCCGGATGAAAATTGTCCGGTTGGAATGGTGATTTTGCCAAATCCTCCCGTCAGGTTTTTTTTCCAGACCAGTTGCCCGTAAGTATTGTAAACCAGGATAGACGCATTGGCTGCAACATTGGAATAGTTTACACTAGCAGCACCGGTAGCCGGATTGGGAATAGCCGGAGATATGAATAGTGCTGCAGGATCAGGTTGATTAATTCCAACACCTATGTTATTGACATCAACAACCTGCAGGTCATCAAAATAAAATCCGTCAAATTCAGAGAAGCCATCACTCACTAAATGAAAGCGGATGAGAATATTTTGCCCGAGGAAATCATTAAGGCTCATTTCTTCCTTAACCCATTCAGTCTGGTAGGAATCGTAAAGTGGTTCGCCTTGCAACTGGGCCGGACTTCCGGGTACTGTGTACTTTCCGCAAAGCGGACTCCAGTTATTTCCACCATCTGAAGACGCACTGATTTGAACATAATCATAGCCCGCTTCCAGGCTCCACTTTGCTGAAAATGTCAGTTGAGCGTCAAGGGCTCCTGTCAGACTCACGGGGTTGGAAAGTATGAGTGTGTTGTCATCATTTGACTGATAAGTGTTGAAAGGCGAATCAGTAATTGATGAAGGAGAGGAAACGTAATCTTCCGTTGTGGCATCCCAGTTTCCTGACGTATTCCAGTTAGCGAGATTGGATGCGTCATCATTCAAAAGGATTGTTGGATTCCCGAAGATTTGATTTACGGTATCATTTACAGTATACCAGCCATTGTCAATGGTTGCAATGAACCTGATTGGGTCACCGTTTTGAATTCCGGGATCAAGTGTAAAGTCGATTGAGTCATCTACAGATTGGAGCACACTTAAATTAGAATATGTTGCAACGGTTCCTGTAGAAATTATATTGGGTGTAATGGCTGTAATCGAGATCGTAAATGTTCCTGTTGTGTCGAGGCCCAATTGGCGGAAAGTAAAATGAAAACGGTTGTTGAGATTACCTGTGTAATGTGGCATGTTATGCGCAAGTGTTCCGTAGCGACCGGCAAGTTTTGCCATGGTAAGATTTGCATAAACATTAGATTCACTTAGAAAAAGAATGCGAGACGGATCAGGCCAGAAGCCATCATTCTGATCGCCGACTTCAGGAGTCATGGCAAATATTTTTGGCTTGGACGTTTGTTCTCCGTACATCCAGTCATCTGAACTTCCATTTACAATATAACCAACGGTTTGATATGGTGTTCCTACATGGTACTGGTTGTATTTTGTAATTGCATGTCCGTAAAAATCAAATTGGCTAGAATCCGGCGTAAGAAAAACCGGAATGTAACCCCATGGAACGATGTGGTGATTCCCATATGTATGATAATTCAGTGCAAGCCTGAATTGATGCAAATTGATAAAATTGCTGAGGGCTTGAGTCTCCGGTTCGCTGAACGGGGATGAGCCCCGGTAAGTATCATCAACTGTGAAAGGAGAGGAGCCGGTGTCATCATAGCCCCAGTTAAATTCGTAATTCCGGTTAAGGTCAACGCCAAATTCCCCATCGAGGTTGTCACGCCTGTTCTTTCTCCATAGACCGCCGCCATTGAGATCGGTAGATTCATTGTATAGATATCCATCGGGATTTATACATGGTGCAAAATACATTTCTGTATTGTCTACCAATGCCTGGATCTCCGGATCAGTAGCATAATTCTCCAGCAGGTACCACATATAATATATGAGCTGTGAAAGACTTTCCGGCTCACGCGCATGGTGCAGTGCAGTGTACAATACCTCCGGTTCAGGTTCATCTGTATTTGGATTGTCGGAAATTTTTACATAAAAAATATCGCGGCCTTCAATAGTTTGCGTTGCATCAATGGGTTGTTTTACTGTGATTAGATTTGGATAAAGCAGCGCCATGGAATCGAGGATATCAAGGAGCTGGGCATAAGTAAAAAAGCCGCCCATGCTTCCATTGTAAAAATGGGCCGGCGCAGGATATTGTGGCGGAGGAGTGCCACAGGCAACGGTTTGGATATTTTCAGGCTCTGCATTTCTGGCTGATGATTCAATCCTGTTTTTGTAAAATGCTTTTACATCATCGATCAAAATTTCTGTGCGAAATCCGGCCTTATGAACTGTTGAAATGATTTCGGCATTCAGATCTGAAGTAAACCAAACCCCTTTTCGGTAATCTCCTTCTGAAAGATCGATGCCTAATTTTGCAATTTCAGTTGCTGATTTTCCATCCATCCATATTTTCACCCGGCTATATTCCGGTGCATTGTCATTATGATTTTTATTGGGATGGGCATTGGTTCGCAACAGTGAAAACGCTGATTGAGATTTCGCCTGTATGGAACAGGTTAATAAAAAAGCAATGAAAAGACGGGGAAGAATTTTTTGCATAGGAATATTTTTAAAATTATGCTAATGAAAATTATAACCAAAAGCGATGAAGGAAGTTAAATGAAGAACTTCGGATAAATTACTCAGCCGGCATGCTCAGGCTCCCAGCCTGCAAGGAGTTCATTTAAGTATCGATTTTCCTCTGAAGTAATTTGCCTGTCGGCTTTGACCATATCAACAGCAAATTTTACAAAATCTACACGTTCATTCTGGGAAGACTTGCTGTAAAAAAGATCCATGCATTCTCTGAAATGGAAAAAGTAATCTTCTCTTTTTATCAACTTCAAAAATTTCATTTCCTGTTTCAACTGAAATTCATCCCTGAAATGTTTAGAAATGTACCTGCCGGCAATTTCTGATTCTTCATCCGTGATATTTCCATCAACATTAGAAAGAATCACAAGCATTTGAAATCCCCAAATAGCTTTGTTATCTTGAATCATAAAATTGGTAAAACCCAAATTTGGGAATAATTTTCCACTTAAAAAAATTGATTATTGGGGATGGCGTCTTTATGCAGCTCCTGCAATGCGCTTCACCAGCACCCGCTTGGCAATAGGCAGAAAAGTCTCTTCAAATGGAATATCCACCGAAGACTCAATCACATAGGTAGCAGGATTTGGAAGATTTTTGTTGTATCGGAGGAGGTCTGATTTGATAGATTCAAAAGTGTTGAGCAGGCTTTTTTCATAGCTCTTCAGGAAATGCATGTGAATACCCCTGAAGCGTTCGTCGGGGTTTTCAAAAATGGAAACCTGGTATTCATACACTTTTGTTTCAAGACCGGATTGCATTTTCAGAAACAGGTAGCCGCATTCATTACTCAGCGGAACAACACCAACCGGGAATATTTTTACGTGCTCCTCCACAAAATCATAAATCTTTTTACCATCGCGGAGGTAGTTTTCCATATACGGCATACTGAAGTCGATAATGTTTTCGATTTCCTTCATGATGGTATCGTCTTCAACGATCTTC
>JAPLDB010000013.1:0-51288 GCA_026391975.1 Bacteroidota bacterium | reverse complement strand
TCAACGATCTTCTCATAGATCAGCTGAAACTGTTCGAAGTCAGTTTTGGAGATCCTCCCGGGAAATTTTTCAAATAGATTTTTCTTGCTGTCTTTTAGAAATTTCAGGTTGCGGTAATGCTCTACGAGGTCGGCGAGAAATGGGTACAACTTGTTCTCTGTAAAATTTTCACTTACATGCTGCAGATAGGCAAGCAACACATACTTCTTGTATTCGAAGTCAATGTGCTTTTCAGTAATCCAGTTTTTATTCAGTGAATTCATTTTTCAGAAAGCTTATTCATGCAATTATAGGCCCTGCTTCATTAGTAAACGAAATGAAGATAAAAATGTTTCTCATATGATTTGTTGAAAACATCACCTCCTCTTGCAGTGGTTGCGTGGCTTTGAACTTTACTTTTGAGGTTCAATTGACTGAAATTAAAACAAAATCAAAATACTATGAATAATAAGTGGATCGTTATACCCGTTTTCCTTGCACTGGCAGCAGGCATCACTTCATGCGTGCCTTCCCGGCAATTTGATGAAATGAAGACAAACGAGCAGAAGTGCCAGGATGAAAATAAACGGCTGACCTCAGAAAATCAGGACCTGAATACAAAGATAACCGAGCTCAATGCAAGTATGGAAAAACTTTCGCGCGACATGAATGACCTTGTAAAGGATTCATTGAAACGGGGAGAGGATTACCGCAGACTGACCAACCTTTACAATGAACTCACGAAATCGTATGATCAGTTGTTGTCAAACAAAGAAAAACTACTGGCGGGAAGTAATGAAGAAACAAAAAAACTTATTGCTCAGCTGAATGATACACGTACAGATTTGCAGAGGAAGGAAGATGAATTAAAAAAGAAGCAAGCCGATCTTACTGATCGAGAATCAAAACTGGCTGAACTTAAAGCAAGTCTGAAGGAAAGGGAAGATAAAGTTGCCGAACTTCAGGGTGTGCTGAGCCAGAAAGATTCTGCAGTGAAGGCCTTGAAGGATGCAGTGAACAATGCACTGGTTGGTTTTGTAAACAATGGCCTCAGTGTGGAGCAGAAAAACGGTAAAGTATATGTGAGCATGGAAGAGCAGTTGTTGTTCGCCAGCGGGAGCACTGTAGTCGATAAGCGGGGAGAGGAAGCGCTGAAAAAACTGGCTGTTGTTCTTGAAAGCAAGAAAGACATCAACATCATGGTGGAAGGTCACACCGACAATGTGCCTATCCAGGGAACGCTTTCCAGCGGAGCAAAGGATAACTGGGATCTCAGCGTTTTGCGCGCGACATCAGTGGTAAAAATAATTACAAAAAATTCCGGCATTGATCCAATCCGTATTTCTGCATCCGGCCGCGGGCCGTTTTTTCCGCTCGATCCTTCCTCTACTGCTGATGCAAGAAAGAAAAACCGGAGAACAGAAATTATTCTTACGCCTAAGCTGGATGAATTGCTGAAGGTGCTGGAGAATAATTAATTTTTACCTGCTGCCCTTTACCACCTGCTTCCTTATTCTGCTTAGTGATTCAGGCGTAATTCCCAGATAGGAAGCGATCATGTGCTGTGGTATTCGCTGTGCGATTGAAGGATACGTTTTCATAAAGGCCAGGTACCTTTCTTCAGCCGATGAACTCATCGAAAAAATAATCCGCTTTTGGGTTGCCATCTGACGGTTTTGCATCAGTCGCTGAAACAACAACGCAAGGGCAGGAATTTCTTTCAGTGATTTTTCCCACGATACATTGTCCATTAAAAGCACATCGCTCTCTTCGAGTGCATCAATAAAATAAACGGATGGTGTATTCTTGCTGCTGCTTTCCATATCCCCTAGCCACCAATTCTCCGGCGCAAACTGCATGATGTGTTCTTTTCCTTTGTTGTCAACGGTGTACATGCGCAGACAACCATGCACAGTGAAGTAAGTGTATTTTGCAATCTCGCCTTCGTTCAAAAGAAATTCATGCTTTTTTACTTTTTTAGGAATGAACAAAGAAACCCAATGGTTGAATTCTTCTTCAGTAAGAACCACTTTTTTATCAGCGATGTAATTCCTTAGGACTTGGTGCATGTTAAAGCAAAGATGGAAAGATCTCAACGAAGTACGAATTAAGATACGAAAATACCAATTACGAATTGCCCTAGCTGAAGCAGAGATTCAAATTGACAGATTAGTATGTTCGTATGCCTTTATTCGTACTTCGTTGAGGTTACTCGATCTTATCATCCAGCGCATCAAACTTTTCTTCCGAAAAAGCGCCTGAAGTGTGATACACAATATTCCCCGTCGTATCCAAAAGAAAAAAGTACGGCGTATCATCATTCTGCAGATGTAGTGCGGTAGTAACTTCTCCGAGATCGGAGTTGCAAAATAAGACATGGCCTTTAATATCAGCCTGTGCCGTTTCATTGAATTTCTTTTTTACCGTTCCCTGCATGGAGGCATTTGAACCCTTAAAAACAGGAATAAAAAAAACATTGAGGTCGTAGAAGTCATCCATCAATCCCGTTTTCGCAATGAATTTGTTGTACACCGGATCAAGCCAGCCCTCCAGGGCTTCCTGTGCTTTCATGCTTGAAGCGAAACAGAGGAGCGTGTATTTGCCTTTTGTATCTGAGGGAATTGTGATGGTTTTGTTCTCCAGAGTTTCGCCGGTGAAAGGTGGAACTGTTTGGCCAAACAGCAAACCAGTCAAACATAGGAATTGAAGAATCAGCAATATGGACTTCATCAGGAATTATTTACTGAAGTTAACGGATTGGTAGTTCAAATATTCAGAAAGAATTTCAAAAATAATTTTCGTGAAAAAGCAGAAAGTGCGAAGAAAAAAATCCTCCCTCGCTCACCCTGACCCTAAAGGGCACCCCGCGCTAAAATCCAATGAGAGCAGAGGCAACATTGGACCTGGATCCAGTAAAGTTGATTTGAATAAAATCCGATTCATTATCGCAAATCTTCAAATTTTCTCATTTGTACATGAGGATTTCTCACATCTTCACATTTGCAAATTTACACATCAGGATTGCCTCTCATTTGCACATATTTTCTTCCATTAAGCAAGTGCTTTCTTCAAATTAGAATCCAGCGCATTCAAAAAATCTTCCGTATTCAAATAATGTTCCGGCTTCGTTTCATTACCATAAATGCACACCGCAAGATCCTTCGTCATCTTCCCGCTTTCAACAGTATCCACACAAACCTTCTCCAGCGTTTTGCAAAAGTTAACCAGTGGCTGGTTGTTATCCAGTTTGCCTCGGAATTCCAGTCCCCTTGTCCAGGCGAAAATGCTGGCGATCGGGTTCGTACTGGTTGGCTTTCCTTTCTGGTGTTCGCGGAAGTGGCGCGTAACGGTTCCGTGAGCAGCTTCTGCTTCCATGGTTTTTCCATCCGGAGTAACAAGCGTTGAAGTCATCAGTCCGAGAGAACCAAATCCCTGTGCTACGGTATCACTTTGCACGTCGCCATCATAGTTTTTACAGGCCCACACAAAATTTCCGTTCCACTTTAAAGCGCTTGCCACCATATCGTCAATAAGGCGATGCTCATAAGTGATTTTAATGGCATCCATTTTCGCCTTGAATTCCTTCTGATAAATTTCCTCGAAAATATCTTTGAAACGACCATCGTACTTTTTCAGGATGGTATTCTTGGTGCTGAGGTACAGTGGCCATTGTTTGCTAATTGCCTGGTTGAAGCAGGAGCGGGCAAAACCTGCAATACTTTCATCGGTGTTGTACATGGCCAGTGCAATGCCATCGCCTTTAAAATTATATACTTCAAATGACTGCGGAGCAGAGCCATCCTCCGGAGTAAAGGTGATCTGTAATTTCCCTTTTCCTTTTGTTACAAAATCCGTTGCACGGTACTGATCTCCGAAGGCATGACGCCCGATGCAGATCGGTGCTGTCCAGTTGGGTACCAGGCGGGGAATGTTCTTGCAAACAATCGGCTCTCTGAAAACGGTGCCGTCCAGTATGTTACGAATGGTTCCGTTTGGCGACTTCCACATTTGCTTCAATGAAAACTCTTTTACGCGCTCCTCATCAGGGGTGATGGTTGCGCATTTGATGCCTACGCTGTATTTCTTAATAGCCTCAGCAGCTTCAACGGTAACTTTATCATCCGTTTTATCACGGTTTTCCATGCCGAGATCATAATACTTTATATCAAGATCCAGATAAGGAATAATCAGTTTGTCTTTGATGAATTTCCAGATGACGCGTGTCATTTCATCACCGTCAAGTTCTACTACAGGGTTGGTTACTTTTATCTTTTGCATAGGGTTAGTTTCGTTAATAATTTCGGGCCAGGCCGACTGAAATTTTTCAGACGGGGTGCAAAAATAAGGAAAGTAAGGAAAGTAGAGAAAGTATATTACGTTTCCCCTTAAACCATATTTCACTACTTTCACGCACCATTAATACAAAGTCTGTTTTGAAAGAAAAACTAAACATCACCTCCCTTACTGAAACTGTAGAAGTGAACATCCGCTTCTCCGAGACTGACCCCATGGGCATTGTATGGCATGGCAATTACCTCAAATACCTCGAAGACGGGCGTGAGGCATTTGGCGCAAAGTATGGCATCGGCTATATGGATATTTACAAGCAAGGGTTTGCTGCTCCACTGGTGGAGATAGACATCAAATACAAAAAGTCATTGCGTTATGGGGAGAGCATCCTAATCGAAACCAAATATGTGCATGACGATGCAGCAAAAATCATTTTCTCTTACAAGGTCATGAATTTGAAAAAACCTGAGGAGATCATTGCCACGGCCAATTCAATCCAGGTTTTTCTGGATCTTAAGGGTGAACTCATGCTCACAAATCCGCAGTTTTACCAGGAGTGGAAAAGGAAATACGCGGTGTGAACAGCCAGCCCCCTATCCCCCGAAGGGGGAATAAGGCCAACAGCCATTTCACGCAAACATTTCTTTTGCGAAGCCGCTACAGTGAAGCAAGGGGCACAAAGAGCACAAAGGAGTTTTGCTTTAATTTGATTTTACCTTTGCGGTCTTAGCGTCCCGATAGCTCCCAACACATCGGGACGGGATTGCGTGAAACTCTTCCAGCATATTTGCTAACCATTCGACTACCTTGACTAACAGTGCCTACATAATCGGAGAGAATATCGTTAGCCCGCTGGGTTTTTCCGCTGCCGAGAACTTCATCAACGTTTCGGCAAATAGGACAGGTGTAAAAACTATTCTCGACAAAGACTTTATTCCGCTTCCATTCAGCGGAGCAAGAATTGGTAACGATATCCTGGATCATGAATTTCAAAAGCTAAGCGTTACTGAAAAATATACGCGGCTTGAAAAAATGATGCTGCTCTCAATCGCCGATGCAGTAAGACATTCAGGCATTGATATAACCGGAACCGATACAATATTTGTTTTCTCTACCACGAAAGGAAATATCGAGTTGCTCAACTCAAAATTCAAGAATGAGTTTGATTCATCCCGCATTCAGTTATGGAAAACTGCACAGGTAGTGACTGATTATTTCCGGAATCCAAACAAGCCCGTAGTCATTTCCAATGCCTGCATCTCAGGTGTGGTTGCCCTCATTTACGCTTCTGAACTTGTGCAAAGCGGAAAATTTAAGAACGCAGTGGTATGCGGAATGGATGCACTCACTGAGTTTGTCGTCAGCGGTTTTCAGTCTTTCCTCGCCATCAGCGGAGAACCTTGCAAGCCATTTGACCAGTCTCGCAACGGAATTTCGCTCGGAGAAGCATGTGCCACCATCGTACTTTCATCAGAAAGAAAAAAAGATGAAAAAACTTCAGTTGAAATTGTTGGTGGGGCCACAAGCAACGACGCAAACCATATTTCCGGACCTTCACGCACAGGAGAGGGTTTGGTGAAAGCCATTGAGCGTGTGTTCACTCAGCATCAGATATCAGCAGGTGGAATTGATTTCATCTCAGCTCACGGAACGGCTACTCCGTACAATGATGAAATGGAGGCAATAGCTTTTTCAAGGACCGGTCTTGATGCGGTTCCGGTCAACAGCTTCAAAGGGTATTACGGACATACCCTCGGCGCTGCCGGTGTACTGGAAACAGTGCTTACGTCTTTGTCGATGAAAAATAATTTACTGATCAAATCATTGGGTTATGCTTCACATGGTGTTTCCAAGCCGTTGAATGTAATCTCAGAAAATAAAAGCAAAGAAATACGTACATCTTTAAAAGTAGCATCGGGCTTTGGCGGTTGCAATGCTGCCATGATCCTGCAAAAACATGAAGGCTGAAGATCTTTATATCACATCATCGGTTGTTGTACGCAGTAAGAGGGCGGTTCACAACGGTATTGTTTTCTTTGAGAAGAAAGATGGAGATGCTTTGTCGTTCGTTAAAGAACTATACAAGGAACTGAAATGCGACTATTCCAAGTTTTATAAGATGGATAATCTCTGTAAGCTGGCTTTTGCAGCAACGGAATTACTATTGTTGAACCGGACAATAAACTGTCCGAAGGAGGAAGTGGCTTTGGTGTTTTCCAATGCCGGTTCATCGCTCGATACGGATAAAACATACTACGCTTCTGTTGAAGACAAGTCGAATTATTTCCCGAGTCCTGCAGTATTTGTTTACACATTGCCCAATATCATGATGGGCGAGATCTGTATCCGACATCAATTTCAGGGTGAAAATGCTTTTTTCATTGCTGAAAAGTTTGACGCAGATTTGCTTGTTGACTATTCCGCCAACCTGTTGACTTCAGGCAAGGCAAAATGTGTCATTGCAGGATGGGTGGAAATCAATGAAAATGGTTGGGATGCAGCACTTTTCCTGATTGAAAAGACAGCAAAAGAAAATTCAGGAACCCGTTTATCGAAAGAAAGTTTAAACGAAATTTACGCACTCAAAAAGGATTAAGAAATAACGTTATGGAAGACATAATTGCCAAACTCAAAACTGAGATCATTTCCCAGCTCAACCTTGAAGACAAAACCCCTGCAGATATACAGACTGATGCGCCACTTTTCGGCGATGGGCTTGGGTTGGATTCTATTGATGCACTTGAACTCATCGTACTGCTTGAAAAAAATTACGGACTTAAACTCGATAAGCCTGAAGACGGCAAAGCGGTTTTTCATTCGGTGAAGTCAATGGCTGAATTTATTCAGTCGAAGAAAAAATAAAGTTCCTCAATTTCGAATATTAAATGTCGAATTTCGAAATATATCCGGATTTCATTTTTTTTGAAAAGCAGATTTAGATATTCGATATCATGCAAGGGAAAGTTTACATAACAGGATTAGGGATAATTTCAGCCATCGGTAATACTGTGGACGAATCCTTTCAATCACTTCTTGCATCTAAGACCGGCGTAGGGAAAATTACGATTCTGAAAACTGCACTGAGTGAAACCCATCCCGGCGCAGAAGTAAAGAAGACCAATGAAGAGTTACGGGCAATGTCCGGACTTCCTCAGGACAAATATTTTTCGCGCACAACCTTGCTTGGAATGATTGCAGCCCGACAGGCCGTTTTATCTGCTAAAATTGAAAACATCAAAGAGCTGCGTACAGGATTCATCTCTGCAACCAGTGTTGGAGGAATGGATCGTACCGAAGTTTTTTATGAAGAATTTTCAAAAGACAATACGCGGGGGCATTTGCGTGATGTTATTACCCATGACTGCGGAGAAAGCACAGAAGCAATTGCCTTGCAACTCGGCATTAAAGATTATGTCGATACAATAAGCACCGCTTGTTCATCTTCTGCAAATGCCATTATGCTGGGTGCAAAGCTTATTAAACAGGGTAAACTTGACAGAGTCATTGCCGGCGGAACAGATGCCTTGTCACGTTTTACACTGAACGGATTTAATTCGCTGATGATCCTCGACAAACAACCCTGCCAGCCGTTTGATGAAAACCGAAGAGGCCTGAACATGGGAGAGGGAGCAGGATTCATCGTGCTTGAATCGGAAAAAAATCCAGGAATAGACAATAAAGAGATCTTCGGAGAACTGACCGGTTATGCAAATACCAACGATGCATACCATCAGACAGCATCATCTCCTGATGCCAAAGGCGCTATCATGGCAATGACGCAGGCGATGCAAATGGCAAAGCTATCGCCGGATCAGATTGATTACATCAATGCACATGGAACAGGTACGCCAAACAACGACCTTACTGAAGAAACTGCATTCAATACAATTTTTGGTGAGCACATTCCACCATTCAGTTCTACAAAAGGATATACAGGACATACGCTTGCAGCCGCGGGAGGAATTGAGGCCGTATTCTCTCTCCTTGCTTTGAAACATGGATTGATCTTTCCCAATCTCCGATACGAAACAATGATGAAAGAATTTCATTTCAGTCCGGTAACAGAATTGAAGCGGCAGGTTCAGTTGAAAAACGTGATCTCTAATTCATTTGGATTTGGAGGGAATAATTCATCATTACTTTTTTCAAAAGCCTGACATGAAAGTAGCCACGAATTTCACCAATTGTCACAAATTAATGCAAGACAAGTTTTGCTTGAAATGCATGAATCAAAATATATATTTTTTTCAATTAGTGTCAAATCGTGTTCCCGATACCTGCCCGACTGCGTCATTCAGGCGGGGCTATCGGGATGGTGGCAAAGAAATTTGATATGGAAATTTACATCAGATCAGCTTCTTGTATTTCACCGCAGCCAACCTTTGGAGCAGTTGCGCTGCCTTCCGATATCAAAACATTTTCCGAAAATAAACTTTTATCAATCGAACCCGATTATAAAACACACTTGAATATTCCTTCCGCGAGAAGAATGAGCCGACTCATCAAAATGGGGGTTTGTGCTGCCTTAAGTTGTGTCAAAGATTCAGGTGTGAATATTCCCGATGCAATTATCTGCGGAACCGGTTTGGGCTGCATGGAAGACTCGGAAAAATTTCTGGCTTCAATGCTTGACAACAATGAACAAACGTTGTCCCCCACATCATTTATTTTTTCCACACACAATACTGTTGCAGCACAGATTGCTTTGTTGCTGCAATGCAACAATTACAACTTCACGCACACGCATCGGGGGTTGTCATTTGAGAATTCATTGATGGATGCAATGATATTTTTGAATGACCAACCGCAGTCAAATGTGCTTGTAGGGGCAACGGATGAAATCTCGAATGCAAGTTTCAGAATACTGGAGCGCCTGGGAGGAATAAGTAAAGAATCAGGAAGCAGTGCTTTGTATGAAAAGCAAACTTCAGGAACAATAGCAGGTGAAGGCTCTGTATTTTTTAACTTGAATAGCATCAACGATAAAAACAATTTAGCGAAGTTTATTGCTGTTGAAACATTTTCAAACCCTGAGAGCGAAGTTGAAATAGCTGAAAAGATAGGCACATTCGTTGATCAACATAAGATATCCTCCGGTGATTTCATTCTGCTTGGAAACAATGGTGATGTAAACGGAGACATGATTTACAAGTCTGCCATCAAAAACCATTTCAGTCATAACAAGACCGGCATGTACAAGCATCTGTGTGGTGATTACCATACGTCAACTGCATTTGCGTTTTGGCTGGGCACTATGATCCTAAAGGAACAACGCATTCCACAATACATGTCATCTGAGAAATCAATCACATTTGCACCGGAAAGGGTTTTGATTCTCAATCATTATAAAGGCAGGGAGTTTTCTTTATTGCTGCTTGAAAGATGCTGAACTACCGCGATTCATCAATTGTATTCATTCTGATCATTCTTGGCCTGATGGCATATGATTATACGTATCACGTTTCAGGGTGGTATTATTTCATTGCGTTCTTTTTGTTTAGCCTGGCAATTATTTTCGGAAGTTACTTTATTCAATCCGGCTTTTTTTTGAAAGCCTATTGCAGCGGCGATGAAAACAAAGGTCAGATTGCCATTACCTTTGACGATGGCCCGCATGAAAATACATCACTAATTCTCGATGTGTTGAAAAAAAACAATGCTACAGTTGCATTTTTTTGCATTGGGAAGAATATTGCGGGAAAGGAAAATATTGTAAAGAGTATTAACGATGAAGGGCACATTGTTTCAAATCATTCTTTTTCTCATCATAACTTATTTGATTTTTTCTCTGTGAAAAAACTGAAACAGGATGTTTCCAAAACCGATGACCTAATTCTCCGAAGTACCGGGAAAAGAAATAAATTATTCCGGCCTCCGTTTGGTGTAACCACGCCGAATATTGCACAAATGGTTAGGGAAATGGATTATAAAGTGATCGGCTGGAACCTGAGATCATACGATACCGCCATTAAAGACCACGACCGGCTCATGAAAAGGATCCTGAAAGGAATAAAAAACGGTTCACTAATTTTGCTGCACGATACAACCCCCGGTATCGAGATTGTTTTACAGAAAGTACTGGATCATGCCCGTGAAAGAAATCTGAAAGTGGTCAGCATAGAAGATATGTTTCAAATAAACGCTTATGAATCGGTTTAATAAATATTTTTCATTTTTAATTCTTTGCATCATTCCTGTTCTAACGAATGCTCAGCAGGTAATGAAGTCAATGACAGATACAGCTGCTTTTATAAATAGCCTTGCGCAGTTTTCCAGATCAACACAAACAATACAGGGTGAATTTGTACAGGAGAAAAAACTAAAAATGCTGAATGACAAAGTAGTAAGTAAAGGTTCGCTGTATTTTAAAAAAGAAAACAAACTCAGGTGGGAATATACTGAGCCGTTCAGCTATATCATTTCATTGAATAATGGTAAAGTCATGCTGAAAGACGAAGGAAAGGTTTCCAGCTATGATGCAAATGCCAACAAACTCTTCCTTGAGCTTAATGATATACTGATTACCTGCATTAACGGGAATATATTTAAGAGCAAAAAATTCTCATTTCGATTCTTTGAGACTGAAAAAAACAACATAGCTGAAATGACGCCCGTGAATTCAGCAATGAAAAAATTTATTGACAAGATCATTTTATACTTTGATAAAACCGACTTTACAGTGACAAAGGTGGATATGCTTGAGCCTTCACAAAACAGCACTGTAATTCTTTTTAAAAATAAAAAATTGAATGGTGATATTGCGGAGAAGTATTTTATCCTGAATTAATAAGATATTAAATAAAAATAACGCTGATTCTGATGAAAGTTGATCAAATCTTTTTTAATCTGTTTTGTCGACGTCACCTCCGTTTCGTTTTTGCTTCGTTTTGTTGTTGCTTCCTACTTAGTTCCTGCTCCCCGAAAATGTTCGCTGATTTAAAAAGTGGAGAGGGTCGTTATTCAAAAGGAATGCTGGCTTTGTTCCGCCCCGGTAAGAATGAAAGCCTCGTTTACAAAACAATGATCAAATACAAAGACAAAGAATTCAGTTCGCTTACTTACCTGAATGCACTGAATGATTCGGTATTCAAAATTGTTTTGCTTTCTAACTTTGGCAATACACTTCTTGAAGCTGAGATTTCAAGAGACAGGTTTACTGTGAGCAATGTAATATCTTACCTCAACAGAAAACCCATACTTAAATTGCTTGAAGGCGACTGGAGAATATTGCTGGGAGGAAATTTAAAAAGAAGTATTCCAAAACTTTTTACTGAAAACAGCCAAAGCACGGTGTTTGATTTCGCTGACGGCAGAACGAATAACCTGTATCATTACGATCCTGTTGCAAAATCGGTGACCATGATCGAATCTTATAAGGGCAAATCAAAGAAGGTGCTTGTGAGTATTGATTCAATGCAGGACTTTCAGCCCGAAGTGTTTTCAATTGAGCATCCTTCACTGCATTTGAAGATTACGATGTCACTACTAAAAAAAGCAAGCAATGATTCTGTTGAATGATTTCTTCAAAATTCTGGATGTCATTAAGGCGGAGCAAAAGTTCACTATTGGTGTTGAATTAAATCCTGCCCATGAAATATTTCAGGGACATTTTCCCGGCAATCCTGTTGTGCCCGGTGTATGCATGGTTCAGATGCTGAAAGAAATTCTGAAACACATTTTTAATAAGGACTTCACAATGAAGGATGCTTCTCAATTAAAGTTCCTTGCAATTCTGAATCCCGATGAAGTGAAAGCGCTCTTCGTTGAGTTTTCTGTATTAAAGGATGATAAGGACGGTATGGTTGTCTCCGGCACTTTTCAAAAAGCGGAATTGGTTTTTCTTAAATTCAAAGGTGCTTTCATTGCCAATTAAGTATTGAATTTGCGAGGGAGGAACGACCAAAGCAATCCATCTATCATTTTTTGAGGAGAAGCGGATCAAAGCCGGAAACCGGAAAAACAAAATCAAATTGATTAAAAGTATAAATCCTGATTGGCCGGGATTGTCGGAAGTGATTAAAAATTGGTAACATGCTTCAAATGAAAAGATTACTTCATTCCGACAGACAATTCTCCCCGTTAGCTCACAAATGCAAACAAATAATTTGGCTGTCAGGAAAACTGTTTTCCAAATCCCTCCCTAAAACGTATTTTGCGGCCAATTATGTCAGGCCTTGCCCAAAACCTTTTCGAGAAACACAACTGCTGCGTTCTCATTCCGACATATAACAACGCAGGTTCACTGGAGGCTGTTATTAATAATGTGCTTGCATATACCAACAGGATCATCATTGTAAATGACGGCTCAACAGACGAGACAAAAAGCATCCTTGAGAAGTTCTCCCACCTGCATCTGGTTTCCTTTCCCATGAATAAAGGTAAAGGCATGGCATTGAGGGCCGGCTTTAAAGAGGTAGTTGCAATGGGTTATGACAAAGCGATAACGATTGATTCTGACGGACAGCATTATGCAGACGATATTCCATCCTTTTTTGAAAAACTGGAAGCACAGCCGGATGCGTTGATCGTTGGTGCCCGCAACATGACTGCGGAGGGTATACCGGGAAAGAGCAGCTTCGGACACAAAATTTCAAATTTCTGGTTTCATTTTGAATCAGGAATCAATTTGCCTGACACACAATCCGGGTACAGGTTGTATCCTGTAAGAGAATTGAGCAAAATGAATTTCTTTACCACAAAATATGAATTCGAAATAGAAGTGCTTGTGAGGGCTTCATGGGCAGGCATCCCAGTTGTCTCGGTTCCGATCAAAGTTTTTTATGCTCCAGGCAAAGAAAGAGTCACACACTTCCGCCCATTCACCGATTTTACAAGGGTAAGTATTTTACATACCTGGCTGGTCATCCTTACAGCTTTATGGTTCTTTCCGCAACGGTTTTTCAACCGCATTAAAAAAAAAACTTCAGGAAGATCTTTCGGGAGGCGTTTACCAACCCCAGTGAATCTGTAGCAGTAAAATCAGCTTCAGTAGGTTTCGGATTATTTATGGGCATCTTTCCTGCATGGGGGTACCAGATGATCATTGCCTTTGCGCTGGCACATATTTTCCGGCTTAATAAAGCAATTGTCATCATTGCATCCAACATCAGCATTCCACCCATGATTCCATTTATCCTCTATGGCAGCATGAAAACAGGGTCGGTCTTGCTGGGCCAGCCTCTGGCACTTACTTTTCATGACATAACACTTGATGTGGTAAAAAAGATGCTTGTGCAATATATTCCTGGCAGCATTGTGTTTGCTTTGTTGGTAGGAATTTTAGGATGGCTTCTTACATTTGCCATCCTTAAGTTCACAAGGAAAAACGTTTAGTACGTAAATTGGCAACCCTCTTTCTGGCACTTTATTCTTTTTTCAATAAGCACCTGAAAATTTTCTGGACTGGTGTTATTGTGTTGTGCCTTCTGGTTGCATGGTTTGCATCAAAGATTCAGTTTGAAGAGGACATCACCCGGTTCCTGCCACTTGGTGAAAAGAATTCACTCGCAGTAAAAGAGGCTTTTGCAAATAACAAACTGAAGGATAAGTTGGTAGTGATGGTTTCATCTTCATTGCCCGGTGAAGAAGGCAATGCTGCCATGACTTCATTCGCAGATTCATTTGCCGGAGAAGTCAATTCAAAACTCGACTCGCATTTTGTTGACCATATCCTGTACCATATCGAAGAAAACTCCTTCCTCGATCTTTATGATGAATTGTATCGCAACCTGCCGCTTTATTTAGACCAAACTGATTACAAGCATTTGGATTCGCTTACCGGGGATAGCGCCATTGAAGCTGCAATGCGAAAAAATTACAAGTCATTGCTGGCTCCTTCCGGTGTTGTAATGGGAAGGTTTATTGAAAAAGATCCCCTTGGTTTTGGCCCTGTTATTCTCAATAAGCTCAAACAACTCCAGCTCGATAATAATTATGAAATAGAAAACGGATATATTTTCTCAAGGAATAAGAAAACGCTGTTGATGTTTATAGCTCCGGCTTTTGATGCGGGGGACACCAAAATGAATACGCGTTTTATTACAACTTTAAAGGAGTTAATATCAGAAGAATCAGCACAATCCGGTAAAGTCAAGGTCGACTTTTTCGGAGGAGCAGTGGTTTCTCTTGCAAATGCGCAGCAGATGAAGAAAGACTCGATCCTCTCTTCTTCAATTGCACTGGTGCTGATCATTCTCATGCTTTATTTTTTCTTCCGCAAGAAAAGAGTGTTGTTGCTGATCATTTTTCCTGTTGCTTTTGGCGGAGGTTTTGCACTTGCACTTTTGTACCTGATCAAGGCAAAGGTTTCCATCATTGCCGTTGGTGCGGGATCTGTTGTGCTTGGACTGGCCATCAATTACTCGCTTCACTTCCTGGTGCATCTCAAGCACGTCCGTAATGTGAAGCAAACCATTCGTGACCTTGCATCTCCCATGACCATTGGCAGCATTACCACCATAGGAGCTTTTCTGGGTTTGCTTTTTATTAAATCTGAATTGCTTCACGACTTCGGAATGTTCGCAGCATTTAGCCTCGTTGGCGCGGCTTTTTTTTCACTTGTTATTCTTCCACATGCACTTGCATACTTTGATATCGGCAAACTGGAAACCGTTTCACGTTTCGAAAAAATCATTGACCGTATTGTTTCATTCAGGTTCAGGAAAAAGAAGCCTTTAATATTTGGTGTGATCGCAATAACATGCATTCTCACCTGGTTTGCATTCGATGTAGAATTCGAAGACAATCTGATGAGCATGAATTACATGCCTGAAGAAATTGCCGGAGCTGAAAAAAAACTCGATGACATTAACAATGCGCATCTGAAGTCTGTATTTTGTATTTCCTATGGATCATCTCTGGATGAGGCTGCTGATGCAAATATCAAAGTAAACAAGAGGCTGTCTGAACTCAAAGAGCGTGGGGTTATTGCAGGCAGGTCATCAGTATCTGATTTCTTAATTTCGGATTCAATGCAGCGTGCGCGAATTGCCGGCTGGAATAATTACTGGACGATAGAAAGAAAGGATAAAGTGAAGGCCGCTATCAATCAGTATGCTGTTAAATCAGGGTTTACCGGTTCTGCATTCGACCCTTTCTTTTCAATGCTTGAACGGGAATATCAGCCTGTCGACATGCTCGCTTCGCCTGTATTTAAGAATTCCATGCTTTCGGAATTTGTCTCTGTTAAGAACAATGTTGTTACGATACTCACCGGGATCAAGGTTGCTGCGGAGAAAAGGACGCAACTTTTTACTGATCTGTCCGGAATTTCCAATGCCCTTGTCTTTGATAAATTATTTGTCTCTACACAACTCGTTCAATTTCTCCAAAGCGATTTCAATTCCGTGCTTTACATTTCTACCATATTGGTATTCTTTTTCCTCCTCCTTTCTTTCGGCAGAATAGAGCCGGCCGTTTTCAGTTTTCTTCCAATGCTCATTAGCTGGATATGGATCCTTGGTATCATGGCGCTGATTGGAATGAAATTCAATATCGTAAACATCATCATCTCAACTTTCATCTTTGGATTGGGAGATGACTACAGTATTTTTAATTCGGAAGGAATGCTGCGCGAATATTCTTACGGACAGAAAATGGTATCTTCCTTCAAGACTTCTATTCTTCTTTCAGCCCTCACATCTCTCATCGGCGTGGGTACGCTGATTTTTGCGCAGCATCCAGCCCTCAGGTCGATATCCCTCATTACCATCATCGGATTAATTTGCGTCGTGTTTATTTCATTCTATGTGCAACCGATGCTATATGATTTCCTTATTTTAAACAGAAAGAAAAACGGAAGAGTGCCGCTCACATTTCTTTCCATCTTTCAGTCGGCGATTGCGTTCACTTATTTTTTTATTGGATGTGTGATACTGACAATTGTAGCCATTGTTATTTATCCGATTCTTCCTTTGAGGAAGGCAGTAAAGAAACGAATGCTGCACAACCTGCTCAGCCTGTTCTGCGGATCATTGATATATCTTATGTTCAACGTAAAAAAGAAAATCATTAATGAACATGGCGAGGATTCCTCAAAGCCTGCCGTTGTAATTGCCAACCACCAATCCTTCCTTGATATTCTTCTTACCGTGATGATCAGCAATAAAAATGTACTATTGGTGAATGATTGGGTTTGGAACTCACCTTTCTTCGGATTGGTTGTTAAGCGTGCAGGGTTTTATCCGGTAAGCAAAGGATTTGAGGAAAGTATTCCCGCATTGGAAGAAGCTGTGAAAATGGGTTACAGCATCGTTGTTTTTCCTGAAGGCACACGCTCACGCACTTCTGAGTTACAGCGTTTTCACAAAGGCGCTTTCTTCATTGCTGAAAAATTCAATATGGACATTCTTCCTTTGTTGATCCATGGATGCAGTGAAACAATGCAAAAAGGTGATGACTTCTTGCTGAAAAGCGGACAATTGACCGTTAAGTATCTTCCACGTATCAAGGCAGATGATGCATCTTTCGGTGTGGGTTATTATGAACGCACCAAACTGATTTCAAGATATTTCAAGGCTGAATACCAAAAATTAAGGGAGGAACTTGAAAGCCCACGGTATTTCAAAGACAGGCTTATTAAAAATTACATTTACAAAGGCGCTATAATCGAATGGTATATGCGCGTCAAACTGCGCCTGGAAAATAACTACAGTTTATTCCTTGACCGCGTCCCCCGGAGCGGCAGTATTGTTGACCTTGGCTGTGGATATGGAAATGTTTCCCTGATGCTTGGATTTATTTCAAAACACAGGCAGGTGACAGGCGTTGATTATGATGAAGATAAAATAGCAATGGCCTCTAATTCTCCGACGAAGCCGGCCAATGTCAGTTTCATCCACAGCGATGTGCTGAATTATAATTTTTCACCTACAGATACTTTCCTGTTGAGTGATGTTTTGCATTACATGCCTGAAGAGAAGCAGGTTTCCCTCATTGAAAAGTGCATTGCCAGTTTAAACACCGGCGGTTCTGTTTTGATCCGCGATGCAAACGCTGATCTGGGAAACAGGCACAAAGGAACACGGTTGACAGAGTTTTTTTCAACTACATTTGGATTCAATAAGGCAACACATGGAGGGATGCATTTTATTTCAGGAAAAACAATTGAACGGATCGCTGCCAAACATCAGATGCAGCTGGAAGTAATTGATAACACAAAACTCACATCAAATATTTTTTACCACCTCAGGAAGCAATAAAGTGAATGGAGCAATTTGATGTAGTAATAATCGGTAGCGGCCTCGGTGGACTGGAGTGTGCTTACATCCTTGCAAAGGAAGGGTATAAGGTTTGCGTCCTCGAAAAAAATAGGCAGTTTGGAGGCAACCTCCAGATCTTTGTTCGCGACCGCGCAATATTTGATACAGGCATCCATTATATCGGAGGACTTGCAGAGGGCCAGAACCTTAATCGTTATTTCAAATATTTCGGCCTCATGGATAGGTTGAAGCTGAAACGCATGGACATGGACGGCTTTGACGTAATCAGTTTTTCAGGACATGAGAAGGAATACAGGCATGCTCAGGGATATGAAAACTTTATCGAAGTTCTTTCAAAAGATTTTCCGAAAGAGAGAAAGGCAATCGTTGAGTATTGCAATAAGATCAGAGAAATAACGCAGCAGTTTCCACTATATAATCTGAGGGTGGGGGACAAGGATATTCTTAACACAAAAATTTTTGAGATCAATGCGCGGGATTATATCAACTCCGTGACAAGTGATGTCATGCTTCAGAATGTACTTGCAGGTTCTAATCCACTTTATGCCGGTAATGGAGACAAAACACCTTTGTATGTTCATGCGCTGGTTGTGAACACCTATATTGAAAGTTCATGGAAATGTGTGGATGGAGGGTCCCAGATTGCAACCCTGCTTGTTAAGGATATAAAGGGCATGGGGGGTGTTGTGAGAAATTATGCCCGTGTTTCGAAGATCAGGTGCGAAGGAGAGAAGGCACAATATGTGGAACTGGATAATGGAGAAAAAATTTTCGCTAAAACATTTATTTCAAATATTCCTCCTGCTGATACGCTTGACTTACTGGAGAATAGCAAGATCAGGCCTGCTTATCGACACCGCATCAGCGAACTGAACAATACGATTTCGGTTTTCACACTAAATATTGTAATGAAGGAGAACGCATTTCCATACCTCAATCACAACATCTATCACTATGCAAAAAAAGATGTATGGAATGAGATCAACTACAGGGAAAATGAATGGCCTTCCAGCTATGCACTTTTTACGCCCTATTCATCAAAGACTGAAAACTTCGCTGAAAGCATTGCGCTTATGAGTTACATGAAATTCGATGAAGTAAAAAAATGGGCTGATACAAAACATACAATTCCCAGGGAACTGACCGACAGGGGTAGCGAATACAATGAATTTAAACTCCGTAAAAGCGATCAACTGATAGGTTTTATTGAAGAAAAATTCCCCGGTATCCGTGGAAAGATAAAATCGCACTATGCTTCCACACCACTCACATTCCGTGATTATATCGGAGTGCGGGATGGTTCACTTTATGGAATTGAGAAAGATGCAGCCGAGCCGATGAAATCTTTCATCTCGCCGAAATTGAAAGTGGATAATATCCTGCTAACAGGTCAGAACCTGAATATGCATGGTGTCCTGGGCGTAACTGTTGGTGCAGTTCTCACTTGTTCCCAACTGCTCGGTACTGAATATTTATTAAACAAGATCAATGCTGCCTGAGCCGGAATGAAAAACAATTCTACCACCGCCTGGACACTCATGGTAGCGCTTGCTGTGATCTGGGGCAGTTCATTCATACTGATGAAACGCGGACTGGAGACCTATACGCCTTTTCAGATCGGAGCGCTAAGGATGGGTGCATCTTTTATTTGTCTGCTGCCTTTTTTAGTCAGCGCGCTTAAAAAAGTCCCCAGAGAAAAATGGAAATACCTGGCCGCAGCAGGATGGCTGGGTAACGGGATTCCTTCCATTCTTTTTCCGCTCGCTGAAACACACCTCAACAGTGCCCTTACCGGAATGCTCAATTCGCTGACGCCGCTGTTTACATTTCTGATCGGCATCAGCATGTTTAAAATGAAGTTTTCTCAAAATAAAATTTACGGACTTGTCATCGGACTGATCGGCGCCTGTTTGCTTGTGGCCGGAAGAAATTCTGACAATGCACAAAGTGATCTGCTCTTTACTACTGCTGTAATTCTCGCAACGGTTTGTTATGGTTTCAGTGTAAATATTATCCGCAGCAAACTTGCCGACATCGACAGCTATAGCAATACAGCAATGGCATTGATGTTCACAGGTATCCCAATGGGAATTTCTTTATTCTTTACAGATTTCATTTCCCGAACGCAAACTGTTCAGGGTGCAGGAATGAGCATGGTTTATATACTGATCCTCGCAATCATGGGTACAGCCCTGAGCACCGTACTTTTTAATAAACTCATCAAGGTCTCAGGAGCATTGTTTGCCACTTCTGTAACCTATCTCATTCCTGTTGTTGCAGTGATGTGGGGACTTGCTGATCATGAAACACTGACACCTTTGCATTTCCTCGGACTGTCAGGTGCGCTCATTGGCGTTTATTTGATCAATAAAAGCACAGCTAAAAAAGACGCTTAAGTTTTAATTGAAAGAATTCCTCATAGGATAAGGTAGGCATATAGCCGCTCTGATTTTTCAGGTTTCGCAGATCTGTTTTAAGCAATATTTTTTTTGAAACATCATATAACCCCACACTCAGCGGAGTCATTCAATTGTGAATGGTGATGTCAGAAGATGTAACCGTGTTGCTTTGGTTTCCTGACCTGTCTTTCACATAAATGGAATAGGTCACATTCTGCGAATTGCTGCCATTTGTAATCGCTGTTGTATTGAGCACTACATCAAGGTTACCACGGATAATCAACGACGAACCCGAAGGCGCCAGTTCCTGAATGCGGTATTCGTATGTTACTCCCACGCGGTTGTCAGTCAGAAAAAGGTTGTGCGCATTTGCATTGTTCTCGCCGAGGTCGCCGTCACCGTCGGTGTATTTTATCCTGAAAGTAAGTGGATCTCCTTCTGCAATATTGTTGGATGAAACACTCACCAGTTCAATAGTTGGGATATCACTGCTAATTGCATCGTCTTTCTTGCATGAAGAAAGAGCCGCAGCAAATAAAAACCAAAAGGAGATCTTTTTAAACATATCTGTCATCATTGCACAATAAATGAACAGTAATATTTGTAATAATATGGGTAGTCGTTTCGCGGAAATTCTGTTGGTTGCACATGGTCCCCGTCATTTACATAATAACGGAAGAAGACTGTGTCGTTGAGCGTGTAGTTGTTTGCGCTGATAGGAACGAGCCATTGTTGTGCCAATGAATTGTATGTAGCATTCACTATGGTTGCACTGTTGAAGTCATCCTGATTATAAGAAAGCTTCAGCTGATTGAATGTGTAATTGGGAACACTGGTGCTGTCATCCTCAGACGCAAATATGATATAGAAATTCTGTCCGGGATGAACGATGAACGGATTGTATGAAATGCCTCCAAGCCTGCCTGTATCCACCTGCGCATATGGCGGGTTCTGGTCAATCGCAAAGATCGCAGTGATAACAGGAGGAAGATTAGGCGCAACAGGGATGTTTCCATTCTGGTCTTTCGCCCCGTTGTTGATCCATGTGCGGATGTGATCTATGTCTGTACCTGATAGCCTGTTTCCGTTGGAAGGCATGTAATCACTCGTTGACGTTGTCAATCTCTCTATCAGCAATGAACTGTCTGCATTAAATGGAATTACACGCAGTCTGAAAAATGAAAGTGAATCCACTGTGGATTTAATTACCGGCTGATAAACGAGCGTCGAATAAGTTGACATCACCGTTCTGTAGTCGGGTTCAAATGTTCCGTCATGGCAGCCTGACTTCGCACAGCGAGGAAAGAAAATATTACGGTGCAGGCCCACGATGGTGTTCGGATCTGCAGTAGCAGCGGTCGTTGTGTCGGTATTGTAATTGACATTATCATACGGATTGTCCGGCGTTTTTTCACACGAAAAAATGACCATTACGATTGCAAAAAGAAAAAGTATTTTCTTATTCATCATAGAAACGCCTGTTGAATACCTGTTGCATTAAAATCACGAAGTAATCCTGATGGCACCTGCGTATCGAATCCAAGCAGGTTGGCGATGGCAGCTGCCACATCTATGCTTTCTCCCGCAGTACCTGATATGACCTGCCCCTGCTGAACAATATTTGACGGGCCCAGGACCTGGCAGAAGATTTCTCTTGCCATCTGGTCGCCGCTCAATTCATCAAGTGCAGCAGTATGATCAAGTGCTGCACGACCATTCTGATCAATACTTGAATTGCCAGTCAGGTTCCTGCCATGTTCCGGTGCAATGATCATCACCGTATCATTCATCATTCCCGGAGTGCTTTGTATTTTATTCCAGAGGTGAGCCACTGCAAAATCTGCCTTGTGCAAATTGACGGCATAGTCAGTAAAATTGAAATGCGCCACATCCACATCCTGCATGTTTACAACCATCAGTTCAGGTGCAAACTGATCAATGATCTTCTCTGCAAAGAAAATATTCATCATGTCATTGTTCATCGATGATCCTGCTCCCCATGGGTTATTGAAAGCGCCTCCCTGATACTGGCTGAACATGGAGTTGATCCATGTTTGCAGTTCTGCAGCATCAGCTTCAATGTTGGTCACGCCCGCATCACCATCCACAAAACTCTTGTTGAAGTTGTGATTCATGAATGTACGCATGTTGTTGACCGATGCTTCTTCAGCGCTCGTAAATGTTTTGAGTGTGCCGATTGAATTATAACCCTGGTTGCTGAACATATAAGTTGGTGCAATAAAATTTGCACCGAATTGTGCACCATATCCTGCATAGGAGCTGAAGTTGAGCGCAGGATAAGGGCCCAGGGCATTTGATACCCACCAGCATTTGCGTGCCGTTTGTGCCGGCGAATTATGTTTCCTGTAAAATTCGAATATGGTCGGTGTGTGCGGATGATCTTTGATATTCAGATCAGCCGTAGTGTATGCTCCTGTGATGGCAGTTGTATGTCCGTTAAAATGTCCTGTCGGACCGCTCTTGTAACGGAATTCTTTGAAGATCGTCCCTTTGGTTTGCAGATTATAACCCAGGTTAAGGTTTGGAAGCGGACTTGCAGCAAGTGCAGCTGCAATATCAGTTGAAATGGATTCGTTGCCGAGCAACATGTGTGGCATCAGGTTTCCCAGGGCTTTGTCAACCGATTCCATGTTGCGTACGCCGCCTGCGAACATGCAGAACACTACATGGTTTACTTTGCGGATTCCGGATGCTGCAAACAACCTCCCCGAAGGAAGAATATAAGGAATCGCAAATGCTCCCGCTGTCGCAAGCCCTGCTTTCTTGATGAATTCTCTCCTTCTCATTCAGATTATATTTTTTTTTCAAACTTCAAACTTCAAACTTCAAACTTCAAACTTCAAACTTCAAACTTCAAACTTCAAACTTCAAACTTCAAACTTCAAACTTCAAACTTCAAACTTCAAACTTCTGACTTGTAACTTTTAACTTTTGACTTTTAACTTTTGCCTTAATAATACCTATACTCATTACTCGTCATACACGCATAATAAACCATCATCGGCGTAATGGTAGTCGCATTCGAAATGATATTGCTGATAAAATAATTCTCAAATGCATCCGGCTTTCTGTTGAAGAATTTCTGGATCGTTTCATCAACAAACAAAGGAACATTCGCCCTCATTGTTGCATCAGAAGGGATCTGTACTGAAGTCGAATTCAGAAAGTGACGCACGATTCTGTCTTCAATAAGTTTTTTATCACCGAAGGCTTCATATGCCTGTTGCACATAAAGCAAAGTGTCGGTTGGAATAATTGTGTTGAACAAATCAGAATAAACGATTGATATAAACTCCGTGGTGGTTTTTACATTGTCTTTTGAACCGCCCGGTTGTGAGACTGTGACATCATCAACTTCATACACATAATCCTTTTTGCAGGAAGACTGCAAACCTGCAAAGGCAATAACGAAAAAAAACAACCTGATTGATCTCATTATATTCCGATGTATTCGTTGGTGGATAATATATCTTTCTGCATTTGTATATAATCATGGGTGGTGCTGAAGGCCTGCACAGCATTGCCCATTTCTATGGATGTTGGATTGCGCAAAAGGTATCTGTTATAGAGATTGATGGCAAGTCCTTCCTGATAATCCCTGGAAGCAAAAAAGATGTTTACAAAATCAGTTTTGTTTTGCCCTGATTCGAGAAATAATATTGCCGGTGCCCCATCCACCATTTTCTTCCCTTCACTCAATTCATTTGCTGTTGGATACCTGCTAAGAAAATGCTGGAAGCAGCTTATCACAAAATTTTCCGTGCCCATGTTGATCTGGTCATAGAAATAATTGTTTGCACAACGCTTGTGGAGGTGCGAAATGTCCAGCAAATTATTTGTGAGGTCGGCAGGTACGCGTTGCAGGCTATCGAGTCTTTCAATTTCATAAATGAAAGTGCTCCAATATAGCTGGTAAGCTGTATCTTGTATGTCAAGATTGAAAAGATAAAGATAAAAAGTGATTTGAGCTGTGTCGAGATTATTCAGCAATTCAGTGCGGGCAAAATCATAAAGATGTGGAAGATAACTTCCGGAAGAAAAAACCTGGTCCAGAAACTGCGACCGGCTTGCATTTGACAGGTTGTTTTGACGAAGCAGGTTATAACCTGTGTTTTTCTCGCTATCACTTGCTTCGTGGCCAAGCACAGAAACGTAAACGCGGTTTACGTAATTGCTGATGGTGACATTCTCAATGGTCTGATCCGGTGGTGCAGTGTTATTGGGAATTACTTCTTCATCACTGCATGAAGCAATAAAGATCAGGAAAGAAAATAGCAATAAGAGTCCGCCAATTCGTTTCATCTGTGTTTAAGATGGTTTTAAGAACCTAAAGATAAAGATTGTTTACCAATGCGATTGTTAAAACAGTAACGAAGAATTACAGAAGTTATTGAAAGGAAATAAAAATAATTCCCTTAACACCGGGTTCACATTACCCTTTGGCGCTCATATCAGCAAAATTCTTAAAGAACAATGGAATGGTCTCAATTCCCTTCATGAAATTGAATATGCCATAATGCTCATTCGGGGAATGGATCAGATCGCTGTCAAGGCCGAATCCCATCAAAACAGATTTCAAACCCAGTTCCTTTTCAAACAAAGCCACGATAGGAATACTGCCGCCTCCGCGGGTTGGAATCGGTTTTTTGCCGAAAGTTGTTTCCATCGCTTTGCTCGCAGCTTTAAATGCTACTGAATCAGTTGGGGTAACAACCGGTTCGCCACCATGATGTGGAGTCACTTTAACTTTCACTCCTTTTGGAGCAATGGATGTAAAATGTTTCGTAAAAATTTCAGTGATCTTATCTGTGGTCTGGTGAGGCACTAGTCGCATACTGATCTTTGCAAAAGCCTGTGAAGGAAGAACAGTCTTTGATCCTTCACCTGTATATCCACCCCAGATTCCGTTCAACTCAAATGTCGGACGGATTCCTGTGCGTTCAAGTGTTGTATATCCTGTTTCTCCGCGGACCTCATCAATGCCAAGGTCTTTTTTATATTCATTCAGGTTGAATGGTGTCTTATTCAGTTCTATTCTTTCATCACTTGTCAATTCCAACACATCATCATAAAATCCCGGTATGGTGATGCGGTTTTCCTTGTCTTTCATCGAGGCGATCATATCACACAAAACCTGGATCGGATTAGAAACTGCGCCACCATAAACGCCTGAATGCAGATCACGGTTAGGACCTGTTACTTCAACCTGAACATAACTCAATCCGCGAAGCCCGACTTCAATACTTGGAGTGTCATTGGCAACAATGGAAGTATCTGAGATCAATATTACATCTCCCTTAAGTCTGTTTTTATTTTCGCGTACCCAAGCGCCCAGGTTGGATGACCCAACTTCTTCTTCTCCTTCGATCATGAAACGTACATTGCATGGAAGAGAATTTGTTTTCATCATACTTTCAAAAGCTTTGATATGCATGAATACTTGTCCTTTATCATCGCAGCTTCCGCGCGCATAAATTTTTCCATCACGCACCTGTGGCTCAAACGGTGGAGTAGTCCATAGATTTACCGGATCGGCAGGTTGAACATCATAGTGACCGTATACAATTACCGTCGGCAGTTTCGGATCAATGATCTTTTCACCGTAAACAATCGGATGCCCTGATGTCGGACAGATCTCAACTTTTTCCGCACCTGCTTTTTCCAGACTCGTTCTGATAAATTCTGCAGCACGCGCCACCTCCGGTTTGTACTTTGTATCAGCGCTCACACTCGGTATGCGCAGTAATTCAAAAAGTTCTTCGAGAAAACGATTTTCGTTGCTCTTTACAAATGCCAGTGTTTGTTCCATATCTGTTTGTTGATTATTGTTATTTACTTTTTTCTATTGCCTTCTAACTTCTAACTTTTAACTTGAGCCTTTTGCCTTTTGCCTTGCGACTTGCGACTTGCGACTTGCGACTTCTCTTCTTCGCCGCAAATATAACACAAACCCCCTTTCTATTTCAATTGAGCTGCCTTGGGCCATTCAAAACAATTCATTGCCCAATCCGTTACTCTTTGCGCTTCGTAATTATCAATAGTTATATTATCAAACACCTTGTTTATCATACCTGAGGCAATGTGAATTTTATTGAATAAAACCAATTAGTTCAGACAAGAACATAATTTTGCCTCCTATAGCTGCTAAGTAGTATATTTGCCTCTGAAACCTGCAATGAACAAAGTTGAACCCGGCTCCCTTCTGGCAAATATCAATTTACCTGCCGATTTGCGCTCCCTGCGTGAAGATCAGTTAAAAGAGGTAAGCAGAGAGCTTCGTGATTATATTATTGATATCGTTTCTGTGAATGGTGGCCATTTTGGTGCTTCCCTTGGCACAGTAGAAATGACCGTTGCATTGCACTATGTTTTCAATACTCCTTATGACCAGTTGGTATGGGACGTTGGACATCAGGCTTACGGACATAAAATCCTGACAGGTCGCAGGGATTTATTTCATACGAACAGGATTTACAAAGGCATCAGCGGATTTCCAAAACGAAGCGAAAGTGAATACGATACTTTCGGTGTGGGTCATTCTTCAACTTCTATCAGCGCAGCACTCGGTATGGCCGTTGCTTCAAGGCTGAAGGGTGAGAAAGAACGCCAGCACATTGCAGTGATAGGTGACGGTGCCATGACTGCAGGACTTGCTTTCGAAGCATTGAATCATGCCGGAGTTGAAAACTCCAACTTGCTAGTTATCCTCAACGACAATTGCATGAGTATTGATCCAAATGTTGGTGCCCTGAAGGAATACCTGACCGATATGAGCACATCGCACACTTATAATAAAGTGAAGGATGAAGTGTGGAAGCTTCTAGGGAAAATTTCAAAGTTTGGACCGAATGCACAGGAGATCGCTTCCAAACTTGAAAATGCTGTCAAGACAACATTGCTTAAGCAAAGTAACCTCTTCGAATCACTTCGTTTCAGATACTTCGGTCCGGTTGACGGACATGATGTAAATCGCATGGTGAAAGTATTACAAGATCTGAAAGACATTCCCGGCCCAAAAATATTGCATGCACTTACTGTAAAAGGAAAGGGCTATGCGAACGCTGAAAAAGACCAGACCAAATGGCATGCTCCCGGGTTATTCGATAAGATCAGCGGCGAAATACACAAGCCGAAAAGCGATAAGCCTTCTCCTCCTAAATACCAGGATGTGTTTGGTCATACCATTGTGGAGCTTGCGGAAAAAAATCCGAAAATTGTTGGCGTTACACCGGCAATGCCAAGCGGATGTTCACTCAATATCATGATGAAGGCCATGCCCGACCGCGCATTCGATGTAGGTATCGCTGAGCAGCATGCTGTTACTTTCAGCGCCGGACTTGCTACTCAAGGCATGGTTCCGTTCTGTAATATCTACTCGTCATTCATGCAGCGTGCTTACGACCAGGTGATACATGATGTAGCATTGCAAAACCTGCACGTGGTATTTTGCCTTGACCGTGGCGGCCTTGCAGGAGCTGATGGTGCCACACACCATGGTGCTTTTGATTACGCATATTTCAGATGCATTCCGAATATGATCGTTAGTGCACCAATGAATGAGGAAGAATTACGCAACCTCATGTATACTGCTCAACTTGAAGAAACCAATGCCCCTTTTAGTATTCGTTATCCGCGTGGCAATGGTGTTATTGTTGACTGGAAAAAGCCAATGCAGAAACTGGAGATCGGCAAGGGAAGAATGGTAAGGAGTGGGGAAGAGGTAGCCATCCTGACCATCGGACACCCCGGAAATTTTGCTGTAGAAGCATGCGGTGAGCTCAATAAGGAGGGCTTTTATCCTGCACATTACGACCTGCGGTTTGTAAAACCCCTCGATACAGAACTCCTGCACGAAATTTTTTCGAGTTTCAAAAAGATCATCACTGTTGAGGATGCCTGCATCATGGGCGGCTTCGGCAGTGCCATCGCTGAGTTCATGATCGATAACAATTATTCCGCCTCCATCACCCGCCTCGGAATTCCCGACCGTTTTATTGAGCATGGTGAGCAGAAAGAACTCTACGATGAATGCCACTTCGATGCCGAAGCGATCAAAAAAGCAGTACGACAACAAGTCTGCGAGACTGTGCTTGTTTAATCCTCTCATCCTGTGTAGCGACTGCGATCCTGAGACTTCGGGAGAAGCAGCCCGCCAATATCAATCAACAAAGCAATCACCCCAACTCAGTGTAGTCACTGCGATCCCGAGACTTCGGGAGAAGCAGCCTGCTAATAATTGTAGCTACTCCATTTATAATTCATTCCAATAACGGTAACCGTTTTATTTGACCGCCAATTTGTACGATACATGACATCAATCATATACCCAATTTCCCCTAATTAACCACTTGGTGGTCAATTCATCGTCATTCTTCCCCATGTTCATAAAAGAATGAGTACCTTTGCAACTGTTTGCATTCTCCTGCGTTATTTGTAGTGCAATCAAGCAACTTAATTCATCAAATGTCATCAGTCAAATTTAACAATAGTGAGCCGGTATTTTTCAATACACTCAAAGAACGGATAAACGCTTATTTTACAGAGAAGAAAGTCAAGCCAACAGGCGACATCCGTTTATACTTTAAAACTTTCGCTTTTGTAGGTGCACTTATCACATCGTACATCGTGCTTGTTTTCTTTACCCCTTCTCTATGGTACATTTCCCTTGGATTGTGTGCTGTTATGGGAGGTTTGTTTGCCGGAATCGGCTTTAACGTAATGCATGACGGTGCACACGGCAGTTACAGCAACTTCAAATGGCTCAATGAAACGATGGGCTATGCCCTAAATATGATGGGCGGAAGCAATTTCATGTGGAAGCAAAAGCACAACATCAACCACCACTCTTATACAAATGTGGAAGGAATGGATGATGATATCGATATTAAACCGTTCATCAGAGTGCATTCAAGCCAGAAGAAATACTGGTTTCATCGTTATCAGCATATCTACGGACTTTTACTTTATGGCCTTACTTACCTCGCATGGATTTTTCTGCAGGATTTTAAGAAGTATTTCACCGGTAAAATTGCAGACCATACCAAAATTCAGCACATGAGCATAAAAGAACACATCATCTTTTGGGCTTCGAAAGTTTTTTATGTCGGTGCATTTATTGTTTTACCAATGTATAATATTGGTATAGTTGATACCATTATTGGCTACAGCGTCATGGTATTTGTTACTGGTGTGATCATCGCAGTTGTATTCCAGCTGGCGCACGTAGTAGGAAATGCAGAGTTCGTTACGCCTGTTCAGCCAATGCGTATTGAAAGCGAGTGGGCAGTCCACCAGATCAATACCACAGTTAACTTCGCTATGAATAGCAAAATGTGGTGCTGGCTTCTTGGAGGATTGAATTTTCAGGTTGAACACCACCTTTTCCCCCGTATAAGCCATGTGCATTATCCGCAGATCAGTAAGATCGTTCGCGCTACCTGCATTGAGTTTAATATTGACTATAAAGAGTATCCTACTTTTCGAAGCGCATTGAAATCACACCTCGTGCACCTGAAAAAAATCGGAGTAGCAGCTTAATTTCCTTTTTTTCTTTGTTCAAAAGACCTTTTCAGGCAATACTTGTTTGTTGAAACAGATTTTCTACTTTTGAAGCCAACACTAAAACAATGGCCGAAGTAAAAACCATTTTCATCGTTGACGACGATAGCATGCAGGCTATGATGCTGCAGGACTATCTGAGCAAATACACCACGTTTACCACACATATTTTTCCAAGTGGTGAAGAATGCCTTAAAAACCTGACTCTGAATCCGCAGATTGTCTTTCTGGATTACAATTTTGATAAGATCGGTAAGGATGCAATGAATGGTACTGAGATCCTCAAGGAAATCAAGGCCCAGAAACCGGAAACCGAAGTCATCATGTTCAGTGGACAAGATAAGATTGAAGTCGCTGTCAATACTATGAAGTACGGTGCCTTTGACTACATCGTTAAAAGTGAAAGCGCTTTTTACCGCTCAGAAAACGTGATTTTTAACATCATCCGCAGGATGAAGCTTCAGAATCAGGCAAGTACCTATAAAAAGCTTACCTACGTTTTTGCAGTGGCATTTGTGATTATGATTATTGTTGTCTTTGCCCTATGGAAAATGGGAATGATCAGCAATAATCCGGGCTGGTTATAGGTCAAACACCATTTCTTCTTTATTTCTTAATATTCAATTATTGCATCGGTTGCATTAGCTGAGTAATATTGCATGCCGCCAAATCCTTACTGGATACAGGCTTTAAAGGAAATTTGCTATCTTTATTGCCCTTGCAATGATGCATCAACGTCATTTCAGGGAAAACTTAAAATCAACAAACATGAAAAAAATGTACGATCAGATCAGTGCAGGAAAATTGATTTCTGCTTTATTGTTTTGCTTTTTATTTTCTGCGGGAAATATTTGCAAAGCGCAACTCCTCCAATGGAATACTTTTGGAAATGTCGGAACAGAAACAACTGAACCAAGTGTTTTCAATGATGTAAATATTGCAGGATCCGTTAACCTAACAATAGGAACGATTACGCCTGCCACAAACGCCAACAGGTTTGGTGGTTCAGGGTGGTTCGATACAGGTAATACTGTAGCAGGAAATACACTTGCTGAAGCTATTGCCGGAAATGATTATATCCAGTTTGTTGTAACTCCGAATGCAGGATTTTCATTTACTGCAACGTCTCTTGTTTTTACATGGGACCGTTCAACTACAGGACCTTCAAGTGTTACACTACGGTCATCTGCAGACGGTTTTGTGTCAGACCTTGGTACTGTTACCGGAATGATTAGTGGTGGTGCAGCAACAACAACACCTAGGACAATTACAATTTCGACACTCTCGAATATTTCAGCCACAACCACTTTTCGTTTGTATGGTTACGCTGCAACTGCCACTGCAGGAACCGGAGGATTTGATAATTCAACTAACGTAGTTGATGTACAGTTAAATGGCACGACAGCTGCGATTCTGACACCAATTCTTTCCGCTGGTGCAATGTCTGCTTCATTTGGAAACGTTTGCATAAATACAACTGCCGGTCCGGAAAGTTTTTCATTGTCAGGAAATAACCTGGATGGCTCAGCACTTAATATTAATGCCCTTTCAGGATACAGTTATTGCCTTACTTCAGGCGGTACGTACCTGACTACGATTGCTGTTCCATATACCGCTCCTACATTAAGTTCGACCACAATTTTTGTAAAGTTCAATCCGACGAGCGCTATTTCATACAATGGAAGTATTCCTGTGAATGGCGGCGGAACTTCAACTACCACTGCTGTTTTTGGAGCAGGGATCAATACTCTTCCTACGACAACGTCCGGAGCAGCAGGTCCAATTGGATCTGTTACTGCTACTGTAGCCGGAACCGTCTCCTCTCCCGGCTGCGGAACATTGACAGCATACGGAATTGAATACAGCACAACTTCAGGTTTCCCGAACGGATCCGGTACACCTGTGGCTTCAACCAACCTGGCCGGCATCAACTTTACATCATCGCTTACAGGCCTTTCTCTTAGTACTGTATATTATTACCATTCATATGCTACAAACAGCAATGCTGTTACGGCTTATGGTACACAGGGAACATTTACAACAACCATTGACATTCCCAATGCAACTGCAGCAACAAATGTTGCCAATCATAGTTTTGATGCAAACTGGGATCCTGTAACAGGAGCAACTGGCTACAGGCTTGATGTAGCAACCACAAATACTTTTTATGCGGCCGCTACGACACCTGTTGTTGAATGGAATTTTCCAAACGCTGTCGATGACAATATCGCTGACGGTGGAATTGCCTTTAACACCTCCAAGACTTTGAATTTATTTGGATGCCTGGCAGCTGTTTCCTATGTCCCTACTTCTGGAAGCACTACGAGTGCTGCAACAACAGCAAGTGCAAGTGGGGGATGGGCTTCAGGATCCGGAGCTGACTATTGGGAAGTAAGTATGGTTACTGCGGGATATTACAATCTGAAAGTATCATCTGCCCAGCGTTCATCCAATACGGGCCCAAAGGATTTTAAACTTCAATATAAAATTGGTGCCGGTGGAACATACACGGATGTGCCGGGCGGAACAACAAGTGTAGGCAATAACTGGACTTCGGGCGTGTTGACGTCTGTTTCCTTGCCTGCTGCATGTGAAAATAAAATTTCCGTATTCCTCAGGTGGATTATGACAACCAATACTGCTGTTAACCTTGCAGCCGTTGCCACAACAGGAACAAGCGCAATTGATAATATTTCTGTGATAGGTAACGCCGGAACATTTGTGTCTGGTTACAACAATCTCTCCGTTGCCGGTTTAACACAACCTGTTTCAGGTTTGGCTGCAAATGCCACATATTACTACAGGGTGCGCGCAACGGGAGCTTCAAGTACTTCTGATAATTCCAATGTGATCACTGTTACAACAACATACACACCTGCTGCGATCAATGCCTGCCCATTAGATATTGTTCAATGCGATAATAACATTGCAACATGGACAGACCCTACAGCCACTGGAGACCCGGCGGCTACTGTAATATGTTCCCCTTTATCAGGATCAACATTTTCATTGGGAACCACTTCTGTTACGTGCACTGCCAACAACGGTTGCGGTTCACCGAGTAGTTGCTCTTTCAATGTAACAATTAATGAATCTCCCGCATTTACAACCTGTCCCGGAACTCAGAATGCAAATACTACCGGTGCATGTACTGCTGTTGTTTCTTATACAACAATATCAACTGGTTTTCCTGCGCCAACTATTACATATACTTTTAGTGGAGCAACAACAGGAAACGGTAATGGTGATGGTAGCAGTTCTACATTTAATGTTGGAACGACGGTTGTAACTGTTACAGCAACGAATTCCTGCCTACCCGCAATTACTTGTTCATTTAATGTTGTAGTGGCGGATGTAGAGAATCCTGTAATCACCTGCCCTCCAACAGCAAATATTCAAACTGATTTAGGTCAGTGTTCATCAAGTGCATTAATCGGCACTGCCACTGCCACTGATAACTGCTCTGGTGTAGTTATTCTGGGTCCTTTCCCTGCAGCACCATATCCGGTGGGAGCAACTACAGTGACCTGGTTTGCTCAGGATGCAAACGGAAACAGCGCGCAGTGCAGCCAAATAATTAATGTTGCAGATGCAGAGCCTCCTGTTATTACCTGCCCTCCAACAGCAAATATTCAAACTGATTTAGGTCAGTGTTCATCGAGTGCATTAATCGGCACAGCCACTGCAACAGATAACTGCTCCGGTGTAGTTATTCTTGGTCCTTTCCCTGCTGCGCCATATCCGGTGGGAGCAACTACAGTAACCTGGTTTGCTCAGGATGCAAACGGAAACAGCGCGCAGTGCAACCAGATAATTAATGTTACAGATGCGGAAAATCCTTCAATCACCTGTCCTGGACCTGAAACAATAATTAATGATTTAGGAGCCTGTACAGGCACACGAATTCCATGTCCTCCAAACTGCCCGGGCCTTTTTGTAAATGATAATTGTGGCATTTACGGTACGTCAACAAATCACCCGTCTCCAACATATCCTGAAGGGACTACAGCAGTAATCTATACAGTAACTGACATCCACGGAAACACCAATACCTGTGCGCAAAACATCACTGTAGTTGTTAATCACGCTACTGCTGCGACAGGGATTTCAACCAATGCCAGTTATAATCAGATTTGTTATCCCGGCGCCCTTTCCCTTACAGCTATCGGTGGTTCTCTGGGAACTGCAGGTGGCCAGTGGGTATGGTATGATGGCGGCTGTGGAAGTGGGGCTAGTATAGGAATCGGGGCTTCAATAACGATTACGCCTTCAATTGGTTTGCATAACTATTTCGTTCGTGCTGAAGAAGCTTGTGGAAACACGGCCTGCAAATCAGTTGCAATAAACGTAATCAATGCTCCTCCTTCAGGCACGATCCATTATACAGCTTCAATCGCTGATGGTTGCGTTGCAGCTCCAGCTGCAACATTCAGTGTAAATGCTGTGGCCAACTCTACTTTCTACAACTGGTCAAGCTCTCAGGCAGGTGTGCGTTTCAATGGTAACCCTAGTCCATTCCAGACTACGGTTCCTACGGTAAACGTAACATTCGTGTCACTTCCTGCTGCAGGTGCTTCAGGATGGAGCATCTGTGTATTCGGTGGAAATGCTTGTGGTAACACAAACACCATCTGTACATGGGTTCGTGCAACTGTTTCAATGCCAAATTCAATTACCGGTTCTGTGATCGGTTGTACGGGTACTTCAGGCAATGCATATTCATCTTCTACAGTAGCCGGCGCTGCATCTTATCAGTGGAGTTCTACAGGCGGTATCGTGGTAACCGGAAACGGTGCGCAGGCAGTTACTGTTGCATTCCCCGGTGGTTTCGTTTCAGGTACACTCAGCGTGTGCGGACAAACTGCATGCGGATACCAGGGACCTAACCGCACCATCACCATCACTGCAAGTCCTGTTATTCCGGGAACTATTTCCGGACCAAGCTACCCATGTCCGAATTCTTCTTCGTCATACAGCATTGCTGCTGTACCGGGTGCTGCAAACTACACATGGACTACTTCTGTACCGGGTGCTATTGTAACAGGAACAGGTACATCTTGTTCTATTGCATTCCCTGCAACAATTCCGGCAGGTTCAACGGTATCTGTAGTTGCTAACAGCAGCTGCCCTACTTCAAGCCCGACACGTTCAAAAGGTATTTCTACCGGTTTACCGGGTGTACCTTTTGCGATCACCGGACCTGCTTCAGGTCAGTGCGGACAAACAGGTGTATCTTATTCAATTAGCCCTGTTTTCGGTGCAACCGGTTACAACTGGACTGCATCCTGCGGAATCACTGTAGGACCTACCAACTTAAGCGGTCTCACTATTGACTGGCCGGCTAGTTTCACAACTTGCACACTGTCAGTTACTGCTACCAATGCATGCGGTACAGGTATCGCTCGTACGCTGGTCGTATTTGGTGCTCCTGCAATCCCTGCATCTATTACAGGTAACGCAGCTCCTTGCGCAAGTTCTGTTGAGGGCTATGCAGCAAGTTCACTTGGTGCTACTTCTTACAACTGGACAGTTCCTGCAGGAGCTTTAATTCTTGGACCTGCCAATGGTGCTTCAATCAGTGTATTGTGGGGTGCAACAAGCGGTAACATCACCGTAACTGCTACCAATGCATGCGGAACTTCAGGTATTCGTTCATTGCCTTGCGTGATCTCCTGCCGTCAGAGCCAGATTTCTGCATCTGCTTCAGGATTGAATGCACAGGTTTATCCGAACCCTGCAACTGAAAAAGCAACAGTGAAATTCACTGCTACAACTGCAGTTCAGTATCAACTGAACATGACTGATGTACTTGGTCAGAATGTATTGTCAACTAAGGGTACAGGTACTGAAGGCATCAACATGGTTGACCTAGACCTGAACAATCTTGCAAAAGGTGTTTACATGCTCAATATCATGAGCGGTGACAACAATGAGCAGCTCAGGGTTGTGGTTGAGTAATTAAATATACAATAAAATGAATATCCCTCTGGCTGTAAAGGTCAGAGGGATTTTTTTGCGTTGTATTTTTTCCTAAGTCGAATATTTGCAGTTCGGATGCGTTAATGTTTAGAAGTATTTTGAAAACAGTTTGATATCTATATTCCTTGAACGGCAATTCTTCAGATATTCGGGAATTGAATAATATGTTTGAAAAAGCAATTAAATGTTTTTGCAGGGTATGCATTCTTTCCCTGGCTTTTTTCATGTCTGACGGGTTATTCGCTCAGGCGGTGAAGAGAGAAAATAAATCTATCGGCTATGGCGCAAGCCTCATCTATAATTTCCATGCGACTTCTTTTGGTGCAGATGTCAGGGTGAAAATTCCACTACTAAAGAATCTAAGTGTTGTCCCTCAAATCTCATACTTCCCTGCATTCAATGATTACCATGAATTTTATGCCGGTGCCGCTTTGCATTATGAAATTTTCCGGTTTGGCACTTACAACTTTTACCTTCTTGGAGCAGGATATTACAATGACTGGATAAACGCTGAGGAATATGCTCCCGGGCAAAAGAAGCAGCACAACTTTGCCTATGAAGCCGGAGGAGGACTTGTTAGGCGCTATGGATGTATCAGGCCATTTATTGAAGATGGTTATGATTTTAAATGGAAAGAAAACAGCCTGCGAATCGGAATCTATATATACCCGGGTGAATGCGGAGGAAAGGAAAAATGCCCGGCTTACGACTAAGAATTGAACAGTTCAATAATTCATATCATGAAAAATAAAATTAACATTCTGCTTGCCGTTGCCTTTCTCGGCTTTCTGATTTCTTTCAATGCCTGCAAAAAGGATAGGGTGCCTCAGGATGATTATCAGAGCATGGATTCATTCTATAGCGATAACCAGGAGGAAGAACAGGAACTTCAGGTTGATTCCGGAAGTGGTGATTGTTTTGTTACTGCAAAAAAAGGAACACGCATTTGTGTTACGCGCGACATGCTGCGGGATGCAGGCGGGAATGATATTCCGTCGTATCCTTTTAAGTTAAAAGTGATCGAACTATATTCCATCAAGGATATGATCATGAGGAAACAACCTTCTGTTTCAGGAAGTACAATCCTTGAAACAAGCGCGGAGATAAAAGTACGGCCATTTAAAGATGGTAATGAAGCTTTCCTTAAACAAGGACGAGCTTATATGATGGAGACTGACACTCTACCATCCATGAATACCAACATGGTCAGTTTTTATGGTTTCGACAATGGCGGGGTAGGGGACTGGACAAATACACTGTCAACCATTATTCCGGGATTCGTGGATACTCTTTCATCCGTAGTCGCAGCACCGGCTTATTATATCCTTACTCCTGCAAATACAGGATATGTAAGTGCAGCAAAACAGCACCTGTCGTCTTCTCAAAAAACACCGGTATCAATTTCTGTTCAAGGCACCAACACGCAAAATATAGAGATCTATATTTCTTTTGCTAATATAAAAAGTGTGATGAAGGTGACTAACCTTGTTTCAGCACCCGTTCCTATAGGGGAGACGGTAACACTCGTTGCTTTCGCAAAAAAGCAAGGCAATGAGTTTGTATTGCATAAGGAAACCTTTGTTGTAACTGCAGGCCAGCAGATAACGCTCGATCTGCAAACATCGAGTGAGTCTGCAATACTTTCAGCTCTGGAGTCCTTATAAAATACCCTTTTTGTAATTGGTTCATCTTGCCGAATTGGCTAGTTTTGGTTTAGTTCAACCAATTTTTTTCCCCTGATTTCATTGATTTTCTGAAAATGGCCTTTGTTTAGCCAATTAAAAGTCTAATCCCATACAATTTTTATTACTGATAATCAGCAGATTACAAAAATTAACAAATAATTATAGTACTATGTGTTGCAAAGTACCGTTTGATGACAGTATCTTTGCCAAGCAAATTAAATGGTAACACACACAAGTCAAATGAAATCAGCTTCTAAAAATAATAACCTTCAAATCTCAAAAACAATGAAAACCCGTTTCACTTTGGTTGCCCTGGTTGCAATGGCCATGTCAACAGTTCTTCTCGGTTGTACTTCAACAACCGCTGCATCATCTGAGATCCGTTCAGTAGATCAAAACTTTTACGGAATTATTCTGAATGGCAATGCCAACGTTTACCTAACCCAGGGTGAATTCAACGCCGTCCGCCTGGAGGGAATGAATGAAAATACCGAAGAGGTAACTACTTCTGTAAGCAACGGTGCGCTGGTGATCAATGCAGGTGGCCTTCGCAATGTCAATGTTTATGTAACGATGTCAGACATCAGCCTTATCCAGGTAAACGGTGCAGGCATTATCAGGTCAACATCTCCTTTGGCTTCCGACATGCTGCTGATGAAAATATCCGGTTCCGGGATTATCAGTGCTGATGTACGCGCACTCAGTGTCGGAATGGTCATCAATGGCGGAGGAAAGATCTATGCAAGGGGAGTTACCGGCGACAGCTTTGTAAAAGTAAAAGGCAACGGACAAGTGGTAAGCATGAACCTTGACACCCTCAGGCAAAGTGCATCGCTGGAAGCTGTGAATACGGAAGTGTCAAATGCAAAACGCAAATCACATCGCGCATTGTCATTGCATCAGTAATCGGAATTTGAATCATAGTTAGTAGATAAATAAATTAATAACCCTTTATATAAAAAGCAATGAGTAATCTTGATAACACTCAGGCGCAGATGCGTAAAGGGGTCCTGGAGTTCTGCATCCTTTCAGTTCTGTCACACAAAGAAGTTTATACTTCCGACATCATTGAGAAACTGAAAGAAGCCAAACTGATCGTCGTAGAAGGTACACTTTACCCGCTGCTTACGAGGCTGAAGAATGCAGGCTTGCTAAGCTACCGCTGGGTAGAAAGCAGCTCAGGACCACCACGCAAATACTATTCCCTCACACCTCTCGGGGAAAAATTCTTAGATGAATTACGCGTTACCTGGCGCGAACTAGTGGAGGCAGTAAATCAAACAACATCCATAAAAGCAACAGCAAATGAATAAGACAGTAACTGTCAATCTCGGTGGAACAGTGTTTCACATTGACGACAACGCATACGAGTCGTTGATCAAGTACTTAAATGCGATCAAAGGTCACTTCAGCTCCGACCAGGGCCGTGATGAGATCATGCAGGACATTGAAAGCAGGATTGGTGAAATGTTTCGTGAACGCCTGAATGGCGGCAGGCAGGTAATCACCCTGAATGACGTAAACGAAGTCACAGCAGTGATGGGAAGGCCGGAAGAATTTGCCGGCGGCGAAGAAAAAGCAACAGAAGCTCCTCCTTCCATGGAAAATGCATCTTCAGGAAAACTGAAGAAACGCTTTTTCCGTGACCCCGACGAAAAATTTGTCGGAGGTGTCTGTAGCGGCATGGCAGCCTATTTCGATATTGATCCCGTTTGGATCCGATTGGTCTTTGCCTGCGCCCTGATATTTTACGGAACAGGATTCTGGATCTACATCCTGCTATGGATCATCATTCCTGAGGCCAAAACAACTGCCGACAGACTGATGATGCGCGGAGAACCGGTTACAGTTTCAAGCATTGAGAAGAACGTTCGCGAGGAACTGGATGCACTGAAAGATCGAATGAAGGATGGGCAAAAGTCAACAACTGCCATCGGAAGGATTTTCGAAACGATCGGTGATGTTTTCAAATTTATCTTCCTGCTGATAGGTAAAATCATTACGGCATTTTTTGTATTTATTGCTTTGGTTATTGCAGTGGCTTTGCTCGCTTCATTATTTGGTCTGGTGGGTGCGCCATTCGTTCATTATCCGGGTTTTCTGAATCATATCTTCAACAGCACTTCTCAGTTCAGCTGGATTTATGTCGGAGTCGTATTGCTGATAGCCATTCCTGCATTAATGATCGCCTATGCAGGTATCCGTTTTCTCTTTAAGATAAAAAGAAGATCGAGGGTATTCGGATTCACTGCCCTTGGAATATGGCTTGTTGCACTGGCCATTGTTATGTTCAGCGGATTTAGTGTATTCTCAGACTTCAGTGAGACCGATAGTTTCAGAAAGGAAGTGGCACTTCAACAGCCGGCTTCAAAATACATGGTGCTCGAAACGAACGAATCCAAAAACAGCGAAAGCGATTATGATTACGGCGGAAAATATTACAGGAATATGGATACTGATTTCGATCTTGAATCTGACGGACATATGCTCATTTCCAAAAATGTGAAACTGGATATTGTTAAAAGCCCGATAGATTCTTTTGACCTGGTAGAAATATTTTATGCCCAGGGTTCTTCAAGGAAAGCTGCCATTGACAACGCATCACGCATCAGTTATTCATTTACCCAAACTGATTCATCACTGCGGCTCAACAGGTTCTTCAATATGAATGAAGGTGATAAATGGCGTGCACAAAAAGTGCAATTGTTATTAAGAATGCCCGTTGGAGCGAGGGTCCGCCTCGATGAATCATTGCGTAACCTGATCCATGATATTGACAATGTGAAAAACATTTATGACAACGACATGATCAACAGAACATGGGAAATGACACCCAAAGGACTGAGCTGTGTGGATTGTGATGGTACTGAAAGCATTCTTGGCGGTGACTTTAATATCAGTAATGATTATGGTGATGAAAGTGATGCCAAAGTCGAAATCAATAAGAATGGACTTCATATCACGAATGAAAAAGGCGATAAAGTAGTCATTGATAGCACGGGTATTCATGTACGCGAGAATGGAAAGGATGTGGTTAATATCAATACTGAGCATGCGAAGAAAAAGCAGAACAACTAACATCAGGATGTTGATATCGGCATGTCTAATTCCGGTTTGTTGAAACCCGGAGCCTGGAAAAGGTTCATTGAAACTGACAATCCGGCCGATACTGATTTCTATTTTCATTGGTAAAAAAGCCTGAAACGCTGTATCTGTAGGGCTTTCATGGGTCGCTGACAATGCCCTGGCAGGAGGGTTCTCCTGCACTTCGGGGCCTTCCCTAAACCCTCTCCGGTTCGCGTCAACACCGCATCAGGAAAGGGTTTTAGGTTTAAAAATATTTCATCCGAGGTGTTTTACCAATGAAAATTGTTGTTTTCTTTGTCTTATAAACAACTTAATCTAAAAATCAAATGGCAACTAAAAAAGCAAAAGCAAAAGCGAAACCAAAAGCAAAAGCAAAAGCAAAACCGGCAGTAAAGGCAAAGGCAAAAGCAAAACCTGCTAAGGCTGCTAAAGCTGCAAAACCGAAAGCAAAACGTAAACCGAATGCTGCTTTCATGAGACCGATGACAATCGGTTCCGTATTACATCCTGTAATCGGCAGCAAGCCAATGCCTCGTACTGAAGTTGTAAAGAAAATCTGGGAGTACATCAAGAAGAATAAACTTCAGGATGCAAAGGAAAGACGCAACATCAACGCTGATGATAATCTGAAAGCGGTGTTTGGCGGAAAGAAAACTGTAAGCATGTTTGAAATGACAAAGCTTATCAGCGGACACCTTTCTTAATTTTCTATTAAAAAATAAAAACCCCGTCTGGCCTCAGGTTAGACGGGGTTTTTTATTGTCAAACTTCTATGCAGCATCACAGATCAATCTCTTCAAATTTTTTTATCGCACCAATCCATTTTTCCGGAACTGCAATGGATTCCCCCGCATCATAGTCATAAGCAACCATCACCGTTTTTCCTTCTGCGAGGATGACATCGTCTTCATTTATTTTTTTGATCACGAGGTAATCAAGGTCGAAACTTTTTGTTCCAATGCGGGAACAATGTGTCATGACGTAAAGATCGTCCCTGAAAAGAACGGGTTCTTTATAATTGATCTCAGCCCGTGCAAGTATGATCCCCTGCCTGTTCCAGTCGTACTTCCATCCCATGATGTCATCAAAATACTTTACGCGTGCCTGTTCAAAATAGGTTAGGTAATGGGCATTGTTCACGTGGCCGAAAGCATCCACATCAACAAAACGGATTTCAAGCCGGGTGCTGTGTTTAAACTTTTCCGGAATCGAGTTTTTCATAAACAGAATTATGGGAGAGGTATTCCGGAACAATTTCTTTCATCTTCCTGACGATGGCATCATTGTCCTGCTTGTCGAACAAACCGTGCAGGATGTCGATCTCTTTTTTTACATCAGCAAATTCATATTCTTTAACCTTCGCTATTAAAATTTTTTCATGGTGTGTCGGAACTGTTTTTTCCTGGTCATTCAGCAATTCCTCAAAAATTTTCTCCCCCGGCCTCAATCCGGAAAAAGTAATCTGTATATCTTTCCCCAGCGAAAGTCCGCTGAGTTTGATCATCTTCTTTGCAAGGTCAGCGATCTTTACGCTCTTGCCCATATCAAAAATAAATATCTCGCCGCCCTTGCCCATGGCGCCTGCTTCAAGTACCAGCTGGCTAGCTTCGGGGATCGTCATAAAAAAACGCGTTACATCCGGATGCGTTACAGTAACTGGCCCTCCGTTTTCTATTTGTTTCTTAAACCTTGGAATGACAGACCCGCTGCTGTCGAGTACGTTTCCGAATCGTGTGGTGACAAATTTCGTCTTCGAGGTCTTTCCAAGGGACTGGCAATAAATTTCTGCGATCCGTTTCGTAGCGCCCATGATGCTGGTAGGATTCACTGCTTTGTCTGTACTCACCATGACAAATTTTTCAACTCCATATTCATTGGAGAGATCGGCAAGCACTTTTGTACCGTAAACATTTGTCAGAATGGCTTCACTGGGATTATTTTCCATCACTGGTACGTGTTTGTAAGCAGCTGCATGAAAAACGATCTGGGGGTGAAACGCATCAAAGACCCTCCGCATACGTTCCTCTTTGGTGATGTCACCGATAACGGTTTCGAAGTTTTTTAAACTGAAATTTTCAGTCACTTCCAGTTCCATGTCATATAGGGCTGATTCTGCCTGATCAAGCAGGATCAATTTTGCCGGCTGAAAGGGGATGATCTGTCTCACCAGTTCGCTGCCGATACTTCCTGCACCTCCCGTGATCAGAATAACCTTTCCGGAAAGTGCTTTGCGTATGCTTTCCATGTCAAGTTTGATCGGCTCGCGTTCCAGTAGGTCTTCAATCTTCACTTTCTTGATCTGCTTAAAACTCAACTCGCCGTTGATCCAGCTGTTTACTGGAGGAACGTTCAGAATCTTGGCATCATGGTTCAGTACCTTTTCAATGATGGCCTGCTTTTTTTGCGGTGAGATATTCTGGATGCTGATAATGACATGTGCAACATTGTTGGCCCTGAGCAGATCTTCAAAGTCGTCTTCCGTATTGTAAATACTCACACCTTCCAGTCGTTTTCCTTTCTTCTTTTTATCATCATCAACAAATGCGATTACATTGTACTTAATACCTGCATCCCTGTCCAAAGTTCGTTTGGTAATGACGCCGGAAACACCGGCACCGTAAATAATCACATCACGCTTGCCACTTGCCGGGTTCTTTAATTCCTGATAAAGTGCCTTGACAAGAATGCGAAATGCCGTAATCGAAAAAATAGACGTAAAATAGTCAATGACCAGAATGGAAAAAGGAACGAGGTAATATCCTATGATCTTCAGTGAAACAAAGTTCAATAGTCCGAGCAGTATTGTTCCTGCCGTAATCGTATAAAAGATCCTTAATGCATCGCGGGTGCTGGTATACCGGATGATGCCGGCATAAATTCTCGCGATGGCAAAACTGAGAATGCGTATAATGAGCAGGCTTGGGATTGCCACATTCCAGCGTTCCATTTCCATTGCAGGTACACGGAAATTGAAACGCAATTGATAGGCAAGCATCAGCGATGCAAGACAGATAAAAACGTCAATGGAGAAAATGATCCATCGAGGGGTGTTTTTTTCGGAAAACAGTTTCATAACTACTGGAGGGTGTTCAAAGATACAAGATTCATGGAACTGGCACATCGTTTTCTATATTTGCAGAACTTCAATGAACAAAAGCCGGAAGAAAATAATTCTTTTTATCGTTCCTTATCCCGAGGGAGAAGCAGGCAGTCAGCGTTTCCGTTTTGAACAGTATTTGGAAGTGCTGAAAGAAAATGGTTTCGAATTTGAAGTATCTTCTTTTCTATCACATGAAGCCTGGAGCATCCTTTACAGAAAGGGATATTTTGCAAAGAAAATCGGAGCAATTGTCGCAGGATACTTAAGAAGGGTGCGGCTTCTTTTCCTGATGAGCCGGTATGATTTTGTTTTTATTCACCGCGAAGTGAGCCCGTTTGGTTATCCCTGGATGGGATGGGTAATCACAAAGCTATTTCGAAAGAATACCATCTTTGATTTTGATGACGCCATCTGGCTGGCCAATTCCAGTGAATCGAACTGGATCACAAAATTTTTCAAACGTTACAGCAATGCAAATAGCCTGATGAAATGGGCAACGGTTGTTTCTGCGGGAAACAAATTTCTGGCAGATTATGCTTCCGGTTTCAACTATCATGTGATCGTGAATCCAACAACGATCGACACGACGACGCTACACAATCAGGTGAAACAGCACGAAGACCACAAGTTTACTATTGGGTGGACCGGCTCACATTCAACAGTTCAGTTTCTTGACGATATCGTTCCTGTGCTGCAGGAGCTTGAGAAAAAATTCGATTTTGAATTTCACGTTATAGCCGATGTGGCCCCGAAGTTTCAACTGAAGTCTATGAAATTTGTAAAATGGTCCAAGAAGACAGAGATCGATGATTTGCTACGTCTCAACGTGGGGATCATGCCATTGCCGGATAATGTATGGACCAGAGGGAAATGCGGATTTAAGGCGCTTCAGTATATGGCACTCGGAATTCCGGCAGTTGTTTCAAATGTTGGAGTGAATGCAGAAATTGTCGATCACGAAGTGAACGGATGTGTCTGTAATACAGCCGATGAATGGTATCAATGCCTTTCAAAGCTGATGAGCGATAAGGAATATTTACTCCGCCTTAGTAAAGGTACCCGGGAGCGGATAGTCTCAGGATATTCCCTTCAGTCAAATAAGGAAAATTTTCTTGGCCTTTTTAAGCCACAGTTACAAGGATAAAATTACTTTTGCACCCGGTACAATAAGCCTGATACCGGACTATATATGGAAGCAACTGCAGAATTAAAAAACATTGCACTTACTGAAACGCACCAGACTCTTGGAGCCAAAATGGTACCCTTTGCCGGATACCTGATGCCTGTTAGTTATGAAGGGATCAATGCAGAACATGAAACCGTCCGCAAGGGTGTTGGCGTTTTTGATGTGTCACACATGGGTGAATTTATTTTGAAAGGTCCTGATGCGCTTGATCTGATTCAACGTGTGACCAGCAATGATGCAGCAAAACTGATCGATGGAAAGGTGCAGTATTCCTGCCTTCCGAATGATGCAGGTGGAATTGTAGATGACCTGCTTGTTTACCGGATAGATGAAAAGACTTACATGCTGGTTGTGAATGCATCCAATATTGATAAAGACTGGGACTGGATTCGGAAATTCAATACAGCAAATGTTGAAATGCATAATATATCGGATCAGACTTCTTTGTTAGCAGTACAGGGGCCCAAGGCAATAGACGCATTGCAGCCACTTACTGAGATGAACCTACGGGGGATGGGATACTATTCTTTTGCAAAGGGAAAGTTTGCCGGCGTGGAAAATGTCCTGGTTTCTGCAACAGGTTATACTGGTGCCGGAGGCTTCGAAGTATATGTGGAAAATGCCAATGCGAAGAAAGTGTGGGATGCCATTTTTGAAAGTGGAAAAGCATTTGGCATAAAACCTATTGGACTGGGTGCGCGTGATACGCTTCGCCTCGAAATGGGTTTTTGTCTTTATGGAAATGACATTGATGATACTACCTCTCCGATTGAAGCAGGATTGGGCTGGATCACGAAGTTTACAAAGGAGTTTACCAACTCAGCAGAATTCAAGATGCAAAAGGAAAAAGGAGTTGCATTGAAGCTTGTAGGTTTTGAAATGATTGACAGGGGCATTCCACGTCATGGCTATGAAATCACGAATGCGGCCGGTGAGAAAATTGGCCATGTGACATCCGGTACGCAATCGCCTTCCTTGCAGAAAGCAATTGGCATGGGCTATGTTCGCACTGAATTTGCAAAAGAAGGAACAGAGATATTCATCCCGATCCGGGATAAGCAACTAAAAGCTAAGGTTTCAAAACTGCCTTTCTGGAAAGGGTAATTATTTTTTATGCAGCACGATCATTTCAAGGTGCTGGAATAATTCTTCTTTGTCATTCAGGAATTCGAACAGCCAGGTTACAGTGATGGTGGCTTTTTCCGGATGAGGCATGGTTCTTTTTACTGAAACAATGCAACGGACATTTTCATTTACATGAACCGGTTTTAAAAACCGCCAGTTATCCAAACCAATTCCCGCAACTACACTTTTTCCGAATTTTGGAATCCAGTGATTTTTATAAAAGTGATGAAAGGGGTGAGGCCCGCTGCTTACGAGGGCCTTGAACAAGCTATGCTTTGCAGCCTCGACGCTTAAATGAAAATCCAGCGGATCGTACTGCATGGCGAAGTCAATGATCTCCGCTTCGGAAAATTTTTTTTCGCCGAGATCGTACCTGCTACTTATTTCGAACATAGGTTCATTATCTTTTAGTTGTATCAATTGACTCACTCAAAGCATCTCCGGCAATATTAAAGGCAGTAACAGTGCAGAAAATAGCAAGTCCCGGAAAAACAACCAGCCACCATGCGCTGAAGTTTTGCCGGCCTTCATTTAAAAGTGAGCCCCACGTCACTACATCGGCCGGAACCCCGATTCCGAGGAATGAAAGCGCCGACTCAGTTAATATCGCAGAAGCTATACCCAGCGTTATTGCAGTGATTGCAGGGATGACTACATTGGGTAAGGCATGCCTGTAAACCTGGCGGATGGTCTTGATTCCGGAGGCTTCCGCTGACAGGATGTATTCAGCTGACCGCACCTTCAGCATTTCCGCACGTACAAGCCTTGCAATATCTGTCCAGGATGTAAGGCCAATGATGAGCACCAGATTGATCACTGATGGGCGTGCAATTGCAGAAAGAGTTATAATAAGCACGATGCGCGGAATGGAATTGAATATTTCTATTCCCCTTGATATAAACTGGTCGACGTGAAGAAAAGTCTGACCGCTCATTTTGAAGAATCGCCCGGTCAGTCTTCCTAAAAAGAATGTGATAAAAAGACAGATTGCAATCAGCAATACTGCAAATAGCAATACTGCAAGTATGGAAAGAAAAGAGGTGTTCTCCATTTGTCCGAAATAGCGGAGTGGGACACTGACTCCATAAAACCATGCAAGAGGCAATCCTAAAATTATTCCTGTGATAAATCCGGATTTTGATATTCTTATTCTGTGATCACCAAAGAAACCTGCCATTGCGCCAAGCAGGATTCCTGTCAGGCCTGCAATGATCATTGAGCAAATTCCGATGGTGAGTGAAACCCTTGTACCATGGATGATACCACTCAGTACATCAGCACCTGTTTTGGTGGTGCCCAGCCAATGCCTGTTTCTGAAATTGGCTTCGCTCGTTTTTCCGTTTTCAGAATATGTCTGGAAGTCATTAGGAGACTTGAAAGGACTGTTTATCCAATCACTTTTCCCGGGAGAAAAAACAATGGGACACCAGATCACTTTTTCTTTTTTGAGTTCACGCCAATTGACATTTGCGTAGACCAGTCTTTGCGGGTTCGTAGAATCATTGTTGACTATATCTGCAAATCCATTCAATGAAAGAGCAGGAAAGAGATGCTCGCCCTTGTATTTTACATACAGCGGTTTTTCATTCGAAAGCACATTTGCAAATGAGGCAACCACTGCGATCAACAGAAGAAAATAGGCAGCAAGACGAACGGTTCGCCGGTGAGCGAATCTTTTTAAAAAGCGATTATTTTTTTTTACCGGCTTTTCCTTCAGCATTTTATTTGGAAAAAGAAATTCTGGGATCGACCCATGCATAAATAATATCACTGATGAGATAACCAACTGCGGTAAGCAATCCTGTAATTGAAAAAACTGCGATCAGCACAGGATAATCCTGAGTAGTGATACTCTGGTAAATAGCATTGCCCATTCCGGGTATAGAGAAAATACTCTCAATAATTACTGATCCGCCAATCATTGCAGGGAATACATGAGCGAAAACGGTAATGATCGGGAAGAGTGAATTTTTCAAAGCGTGTACCCACAAAATTCTTTTTTCACTAAGTCCTTTTGCGCGGGCAGTCCTGATATAGTCGCTTCCGAGTATTTCCAGCATGGAGTTTCGCATCAGCCTGGAAAGAAAAGTGAGTGAGCTGTATGTGTAGCAAATGGTAGGCAATACCAGGTGAGGGAGTGAAATAAGTATTCGTCTGAAGAAACCGGATTCTTCCGGGTAACCAAAAACCGGTTTTACGCCTGAGGCAGGAAAAATATACAATACATCAGGGTTTGCAAATGTCATTAAGAGCAGCGTGGCAACCCAAAACAGCGGGAGTGAGTAGAGAATAAAAAGTACAGTTGAACTAATTCTATCAAACCTTCCGTTTCTTCCGGCGGCAGATTTTATGCCAATGGGTATGCTGATGATGTACGCAAAGAAAATAGATGTAAGAGTAAAAAATAAGGACCAGCCAATCCTGTCAGCGATCAATTTGGAAACGGGCTGTTGTGTCTGGTAAGAAGTACCAAAATCTCCACGGATTATTCCCAGTGTATTTATTCCATCACCAAAGAGCCAACGATGAAACTGGTTGTGATAGTTGAAGGAGACCGAGGGCAGGTATTTGGAGATTCCATCATTACCTGCAGATTGTATGTTGAAATAAAATACAGGAAGGTCAAGGCCTAGCCTATGGCGTATTTCTGCACGTTGTTTTTCAAGTAGTGGCGCAGGAATAAACTCACCTGTTCCGCCGGCCTGCATCATCCGTTCAACCGGGTCTCCGGGTGAATTGATGAGAATTACAAAAGAGATCAGTGAAATGACCAGCAGAGTAGGGATGAAAACTAAAATTCTGCGGAGGAGATAACTTCGCATGTTTATTTCTTAAAACAAAACTTAGTGCGGACTGAAATCATCTTTGTTCATTGCCCCGATTAGTTTGCTGTGGCTCAATAGAATCCCCGGTCGTTCGGAATAGAATTCGCAATTCCCGAAACGTTTGTGAAGAATGGCTCTGCGCAGATTGGTATAAATAAAAATAAAGGGCTGGTCATCAAAGATCATTTTTTGCAACCGCATTACCATCGGGGTTCGGACTTTTTCATCCAGCGTTACCTTTATTGAATCAATCAATGCATCACTGGATGGGTTTCCGAATCCGCTGTAATTGGATCCTCCGCTGCTCCAGGAACCGGAATGCCATAACTGTGTGTAGTCTTCAGGAAGGCAGGAGCCACTCCAGCTTCCCATGATCATATCAAAATCGTGGGTGCGTGCTTTTTCGATGAAGACTTTTACGTCCAGCGGAACGGGTGTTGCTTTCACTCCTGCTTTTAGCATTTGTTCTGCAGTGATTGTAGCCATGTCTTTCCAGTCTCCGGCGGTGGCAAGGAAGTTCAAATCAAAACTTAAATCCATCAACCGGTTATCGATCATTTTATCGCGGATACCGTCACCGTTGCTGTCCTTCCAGCCTGATTCTTCGAGCAATGCTGATGCTTTGTCAATATCCAATGGTATTGAAGGGAGTGAAGGATCATGTTCTTTTTTCAATGGAGAAACATTGGTAGTCATCCGTTTGCAGGAGTTGCTGTATTCACCATAAACCAGTTTGATGATCTGATCAACCGGAGTGAGGTATGCCATTGCTTTTCTTACACGGGCATCATCAAAAATTTTCTTTCTTTTTACGCCATCAGGTTTTTCATTCATGGCGAGGTATGTATAATGATAAGTTGGTATGAATGTGGAATTGTAATTCCTGTTGAAGTCAGGACTTTTTTTCAGATTCATCAGATTTTTAGCCGACAACAAACATGAAGCATCCAGCGTCTGTGTTTTGAATTCAAGCATGGTGCTGTTGTCGTCTTTGTTGATCCTGAAAATAATCCTTTCAGGATATGATCTCTCTGCGGGACGGGATGAATGATCTGTCCAGTGGTTTTTCTTTTTAACGAGTACAACCGATTGTCCCTGATCCCATTTCTCCACCTTGTATGCGCCAATACCGTTTATGGAGGCCGGATCGCGTCCATATTTTTCATTGTTAAATTCAGCAGCCCATGCAACGAGGTCAGCATGCTGATCAGGCTTAAAGTCAGTATTGTCAAAATCAGATAGAGAATATTTCGATAAAATATTCTTTGGGTCAAAAAATGCACGCTGTAACATTGGGATGTCTGAAAGAAAAAAAGCATTCTGAATGTAAGGCCGCTTCATCACAAGTATGAATTTTTTCGGATCTGTTTCATCGGGCCTGACTTCTTTCAGGTTTTCAAAATAAGATTTTACGAAAGGGTTATTCGTGAGCGGGCATCTTACCGCTTTGAAGAAGAAAACGATATCCTCCATTGAAAGTGAGGAGCCATCATCCCATTTTGGTTCATCACGGAGTTCGTAGGTATAGACAAGACCGGAAGAGTCAACAGCAGGAAGTGATTTCAATAATGAAGGGGCAATCTCCTGGCTTTTCAGATCAATGGCCACCAGCCCCATGTGCAGGTAAAGGTTGATTTCGCCACGTGGAGCAGAACTTCCATTCGTCGGATGAAGGTTGTCGGGTTCGCTAATGGTATGGTAAACGAGGGTATTTTCCTTTGACCATGAAGGATCAGCGGCAGAAGTGTCCGGAAAGCTCTTGCTGGCCGAAAACAATACTTCTTCTTGTTGTTCCACCTTTTTATCGGTTCCACAGGAAATAAAAAGCAATAAAAAGACGATTGAGCAATATTTCATTGGTTCTGATCTTGCCAAATTTACTCTCTTCCTTCAATAGAAAATTTTAAACTACAAGAGTTTTTAAACATTTGCCGGTAAGCGGAAGTGATCATACTTTTGTAGAATCAGGCTTCAGGTCTTATCAATCAGGAGTTTGCATAAGGGCAAAAAAAACCTTTCAATTATTTACAATTATGGTGTATTTATTGAAAAAATCGTGTAGGTTTGCCGCCCTTTTGGTGAGGTGCCTGAGTGGCCGAAAGGAACAGTTTGCTAAACTGTCGTACGCGAAAGTGTACCGTGGGTTCGAATCCCACCCTCACCGCATCTGTTTGCGGAGTTGGGACTTCGGAATTAAAGCAAATTGATAGATTATAAAGTTCGGGGTGTAGCGTAGCCCGGTATCGCGTCTGGTTTGGGACCAGGAGGTCGCAGGTTCGAATCCTGCCACCCCGACAACAAGAGTAGGCAGTATGCAGTTGGCAGTAGGCAATCATTGCTAACTGCATATTGCAAACTGCCTACATTTTTTTGGTCCCGTAGCTCAGCTGGATAGAGCACAAGTTTTCTAAACTTGCGGCCATTGGTTCGAATCCAATCGGGATCACTTAGTGATCAAAACAATATCAGCAGACTTCGCTTCCAAAAAAATCAAGCGCGCTTGAATTTTTTTGGAAGCGAAGTCTGCGGGTACGCGTTAGCGGGCCTATTGTTTTGATCCATTCTACGGATAAGATTGGATCAGCGAAGCTAATCCATTGTCGTTGAAACAAAGTTTCATAAGCGGAAGAAAATAAAAATATGCCGGGCGAAGCCAGGAGTTTTTCTATCTCAAAACGGAGCTTCATTGGATCATGAAATAATTCAAACAGTATAAGTTTTTTTACACTTTTTTTTTGCCTCGCCTATTTCCCCAATTGGCCAATCATCTTTCTTCTTCTGCAGATAAATGCAATACCCCTTTTTAAATCAATTGTCACAGGCAAACAAACACA
>JAPLDB010000194.1 GCA_026391975.1 Bacteroidota bacterium | reverse complement strand
AATCTCCTTTAAAGAAATGAATTTGCTGCTTTTCCACCCGCACTTTTACATTGTAGTGGAGGTAATGACCTTCATATGCATGTTCGACAGTATTGTAATCATCAATATAATATACTTCGCAAGTCAAAGTTGTGTCTTTTGCCAGCCTTTGCATATTGATCCTGTTGATACGAAGCTGGTCAATAATTTTTCTCCAACACTGTGGAATTATGTAGCTAAAAGGTTTTTCTACCGTGATTGATTCCTTGTAGTGATCATAATACCGTATTTTTTTTTCATAAGGTGCAGTTCTATCATAGAATAAGCGCTGCTGTCCTGTCACATTGCTGGCCTTGTATTTCGCTTCGTATCCTTTGAATGAGATCATCTCAAATGATGTTGTATCTAATTCCCATTGTAGCGGAAATGTTTTTTGTTCTGCGCAATTGCGTTTGGCATAGTACCGCGCATCACGTATTTCCTCAGCATGTGCATTGGTGTATTCAAGAATGCTTTTTTCAATAGCATAAGTTGCCTCGACACGCTGCCTGAACGGTTTCAGCATGTGGCTTTCAGTAATGAATCCGAATGTATTGAACAATGCAGTGTATCCGCTGGCGAAACGTGGTGTTTCAAGAAATTCTACCAATCCGTCATTGGGTGTTTCACCCAAGGTGTTGACATAAGGACTCATCAATACTTTCTTCTCTGCCATTGACTTGTAAATGGCAGGTAGCATTTTTTTTGTCAGGTATTCACCTGCAGATTTTTCAAGTTTATCGTGCTGTGTTGCGATAAGAGTCATAGTGTAGGGATAATCAGCGCCATCACTCACATGCGTATCAATAAATACATCCGGATCCCATTCCCGAAACATCAAATGGAACGCCTGGGTATTTTGCGCGTCACATTTAATAAAGTCACGATTCAGATCCAGGTTCTGATAGTTCCCCCTGAAACCGTATTCCTCAGGACCATCCTGATTTGCACGGCTGCAACACCCCCTGTTCAAAGCACCGTCAATATTGAATACGGGAATGATGCATACAACCACTTTGTCAAGAAGTGATTTATACTCAGGCTTTGTAAGCAGGTCTTCGGCCAGTTTCATGCTTGCATCGATGCCATCAGGTTCTCCAGGATGAATGGCGTTGTTAATAAGCAATACTGCTTTATTTTTTGCTTTGATCGAGGCAGGGTTCATGTCACTATCCCCCGCAATTACAAACAGACTTAATTGTCTCCCTGAATCTGTATATCCATAACTGAGGATGGAAGCATTCTTGTATTTCTTGTCGAGGTCAGCATAAAAACGAATCGCTTCATCGTAAGTATTCGATTGGTTGCGGAGGTATTTCTCAGTGGCTTTCTGAGCGTTGCTTGAAGAAATTAAAAAGAAAAGGGCCGGAAGAAAGAGTCGTTTAAACACCATGAAGAATTTTCTTTGTGCCAAAAGTAGCACTTCATTCTTCAAAAAGAAGATTCACATCAGAATGATATGGTAATGTATCCTGTTTGTTCCAGCGGCGCTGTAGGAACATTATTAAAAATGGCACTTTCGGCGCCTTGCTTTGCCTTTGTAAACAAGTATTCGTCAGATGTGGTGGAACCGGGTGCGCCGGGAACAGCCTTGATAACATTCCCGTATTTGTTGATGGAGACATTTACGACAACCGTACCTTTCTTTTGCGTCATATTGTCAATGCGTGGCGGTTTGCTGATTACACGGTCTGCAACTTTATATCTGATGAAATAGGAACCGGCTGTCATTGTTTTCTCGCCAATCTCATTCGAAGCTTTCTCCCCCTTGTTATCAAAAATTATTTCCGATATTTCGCTAAGATTTATTTTACTGATCGTCTGGTTTTTCTGAATTTCTATAACACCGTTATTCAATGAAGTAACAAGGCCTTCCATTTTATCGCCGTTCTTCATCACGACGGAATGTTGCGCAAAAGTGAAAGCAGAAATTAAGATTGAAGATGAAAGAAGAAGTGTTTTT
>JAPLDB010000201.1 GCA_026391975.1 Bacteroidota bacterium | reverse complement strand
TCCACAGCTCCATCAGGAGCTCACAAACAACCCTGGAAATTTTGTGTGGTCAGCAACCCTGAAATAAAAAAATCAATCCGCATTGCTGCTGAAAAGGAAGAAAAAGAAAGCTATGAAAAAAGGATGACGGATGAATGGCTGAAAGACCTGGCTCCAATCGGCACAGATTGGCATAAACCGTTTCTTGAAACGGTTCCATACCTGATCGTTGTCTTCAAATTAAATTATGTACTGGATGAAAACAACTTCAAACACCAGAATTACTATGCTGTTGAAAGCTGTGGTATTGCCTGTGGGTTTTTGCTTGCAGCGATACATGCTGCGGGATTGGCTGCTCTTACGCACACTCCCAGTCCGATGAATTTTTTATCGAAGGTCCTCAACCGCCCCGACAATGAAAAACCATTTTTGCTAATACCTGTTGGATACGCAGCCGATGAGTGCTGGGTTCCTGACCTGAAAAGAAAAGGTCTGGATGAAATCAGTGAGTGGTACTAAAAAATCGTTTGCAGTTTTTTCCTCCAAAATGAATCATTGTCTGACTGAATGATCTTCAATAAGTCAGCAACATCTGGTGATTCGGATTCGAATGTGTATCAGTAAGTTTAAAATCGTAACTCCCGACAACTTCAAACCCGGCTTTTTCATAAAACCGCACTGCTCTCAGGTTTTCCTTCCAGACAAACAGCCACATGCCATCCTGGTTATTTTGTTCGGATAAACTGATATTGAATTCCAGCAGTTGATGTCCTAATTTTAAATCATAGAATTCTTTCAGCAAATAAAGGCGCTCAAGCTTTGTTACGTTGCCATTCTGAATACCGGAATGGTTTTCATTGAATATTATCTTTGAATAACCTGCAGGTTGCTGATCGCGATAAATAATGTGGTAAATATTCTTGCGATCGGACAGTTCTTCCAGAACTACATTGCTATTGAATTTTTCATTCATATACTTATCAATGTCGGCCTTTGACGCGCTCTGGCCGTGGGATTCAATGAATGTTTTCGAGCCCAGTTCAGCCAGTAAATTGGCGTCTTCAACTTTTGCTTTAGCAATTGAAATCATAATAATGTTACTTAATAATCTGATATTTATTGAGGCAATACAGGCTCAATCAAATCCCAGAGGTTGCCATAAAGGTCGGCAAATACTGCAACCATTCCCCATGTTTCTTTAACCGGCTCTCTGATAATCTTTACCTGATGATCCAATAAATTCTGATAGTCTCTTTCAAAATTATCTGTATGTAAAAACAGAAATACCCTGCCACCGGTCTGATTTCCTACCTTGCTTCGCTGCTCATCATTCGATGCTTTAGCAAGCAGCAAACGACATCCTGTTGAACCTTTCGGCGCAATTAGAACCCATCGTTTGTCTGAAGATAATCGGGTGTCTTCAATCAGATCGAAATGAAGAACACCGGTATAGTATGCAATGGCTTGGTCGTAGTCATCCACAACAAGGGCAATTTGAGCAATATGTTGTTTCATGGGTTCAAAGGAATATTATTAAGTGCTAAAAAAAATGAAAAATATAC
>JAPLDB010000140.1 GCA_026391975.1 Bacteroidota bacterium | reverse complement strand
GGAATCATGATGTTTGCGAAAAGAAATCCTGTTTCATCCTATTTGAGCTGAATAACAACTTTATAAGCTAAAATTTCTCTGTTGACTTGTCAATAATATCTTAATCAGGCAAATGAAAAATAGTTGTACGTCTGCGTTTTTACACTAACATAATACCCTACCTTCGTTAATGGTTAAGAAACAAAACCGGGGGCGCATCAGAAAAATTACTAATCCGGTATTAAAGCAGGCTCCAACGACTGCAACAATTAAAGTACGACTCGATTCACGAACAGTTATTACAATACATGATATGTCAGCACTTGCAATCTGGCTGATCAGGTATCCTGATGCGAAAGTGATTTAATTTTCCGGCCTGAATTAAGCCATTGCTTTTACTTCAACGGCTGTCAATCCCCGCTCCCTTTGTTCTGCCCTGAAAGTTACCTTATCCCCTTCTCTCGGGATCTGAGCGACTTCGGTCACATGAACGAAAAAACTTTCCTGGGTGCTAAGGTCTTTGATGAAGCCATATCCTTTCGACTCATTGAAAAATGACACTACGCCACTGCGTTCTCCATCCTGCAATTCCACATCCGGCTGCCGTGAAGTGCTGATCTGAATATCCTCTGCGTTAAATGTTGCTACTTTCCTGGTGGGATCAGGAGGGGTCGAACTCAAACGTCCGAATTCATCCACATAAGCAATCATGTCTTCAAATGATTTGCCTTTGTTATTATTTGTTTTACGGTCCTCACGCTTTTCTTCCTTGTCTTTGCGCTCCTTCCGCTTCTTCTTTTCTCTCTCTGATTTGTTAAATGTTTGCTTTCCTCTGGCCATTATTTATAATTTGTGGGTGTAATGTACGCATATTCCTGCATTAACAAGGGATTTTTCAGGCATATTCTAAATAATGAAGCTCAGAATTGGAAATGACCAGCCTGCTTGCCAATTCATGGATATTTGCAAGATATTCCGTTACAATAACTTTGCAGGAATTATCAATTCATTCTTTCCCTCTTTAAGAGATATGGCAACAGCACCTGCCTGTAACCTTCATGAATATCCGCTTCTACAAAATCAACCCGGTATTGTGCGCACCGGGTCTTCAATTCCTGCTTGTATGCGTTCATGCTTTTAACATACTGTTCCTTTACCTCGCTGGAATGAACCTTTACTTCCTCTCCTGTTTCAACGTCTATAAATAAGTATGGACGGTTGTCAAATTGAAATTCTTCTTCTTTCTTTTTATCTACCACATGAAATAAAATAACTTCATGCTTGTTGTGCCGCAGGTGCTGGAGTGCTGCAAACAATTCATCGCGCTTATCGAAAGATGTTTCCATCATATCGCTGAAAATGATCACGAGTGAACGTTTGTGAATATTCTCGGCTATTTCATGAAGTACCTTTGCCGCTGAAGTGGTTTTCTTTTGCTTTTCGTCGGTCCGGGCAGCAAGTTTTTCAAGTTCATTAAAAAGATATTTGTGATGTACAGAACTTGATTTCGCAGGCGTGCTCAACTCGCTTTCATCTGAAAAAACATTCAGCCCCACAGCATCCCGTTGCTGACGAAGCATGTATATGATGGCAGCAGCAGCATGGATGGAGAATGATATCTTGTTTTGAAAATCTTTGACTCCTTTTTCCGGATCAGGATAATGCATCGAGGAAGAATTGTCAATCACCAGCTGGCAACGCAAATTCGTCTCTTCTTCATAGCGTTTTACAAACAACTTGTCGCTGCGCGCAAATAACCTCCAGTCGATATGCCGTGTTGATTCCCCTGTGTTGTATAGTCTGTGCTCTGCGAACTCCACGCTGAAGCCATGAAACGGGCTTTTATGAAGTCCTGTAATAAAGCCCTCCACCACTTGCTTAGCAAGCATTTCGAGGTGACTGAAATGTTGTACTTCCGGATAATTGATAGGCATATAAAAGTGTCTCGAAAATTCTGTGCGCAAAAATAGTCATTAAGAAATTTACATGTACTTTTCCGTTTTCAAGCCGTTTCAATGACCAAATATCCGGATACACTCATCGTTAAAGATGCCTTGAATATCTACTTTGATGAATACCATTTTAAAGATGGCGGATACAATCTAAAGTGGTTTAAGATCAAGCTGGGTCCGATATTCATTCCGCTGCCAAATATCAAATCCAGGGTAAATGCAGTTAAGATCCACGACATACATCACCTGCTTACCGAATACAATGCCGACTGGAAGGGTGAAGTGGAAATTGGTGCATGGGAAATTGCAACCGGTTGCGGAAAGTATTGGGCAGCATGGTTATTGAACCTTGGTTCACTATTTATCGGCATGTTTCTGTTTCCCCGTGCATTGTACAAAGCATTCATGAGAGGAAGAAAATGCAAATCAAGTCTATATTACAATAGCAATTATCCGGAGCTTCTCAGTAAGACAATTGGAGAACTTCGTGAAAAAATCGAAATTGATTTACCGGAAAAAAATTCATTCGCAGATAATCTTTTATTTCAAACATGGTGTTTGATTGCCTTGTGTTACCATATCCTGGTCATACTGATCCTTCTCTTATGCATCAATAAATTTTGTAAACTTTTTAGTTAAATCAGGTCGTGGCAAAAGCATTAAAACTGTTGTGCATTCTCTCACTTGCCTGTTTGCCGGTGCTTTGCTTTTTTACATGGTTTTCGGGCGATGACATTTGTTACAGAAATGAACTCGCCCGATACAGCATACTTGAAAAAGCCTGGCTTCAATATCTCTATTGGGATGGTAGGAGCCTGGGTATTGCGTCGCTCATTCAGCTTACGTGCCTTAAGTATTGCTCTGCTCCTTTTACTTGTTCGGTGTGGACATTATCATTCATCGGAATTGCAATAATGATCCTGAAAATTGTTGATCGAGACAAACCAGGTGGAAGCAAAAAGAATACGTCCGTTATTTCAATTGCGCTCCTCACTTCCATCATGTGGCTTGGCATGTGGAAACTTGTTCCGGATATTCTTTACTGGCCAACAGGAGGCTGGTATTGTGTAATGTGCCTGCTGGGTTTGCTCTGGATAGATCTTTTTATGAATGATTTAAGAACAAGGAAATTCTCTCCGAAAAGAAACCTTATGATACTCATCGTTTCAGTTTTTTGCAGTGTCAATTCACACAACCTTGTTCTATCGCTTTTCATTCTTGTTCTAATTGAATTGGCTTTCATAATCGCTTCTTCCGGCAATAAAAAAGCGATCATTTATTGCCTGTTTGCACTAACAGGAATAATTGCAGGTGCTTCTTTTGTTCTTGCCGCACCCGGAAACATGGAAAGACTTAAAGCAATTTCATGGCAGGGATTCAATTCTTCCTTCCTGTACCATTTCGCCCTTGTCTTATTAAGATATTGTTACTGGCTGACAGCATTGTTCTTTCTTATTATTCTATCAGTATGGC
>JAPLDB010000049.1 GCA_026391975.1 Bacteroidota bacterium | reverse complement strand
TTAGAAGGTGTTAATTTTTGATTTTCATTTGCGAAATTCATTAAAGCAGATATTTCAAATGTCAGAAGCAGAATTTTTTCATTACGATTTAAAGCTGATAGCACGCCGTTTACCGGGACTCCAGCAAGAAGGTTTTACGGCAATGTTCCATTCACAGGGAGCACAATCCTCAATACCACTGCCTACAGATTAAATACAAGGCTTGATTCCGGTAATGTCGGCCTTATAGAACTAGGCTCAGCCGGGTTTCGTATTTTTCCAAATCCGGCCGGCGAAATAATAAAAATTCATTGCAGCATGAACAATGCAAACCTCGAATTGTATGACACTTTCGGGCATTGCGTTTATTCACCTATATTCAATAGTTCTCCCAGCATCACCATGCTTGACCTTCGATCAGGCCTGTATTACCTGCGCCTCACCGACCACGATACGGGAAAAATCGAGTCCAAAACCATCATTGAATAACCCCACAACAGAGCTGCGAGGAATTCTTTAGATTAAAAACTAAGTTTTTTTCTCAGATTTGTCAGATTAATAAATTTAATTACTTTTGCGCCCGCCTACCGGCTGGCAGGCCTCCTAAATTAAAAAAATCAAACATGTTAATTGTAGCTGTAAAAGACAACGAAAGCATTGATAAAGCGCTGAAAAAGTTCAAAAAGAAGTTTGAACGCACAGGTGTGGTTCGCCAACTCCGCGATCGCAAGAATTTTGAAAAGCCATCTATTACCCGTCGCCAGGAAATTATCAAGGCAAAGTATATTAATAAGATCCGCAGGGAAGGTATTTTATAGTCCATCCTTCAATAGAATCATTTTGTATCTTTACATCGCAAATCGAAATATGATAATTGCGAAAGGAAAGACATAAAAGGGAAAAAAAAACTTCGGTTATTTTTTCCCTTTTTTTATTTTTACAATGAAGGCACGAAGCAGTTTTATCCAGTATATAAAATTCGAAAAACGTTTTTCACCTCACACGGTCCTGGCTTATGAGGGCGACCTCGACCAGTTTTTCAATTACGCCAAACTCACTTACGAAACTGAGTCCCCTGATGAGATAAATCATTCCATGGTTAGAAGCTGGATCGTCAGCATGATGGAACAAAAGATCACGCCCAGAAGCATAAACCGCAAAATCACCACCCTTAAAACTTTTTACAAGTTCCTGTTGCGAAATGGCGAGATCACGAACAACCCGATGCAGAAGGTGCAGGCTCCAAAGGTTTCTAAACGACTACCGGTATACGTTGAAGAGGCAAACATGAAAGTGCTTTTTTCAGAAGGTGATTTCGGTGAGGGTTTTATCGGACTGCGCGACAGACTATTAATGGAATTGTTTTATGCAACGGGGATGCGGCTCTCTGAACTTGTGAATCTTAAAGACAGGGATTTTGACCTCGGAAATTGCCAGGTAAAAGTTTTAGGAAAACGCAATAAAGAACGTATCATTCCGTTTGCTGATCCGTTAAAGAACATGATAAAGGAATACCTGACATTGAAAAATAATCAGCAATTCACTGAACACTCGGAACGTTTTTTTGTTGAAGAAACTGGAGTTCCTGTCAGCCCGAAAAAGCCTTATTACATCGTAAACAAATACCTCAAACATGCGACCACCATTTCCAAAAAAAGTCCGCATGTGTTGAGACATACTTTTGCAACACATATGCTCAATAACGGAGCCGACCTGAATTCCGTTAAAGAATTGCTTGGTCATGCAAACCTTGCAGCCACACAGGTTTACACACACAATACAATTGAAAAATTAAAGAAAGTTTATAAACAGGCTCATCCAAGAGCATAAAACAAGAGGAGGAAAATATTATGAAAATCAGGGTTCAGTCCATTCATTTCAACGCAGACCAAAAGCTGCTGGATTTCATCAATGACAAAGTTGACAAACTTGTCCATTTCTACGACCACATTATTGACGGCGAAGTTTTCCTGAAGCTTGATAAGTCAAGTGACTTGCAAAATAAAATCGTTCAGATAAAACTACAGATTCCGGGCAATGACCTCATTACAAAGCAACAATGCCGTACATTTGAAGAAGCGACGGACCTTTGTGTGGAAGCATTGACCAAACAAATAAAACGGCACAAAGAAAAACCAAGAGGGTAAACACGGTTTATAAGAATACCTTCATCCCTTACCCTCACAAGACATCCATTAAACCCTAATGGCCATCTTTTTGCCAATTTTTTATCGGAAAGTGTAAGAGAAGAATTAGATTTGTACAACAGTGTTTATGGTAATTCGTATCCTGTTTAATATGCGCATGAACAGATTCGTCAGAAGTTTATTTATTGCTCTTTACCTGGCCCCGGGCATTTTGATTGCACAGGTTTCAGGTACTGCACAGGTTATTGAAAAAACAGTAATCAGTTATAATGACACTGTTCGACTCAGTTTCCTGCACGACCCTTCGTTGTATTCGCAGGGATGGGATACTTTGGGCCAGACAAAATTCTGGCGCGAAGTAATTAACCTTACCAGTGATACCTGCATTATCAATGTTGCATCCTGTCGCCAGCCATTGCAAAAAGTATGTCGTGGTGAATGGATGCAGTTGAGCGAAGAAGAAAAGAAATTCATAAAGGACAGCTTGAGCTGCACCAATCAGCTGGATGCAAATTCATCTTTGTTTGTCACATCCGGTAAAGAGGAATTTTATGAACTAAAAAAAGTACTTCCCGAAATTAGTAAGGCCATCCACGTTTTTGAAAAAGCAGGAGTTGATCCATGGTATGCGCAAACGATCATGCTTATAGAAAGCCCGGGAAAAAATAAAGTTAAGTCTTCTGTTGGCGCCAATGGGCCATTCCAGCTCATGCGCTCAGTTGCAAGAAAATACGGATTGGTAGTTAATAAATCAAGAGACGACAGAACCAACCTCGAAAAATCCGCGAAAGTTGCTGCGAAGCTGTTGAGCGTGGGTTGTATTGCCAATGTCAAAAAGTATCTGAATGAATTGAATCTTCCTTACAACGAAACTGACCTGTGGTTCCGATTGCTTGTACTGCACGCCTACCATGCCGGTGCAGGGAATGTGCATTGTGTATTGCAAAAACTGCAGCCTCAAAAAGGAGGAATAGATCTGTTTACGAAGATCTGGCAGACTGAATGCGGAGGATTCAAAAATGAATCACAGAACTATTCTCAGATTGCCCTTGCATCACTTTCTTCTTTTGATGAACTTATCCAGCAGGATGGCGATACAATTTTTCTCGTTAAAGGCGATAAAGACTTTAAACATTATCACCGCAAGAGCTATAAACCCTGGGATGCTTTCAATTACCTGAACAATTGCCTTACCAATTATGAAAATGACCTTGTTGACGGAACAATTCCTTACGATTATTTCATGAAGCGTGTAGGACAGCTAAGGAATGAATTAAAGAAAATTGCTTCTAAAGTTGCAAAAGATAAAACCGATGTACTTATTAACTCCTACCCTGCAGATGAAGCGCAGATACTAAACCTTGCCGGCAGGTTGATGAAGAAACAGCGTTTCGATGATGCCATTGCAATTACCAAACTGAACCTTGAAGCCAGACCGAATTCAGGACCCTCTTTTGAGATTCTTGCAAACGCCTATATGAGAAACGGTAAGAAACAACTGGCAGCTATCTATGCCAACCGTTCAATGGCTGCAAGGGAAAAGCCGGAATTCGACAACAAAGATTAAGTTGTTTATTTTTACTTCGCTTCTTTTTTCCGCTCAAAGTATTTTTTCACCCGCAGTTGTGCATTCTCCCTGATGTTCATGTAAAAAAGATTGTAATCCACGATGTGGTAATTCGTATACTTGAAAAAAGGAGTGAGGAAAAAATGCGGGCGGTCTATCCGGACCACTCCATCCTTAACCTGAGCATCAGAAATATGAGGTATGATGCGATTAAAATTTTTCAGGATGCCTCCTTTATTAAGACGGTAAGGTGCATATACATCGTCATTCCTCCATGTTAACGGATTTGTGCAAACCGCATCATGTTTGGGAATCACATATCCCGGAGGAAAATAATTTTGTGCAAACGTCCGCCAGGTAACAAAACATCCTGTGTCAGTTGAATCGTTGCATATTTTTAAATGCGTATACAAAGTATCATATACAGGAATGCCAATGAGGTAAGCCGCAACCAGCTGATCTGTCATTGGCTTCCCGTCGAAAAACTCCTGCAGCAATCGTATGGCATGTGTTGTTCCCTGACTATGAGCTGCAATGATCAATGGGCGGCCATTGTTCCAGTGGTCGAGGTAATATTGAAATGAACGCTTCACGTCACTGTAAGCAAGATCGAAAGCCTGATTGGCATCCTTTTTCTCCTTGGTATAGTAAGCCGAAAGATGCGCTTCCCTGTACCTGGGTGCATATATTTTTCCCGCACCATTAAACACGCTTGCCTGATACAATATGGTTGAACCATCAATCTTTGCATTGAGTACCTCATCTGTAACATCTGCATTCCATTGGTTGCTTTTTGCAGTTGTATCAAGGTAAAGGGTTGGATGAATAAAAAACACATCAACTTCCGCATTTGGCTGTTCATCTTTGCACCCTTTACACCGTGGTACCCTGTCTGCATTGTCTTCCTTATCAGGTAGTACAGCCCAATTACTGAGCTCCTTATAATCAGGCTCCGGCGGCGTTAGCTCCCGGGAAAACGGAATAGTAAGGATATTCGGAGTGTATTTTCCGGAACAGGAGCCTAATAAGGCAAGTAGTAAAATGGAAATGAGACGGGGATTCATTTTCATACGGGTTTGCAAAGAAATAAAACCAATTGATGATTCTGACATACCTGGTGGAATTTCAACCTGTTTTCTGATAGTTAAGACACTGAACCTATTCATTATTTGATTAGAACAATTGACAAAGACTCATATCTCTTGTTTATTTTTACACCATGACTAATCCCAATCTCGATCCCACAGTCAATGATATTTCTGCAGTAGAAAAGGAACTGGAAAAGGTATTACGCCCCCAGGGTTTTGAAGACTTCACCGGTCAGCAACAGGTTATCGAAAACCTGAAAGTATTTGTAAGTGCTGCCCGGCAACGCGATGAGGCGCTGGATCATGTACTGCTGCATGGCCCTCCCGGATTGGGGAAAACAACACTCGCTTACATTCTGACGAATGAACTTGGAGTCAGCATAAAAACCACAAGCGGACCTGTGCTTGATAAGCCGGGAGATCTTGCAGGTTTACTCACCAACCTGGAACCCAATGACGTGTTGTTCATTGATGAGATACACCGCCTCAGTCCGGTAGTTGAAGAGTATTTGTACTCAGCCATGGAAGATTTCAAGATTGACATAATGATTGAAAGCGGGCCAAATGCACGTTCTGTTCAGATCAAGCTCAATCCTTTTACACTCATCGGCGCTACTACACGATCGGGTTTGCTTACCTCTCCCCTGCGCGCCCGGTTTGGAATTACTTCCAGACTTGAATATTATGATTCAGCATTGTTGAAGAAGATAGTAAAGCGTTCGGCTGAAATACTTCGTATAGAAATTGAAGAAGATGCTGCTTTTGAAATTGCAAGAAGAAGTCGTGGCACACCACGGATTGCAAATGCGCTGCTCAGGAGAGTCAGGGATTTCGCTCAGGTGAAAGGAACCGGTAAAATTGACCTTGATATTTCACTTCATTCACTCAAAGCCCTCAATGTAGATCAGCATGGACTTGATGAAATGGATAACAGGATCTTGCTTTGCATCATTGAAAAGTTCAAAGGTGGCCCTGTTGGCATTACAACAATTGCCACTGCTGTAGGAGAAGAATCAGGAACCATTGAGGAGGTGTACGAACCTTTTCTAATACAGGAAGGATACCTGAAGCGTACTCCCCGCGGCCGCGAAGCTACGGAGTTAGCTTATACCCACCTTGGAAGAAACAATCGTACATCAGAGGGTACTTTGTTCTAGGCAGTGGTACCAAGTACTAATTATTGCGAATGTACTAAGTACCAATTATTACGAATGTACTAAGTACCAATTAGTACGAATGTAATAAGTACGAATGTACAAGTTCGACGGACTAAAATCTTCTTCTGTTTCCTGCAGGTTTACCATTCCCTCCGCCCGGTCTGCCTTTGCCGCCATGCCTGTTGAATGACTGCGGTCTTTTCTTACCCGGCTCATACAATGGTCCTGAACCAAGCTTTTCCGGTAGCGGAATTTTCGGAACTTCCTTTCCGATAAGTTGTTCTATGCGTGAAAATTTTTCCTGGTCGCGTTCATTGATAAAAGTAATGGCTGTGCCTTTTGCGTCAGCGCGGGCTGTACGTCCTATGCGGTGCACGTAATCTTCCGGATCCGGCGGTGCATCGTAGTTGATAACAAGATTGATCCCTTCAACGTCAATACCGCGTGAGAGCACATCAGTTCCGACAAGAATTCTCAGTCTGCGCCCTTTGAAATCACGCATGATCTGTTCTCTTTCAATTTGTTCAATGTCTGAATGAAATGCCTTGACGGCATATCCCTTTTGCCTGAGGTCTGCGCCAAGCTTTTTCACCTTTTCCTTCGTCGAAGCAAAGATGAGAATGCTTTGATATTCTTCGTTCGACAGGATATCCAAAAGGAGCTTTTCCTTTTGTGCATCATAAGCCAGGTACGCTTGCTGTGTAATTCCTTCTGCCGGTTTTGCAATAGACAGGGTGATTTCCTTAGGATCATGTAGAATTTTACGAGCCATGTCCCTGATTTTAGGAGGCATGGTAGCGGAAAACAGAACCGTCTGGCGCTTCTTAGGGAGGTAACTGATGATGCGCATTATATCATCATAAAAACCCATATCCAGCATGCGGTCTGCTTCATCAAGTACGAGGTGTTCCAGGTGATTTAAATTCACTTCCTTCATTGTCAGCATGGAAATCAATCTCCCCGGTGTAGCTGTGATAATATCAGCTCCTGCGTGAATGGCCTTGTGCTGTTGTTCCCAGGCCATGCCGTCTCCTCCTCCATATACAGCTATGGAACTTACATTGACAAAATATCCAAAGCCTTCAATTTGCTGATCAATCTGCAACGCAAGTTCTCGAGTTGGTGCCAGAATAAGTGTATTGAAATGGCGGTGCTTTGCGTGCAGGATATTATTAATTACCGGTAAAACATAAGCAGCAGTTTTCCCTGTTCCGGTTTGTGCACAAGCAATGAGGTCGTGCTTTTGCATGATTACCGGTATGGCCTGCTCCTGGATCGGTGTAGGATTTTCGTAACCCATGGATCGAATACCATCCATGAGTTGCTCGTCAAAATTGAAATCTTCGAATGTCAATGTGTTTTGTAATTAAAATAGAAATGAAAATATGTGGCGAAGGTAACAAGTCGTTTGAAACGCTTAACGAAATGCGTGGTGCGAATAGCGAAAGGCATCGTCCCGATAGCTATCGGGATTTCGAATCTAGAAATGTTCAAATTTCCGTACGAGCATTGAGATTGGAACAATTTATTTGCAGCATTCGATAATTCGGAGATTCGAAGACTTTTGCGCTTCGCACAACCCGGGATTACTGGACCAAAAAGACAAACGTCATTGTACCTTTTTGAATATCCGCAGCCTCAGGACTTGCATTGAATCTTGCTTTCATAGCTGCCTCCTTGGCTTTTGAAAAAAGGTAGGAACTGGTTGTCGTAGATCCTCGTGCTCCCGGACGGGCTTCCGTCACATTTCCTGCTCTGTCCACAGTAATACTTACCACTACTTTTCCTGTTTCCTGAGAGCGGTCGTCAATACTTGGTTTAAGCAGCAGCTTCCTTCCGCTGAGGTCAAATGAAATGCCACTTCCTTTGCCAGGGCCATTTCCATCACCATCGCCACCTCCTGTGCCGGTACCGGTCCCCGGTCCGCCGCCCGTTCCATTCTTTCCTGTATATTTTGAGTTAGGATCACCTTGCCTGTCGCCCTGGTCACCTGTACCTGTGGTGGAAGTTCCCTGCGAAACAGATTTGTTTGACTTTCCCTTATATATACCGGCGGCATCCACTGTTTTAACGGGCTCCGGTTTCTTTGTATCAGTAGGCGGTTTCTTCACATCCTTTCTTGCTACCTTCTTCTCACTTGTATTCATCGCAACGGATTCTTCATCTTCCTGTGTTGTAATTTTTTCATCAGGAGCAGGTTGAGGAATTGCTTTTACCTGTTGCGGATCCGGAGTCACTGTTGAACTTATTGGCTGAACGTCGCCGCTGGCTGCGTCAAGGTAACCGATGTTAACGAGTACACCGCCTCCTCCACCCGCTTCCGGAAAAGGAGGAACCGGAGTTGTCATAACAAAAAACAGCAGCAATAAAAAAAGAGCCGCGTGAATGACTACAGAAATAATTAATGACCTCGATCGGATTTCTGCGTTCACCTTATTTCTTTGTTGTGTTACCGGAGGTAGAAGTCGCTAAAACCATTTTTATTTTAAGCCGATTCCCAATATCGAGCATGTCAACGAGATTCTGAACCTCAACACTTTTATCAATTTTTAATAATGCAGTCGGGTCTGTCTGGTCTTTGATGATCGCTCTCAAGGTCTCCTCCATCAGTTCTGCCGAAACAGGCGTGTTGTTCACTGCATATTGGAGATCGCTCGTAACAGAAATTGTAATCGGATGCTTGATGCTTTGGGTACTTGCCTTGGAATTCGGAAGTAACAGCTTCAACACGTTCGGAGTAGCCAAAGTAGAGGTGATCAGGAAGAACAACAACAGAAAGAACATAATGTCACTCAATGAGGCAGTATATACTTCTGTGTTTCGTTCCCTTCTTTTTCTGAGGTTCATTGAATTGAGATGTGAGATATGAGTTTTGAGATATGAGAAAAGCCGGGCATTATTTGACAGGTTCTTCAAGAAGGTCCATGAATCCAACAGCATTCATTTCCATGTCATGCACAACGCGGTCAATGCGGTGAATGAGGAACTGATAACCTGCGTAGGCAATGATCCCTACCAGTAATCCTGCTGCGCTTGCTATCATCTTCACATACAAGCCGCCGGAGATGGTTCCGATCTCGAGACTATTCTCCAAATTAATTTCATAAAATATCTTGATTACCCCGAAGATCGTTCCAAGGAATCCAAACATGGGAGCAAGGCCGGCTATGGTGCTCATGATGCCCAGATTCTTTTCCATATTATAAACTTCCAGCTTTCCAACGTTTTCAATAGCCCCTTCAATTTCACTGATGGGTTTTCCAAGACGAAGCAGACCTTTGCCCACCATCCTCGCCACAGGGCCTTTGGTATTCTTACACAGAGATTTCGCAGCATCAATATTTCCACTGTGCACGTGATCACGGATCTGGTTCATAAAATTTTGATCCACTTTTGAAAATTTCTGAATTGTAAAAAAGCGTTCAAAGAAAATGTAAACGGCCATGATAGAAAGGATTCCTATCGGGATCAAGATTGGTCCGCCCTTGATCACCATATCCCATAGTGAAATCGATTGTTCAACGGGTTTGTCAACGGCAGAAACTACCTGACTAAGTGAATCGCCTGTGTTTGTTGTAATTTGAAGAAGGATTCCGAGCATTTATTTAATTTGGTTTTGGAACTCAAAGGTAGACGCACTGAGTGATGCACCTGCCATCGGGCAATGCACTTTTAAACATCGTTCTGTTAGCTTAAACGGAAATCGTTTTCAATTATTTGAGATTGAAAGAAACAGGCAAGACGAGTGCTGTTTTAACTTCACGACCATGAAATCTACCGGGTGTCCATATTGGCATCATACCCACCACCCGAACCACTTCCTCATCCATGCCATAACCAAGGCTTCTCATAATTGAAATCTCGACGGGCTTCCCCTTTTCATCAATAACAAAGCTCACATATACTTTTCCTGAAATTCCATTATCAAATGCCAGTGCAGTAAACTTCAGGTTTTTTTTCAAAAATTTCATCATGGCATTTTCTCCGCCGGGAAATGAGGGAGGAACGTCTACCGATGCAATCGACATCACCTCAGCGGGTATGGAGTCTGCCCCAATGTTGCTACCATCTGTAACCGAGCTATCAGTGCCAGTCCCGGCAATTCCATTTGGAGAACCGGAACCCTGATCAACACTTTTTTGCTCTTCGATTTTCTTTTCTTCGACTTTTGCTGCTACTTTAAACGTAGTATTCGCAGTTGATGGTTTATGAACCGTCGCAAGGGCCGGTTTCGCCATCAGAGGTTTCTCAATAATGTACTTCTTGGAAAGGTCATAAGGAAGAGTTTTAAGAACAGAATCAGCACCATGCTTTTGGGTCAGGATTCTGGTCAATGAATATGGTATCAGAAAAAATAAAGCTGCAATTACTAAGGCAAGATAAAAAGACCTGATCAGGTTCTTCTCATAGTTCACACGCAAATCGTAAGCTCCATAAGCTTTGTTGCGGTTCTCGAACAGCATTTCGTTGTAACCGGATGATTGTTTGTTCATATTGATGAAATTTTGCTGTAGGAGAAACTAACCTGCAGTTTCCACAATTGAACAAGCCAAAATATTTCCGGATTAGGCCAATGCCTGCGACCGACATCAGTTTCTATGAATACTTCTTTACTATGAAAATGCCGTTCAGGAGGCAACAGGGTTGTTGCCGGATTTGTTCTCAATATACAGAGAAGTTGAAGGGAATGCGAAAGCACAGTCATTGTTCTTTACAATTTCCATAATCTTCAAATTGATCTCTTCATTCACAACCAGGTAGGTATCATATTCAGGATTGTTGATGAAATATATTATGATTACATCAAGGGAACTGACACTAAAATCACGGAAATGCACAGTGATCTTTTCACCTACCATTGGATGATTTTCAAGCAGCAATCTGATTTCGGCGGTTATTTTCTGAATACGGATTGATGAGGTTGCATATGTCAGCCCCACAGTAATCCGCACTCTTCTAATAGTACGTTCATCTTCATTCACCAATTCTGCATCAATCATCTTCTTATTTGGGAGAATAACCAGTGATTTATCCAATGAGCGCAAACGCGTTGTCCGAATGCCAACGCTTTCTACAGTGCCTTCAACCCCTGCAAGCCGAATCTGGTCCCCCACTTTAAATGGTTTATCAAGAAAAATGGTAAATGATCCGAGTAAGTTCTCCAGTGTTTCCTTTGCTGCAAGAGCAAAAGCCAATCCGCCAATACCCAAGCCGGTAACGAGCGAAACCACATCCAGGTTAAATCCGACAGCAATAGCAGCAAAAAATCCTGTAACAGCAATGACCACTTTTGCCACCTCTCTGGTAAAAAGCACCAGCTGGTCATCAAGTTTGGATTCGGTTAAAGATGCCCTGTATAGGAAAACGCGGGCAATGAAGTCAGTTAATCTCAATATGATCCAGGTTATGGAAACAAGAATTGCAACCTCAAAAAGGCGGAAAATAACCATCCTGACGCCAAAAACATGAGAAGGGCCAACTTGCCATTCCTGTGGGAATACGAGTCTGTCTGAGGCAAAGTAGAATGTAAGCGCCAGTACCAAAACCGACAGTGGTTGTGTGAGCAATTCCAGAAATACCTCCACCCCAACAGAACGGGTTTTTCGTCCGAAACAAGCAAACAATAGCCGGGAAATAAGCTTTGATATGAATCTTTTAAATAGAATTCCTCCAAGGAGAATGCCGGCAAACCAAAGGTAGCTTTCGATGGTATTGCCAAAGAAAATTTGTCGTAAAAATGAGACTCCAATTTCCATGTCTGCCAGATATGCTGCGAAAGTAACAGTTAATGGGTTTGGTGGCATTGATAAAATTGACAAACTTTTTTTTGGAAACCTCAATTAAGTTATTGTAAATTTGAATGCGACAAATTAAGTTTGCACATACTTCAAAACTATTAACCATGGCAACAAAGAAAAAAGCTGCAAAAAAATCGAAAGCAAAAAAAATTGTTAAGAAAAAAGCTACCGCTAAGAAATCGAAAAAAGGCGCCACCAAGAAGAAGGCGGTAAAGAAAAAAGCTACTCCGAAAAAGGTTGTAAAAAAACCTGCAGCGAAAAAGGCGGCACCTAAAAAGAAATCTGCGCCCAAAAAATCTGCTGCAAAAAAATCTGCTCCCCGAAAAAAGGAAGAGCGCATGATGCCAATAATGATTGAGGAAACCGAAACAATTATTGAAGCACCGGCACCGCATGACATGGATCTTGATAGTGATGACGGCATGGATGTAATGCCTCTTGACGACCTAAAGGACATGGATGACACGTCACCTGCAAATGACATGGATGATGATGATGATTTTTAGAGAAGTTATCTCCCAATACAAAAAAGAGCAGCTCATAAATGGCTGCTCTTTTTTTTTCGCGTCTTAAAAATAGAAATATATCCTGCTTCGGATCTTCTCCTCCTTTTTCGAATCATCTAGTGTTGGTACTTTATGGTGAGGGTTCACTGTAATTTCAATATCACAAACCGTTTCGGATTGGGGTTTTACAGTAAATCTTGCTGAATATTTCTTGCTGAAAATGGAATCCCTTCTTTGAGCAGTCAGCGCAGCATTTTCCTTATCAGGGACAATATTTTTATAGCCCCTTTCATA
>JAPLDB010000214.1 GCA_026391975.1 Bacteroidota bacterium | reverse complement strand
GTAAGACCAATACCGGTGCTTTCCTGTTTGTCCTTTGACTGCAGGGTTTGAAACACCCCAAAAATTTTATCATAATGCTCCGGTTTAATTCCTATTCCATTGTCTGAAATTGCGAACTCAAAATACTTTCCTTTATCCTGACATTGGATTTTTACCTCGGCATTTTCCTTGTTATTGTACTTTATTGAATTGGAAATCAGGTTCTGAAAAATTTCATGCAATTTAATTTTCTCATCAAACAGAATTGGAAGATTATCCGGATACTCTAAACGTACATGATTAGGGATTGAAAGTAAATCAATAATATTGGCAATCAACTCCGATAAATTTACTGTTTCCTTCTCTGTCTTATTATTTGCCATTCGAGAATAATGAAGGATCGCATCTATCAGACTCTGCATTCTAGTGGTACGGCTCTTAACCATGTCAAGCAAATCCTTTACCTCTGGTTTTAGGTCGGTCCCAAGCTCATCTTCTAAAAATGTGGTAACATTGGCAAGGCCTCTCAGCGGGGCTTTCAGGTCATGGGAAACTACATATACAAATTCATCAAGCTGTTTATTGATCTGTTGTGTCTTCTCAACATAAATTTTCAATTCCTGCTTGGAACGATATAGCTTTTCAAATACCCCAACCTTGGCTTTCACAATATTTATGTCAAGCGGTTTATGAAGATAATCTACTGCACCTTCTTCATAACCCTTCAGCGTATATTTCTCCTCTTTACTGATGGCAGTCACAAAAATAATTGCAATGTCTTTTGTCTTTGGGTTTTCCTTTAATATCCGTGCGACTTCAAAACCATCCATTTCGGGCATTTGAACATCAAGCAGTATTAATGCTATCTCTTCTTCAAAAGCAATGCGCAATGCTTCGTTGCCACTATGGGCCTTAAGCAGCCTTCTTTGGGGATGCTCAAGAATACTTTCTAAGAAAATGATATTTTCATCCTTGTCATCCACCACTAAAATATTGAGTATTTGTTCTACGGGGGTTACTTCCTTTTTTGTTTCTACAGTTATCATGTTTTTTTATTTATTTGATTTTCAAGCACTTAACCACACTTCTATGGTGTTTATCAACTGTTCTGAATTTACAGGTTTACTTAAATATCCATTAGCGCCCAGTTCAAGGCACTTCTCTCTTGTACCTACCAAAGCATTAGCGCTTAATGCAATCACCGGTAATTTCTCCCATTTTTTCTCGCTGCGAATTTTTTGTATTGCCTCATATCCATCCATTACTGGCATCATAATATCCATCAACACAATTTCAATATTCGGATTTTCTTCCAGCTTATCCAAAGCTTCACGCCCGTTATTTGCGATAATCACATTCATTTCTTTTTCCTCCAGTATTGTGCTGATACAATAAATGTTTCTCATGTCATCATCTGTGATCAGAACTGTTTTTCCTTTTAAAAAAGAATCTGCCTCATGAATTTCTACCTTTTTGTCGAACATATCAGTTTCAATTGAATTGTTCCACAAGATTTTCAAAGCTCCCGCAATTTTATCCTTTGCGTAATCCACAGTAAATACATTCTCAAAATCTCCGAGAAATACTTTTTGCTCCATCGAGAGCGGTATCTGGTGTGTAATAAATAAAGGAGTCAAACTATTAGTCGATAAGT
>JAPLDB010000087.1 GCA_026391975.1 Bacteroidota bacterium | reverse complement strand
ATAAATGTGAAGAAAGTGAGAGCCGGAGAAACGGTAGCTCAATGTTCAAACAAAAATTTCTAATTCAGAACTGAGAATGGAAATCGGAGATTCATCTCACCCCTTCACCCATTCACCCATTCTCCCATTCTCCCATTCTCCCATTCTCTTCTTCTTCCCATCTCCCTTTCGCCAATCGGCTCACTGGTACTGAAACCTGAAATTCAACCGGTTGATTAATCTTCTGTAGTTCTTTTTCAAATCGCGGTCGACGGCACGCACGTCTTTGTACTCCTGGAATTTCTGGATGAGGAGCATATCAAAAACGGAACTTTCCAGGAAATCAATATCACTTTTAAATCCGCATACACACAGTGCTTTCGTTTTTTTAAGGAACTTACTGATGTTGCGTTCATTTGTATCGAGTGTATTGCAGCTGCCGAAGTGAATGATCTTGTTTTCACAAGAGCCACTTAATGTATCGGCGAGTTCTTCCAGGTTCAGGTATTCCTTACCTACTTTTATTTGTTCGGGATGTCCGTGAAAAGCAAGGTAAGCGATGGTATAATTCTGATATCTCTTCTGCTTCCAGAGAGAGAGGTAATATTTCAGGTTATCCTTTGTACCACAGTTTTTGTGGATGTAATCAATACCGCAGTTGGCATGTAAAAAGTCCAGTGCTGCGGAAACACTTGATTTATCGCGCAGGTCTTTTTCCCAGTCACCCTCAAGGCAGAACACATTTTTGTTCAGGTTGGTTGCAATTTTCATAATTCAGGTCCAAATTAAGTCGAGTTAAAGTATATGTTGCTGCCATTACTAATTACTAACAGGTACGAGTTTACTATGTACGAATAACGAATGACTACGAATTTTCGAATTACGAATACGTATGAAATTACTAAGTACGAATACCTGCTAATTTTTATCTTTTGAAATTTGCTTTGCGTTTTTCGAGGAAGGCAGAAACGCCTTCTTTTACATCGTCCTTTGCAAAGCATCTTCCGAATTCTTCTGCTTCAAAATTAAATCCATCAACTCCGGGTTCATAATAAGCATCTACACATTTCACAATGCCTGCAACAGCTACCGGGCTTACTGCAGCAATTTTATTAATAATCGTTTTACACTTTTCAATTAGCAATTCACGGGTTGTAACATCATTTACAAGTCCAAGCTGGTGCGCAGTTGCTGCATCAATCATGTCGCTTGTCATCAATAATTCCATTGCTTTTCCTTTTCCGATAAGCTGGACCATCCGTTGTGTTCCACCATATCCGGGGATCAGTCCCAGCTTTACTTCCGGCTGACCAAATTTAGCATTGTCGCTGGCGATTCGCATGTGGCAACTCATGGCCAGTTCGCACCCACCGCCTAAAGCAAAACCATTCACGGCAGCAATCACAGGCTTAGGACAAAGTTCAATGCTGCGGAAAACTTTTTGTCCGTCGGCGCTAAGCTTTTTTCCTTCTTCCGGACTGAAGCTTGCGAATTCAGAAATATCAGCGCCGGCAACAAATGCTTTGTCACCCATTCCTGTGATGATAATTCCAACCACCGCTGAATCTTTCGCACCGCCTTCAACTGCCATTCCAATTTCCTGGATGGTGAGATGGTTTAGTGCATTCAGTTTGTCGGGGCGGTTGACGGTAACTTTCAGGATACCGTTTTCAACTTCGGCGAGTATGTTTTTATATTGAGTTGTAGTCACTTTTTCTTTGTTTATACTATGATCGTTACTTATGCTTCTATTATCTCACGCAAAGACGCAAAGAGCGCAAGGCCTCATAAATGTTTTTTCTTGGCGGGCTTTGCGCCTTGGCGTGATCCTTTTTTTTCAAAAATTTCTCCTTTTCTGAACTTCTTCTTTAATGTACTTTACAATTTCATCTATGTTGATGTCACGCAAAGACGCAAAGAGCGCAAAGCCTCATACATGTTTTTTTCTTGGCGTGCTTTGCGCCTTGGCGTGCTCCTTTTTTAAAAAATTTCTCCTCTTCTGCACTTCTTCTTTAATGTACTTTACAATTTCATCTATGTTGATGTCACGCAAAGTCGCAAAGAGCGCAAAGCCTCATACATGTTTTTTTCTTGGCGTGCTTTGCGCCTTGGCGTGCTCCTTTTTTTAAAAATTTCTCCTCTTCTGCACTTCTTCCTTAATGTACTTTACTATCTCATCTGTGTTTGTTCCGGGGTCAAATAATTTTCCGGCGCCCAGTTCATTTAGTTTTTTCATGTCATCGGCAGGGATAATTCCTCCGCCGGTTAATAAGACATCGTTCATCCCTTTCTCTTTCATCAGCGCAATTATTTTCGGAAACACCGTGTTGTGTGCACCGGAAAGAATGCTGATACCGATCACATCAACGTCTTCCTGTAAAGCAGCGTTTACTACCATATCAGGAGTTTGACGCAGGCCTGTATAAATTACTTCCATTCCCGCATCGCGAAGAAAAGATGCAATCACTTTTGCGCCGCGGTCATGTCCGTCCAGTCCAACCTTTGCAATAAGCACACGGATGGGCCTGGAAAATGTTTTTTCAGAAGAAGAAGTCATTGTTTTTGCGTCCTGCATATGGGTGGTCAAGTGGTTCAAAGTTAATAAACCGGGACGACCTTTGAAACCATTATATTAGGATTTTTTTGATAAATTTTTATTGTCTTAATTGTCAAAGGGAAAGGAATAAAATATCAATTGATTTATTTAAGTCGCTATTAATCATCAAATTAAAGTATTGATAATTTAAAAATAACGATTTTAGTAAATTCTACCCTATTTTTATTTAACATATTGATTATCAATAGATTAATCTTGTTAAAGCCCTGGTTTTCAAATGGATAATGACTGCCTTTCAATGGACAGGAAACAAGGATAGGGTCTTTTGGAGCAGCAATTAGATAGAATAAAAAAAGGCGCCTCATCAGCGCCTTTCTCAAATAGATAATATGGCTTATTGCACTATCAGCTTTTGTTTACTGCTGAATGTTTTTGCCTGTGCATTGATCACATAAACTCCTTTTTAATATTCTTGAAGAAGAAGCAGTCCAGTTGATCGTTTCAATGATAAGTCCTGAGATGTCAGTTACAGAAACATTGATGTTTGTTTCTTTAATACCGGTTTCGAGTTTCAGGGACGCTGAAGAAGACGCAGGATTTGGATATACCGACACTGCATTTTGCAACAGGTCAATTTCATTCACGCCAACACCAAGTCCCAGTGCTTTTGAAATGCGCGGACATGAATAGCCCATAATTGTATCAATGTATGCCATGCCTTTTGCCATGCTCATATCAGGATTCGTAAGTTTGGCATTCTGGTAGATTGAAGTACCTGCTGCAGAGCCCAAACCATAGGCAATTGCGTAGTTTACTGTAGTCGTTGAATCAAACCATTCCCATGGACCAGCCTGTGCCTGTGAAATAGACATGTAGAAAGGGAATAAGCCATCATAGCCGTCATTGATCAGGTCAGCGCGGTCAGTGAAAGCATCGTTATATGAATATGAATTGAACGAATCATTGTTTCCCAATTCAGTTGCTAATCTGATTGCAGTGTGACTTCCGGAAACATCTACAACAGGATCGCCAGTTGTTGGTACCACAACCGTTCCATCAGTATACGGAGCGAATGGATCGCCAACAACGTGGAATGCCAGCATTGGAGCATCGCCAGCAGAAACCCAGCTGCTGTCTCCCATTGCACCACCCAGGTTAAACATCATGGCAACGTTGCTGCTGTATGCCTGATTGTTATCGGAGTTATTAAAAAGAGGATTTCCTCCATTGCCATCAAAGTCTCCCCAGATAAATGACCGCCAGTAAGAAGCGCCGGCCGCAAATCCATAAGAAGGATTGTCAGTAGCAGCAAAGAATTTTGGTTTCCACACTTCCAGTGTATCATGAAGCGTTGTTGCAGCAAATGCAACATAACCACCCGATCCTTGTCCGCCTAAAATTATTTTTGAAGTGTCAATGCCATAAGTGTTTCCGTTATTGACGAAATCTTTCTTGAAATAACGAACACAAGCTCTGGCATCTTGCACAGCACGACCAACTGCCTGAAGCAATGATCCTGTGCGGATATCCTGTCCGGCAGAGCCTGTCGCAGCCGGATTCCATCCTGTGCGGTAATCCATGCTTGCCACAACGTAGCCTCTGCGTGCAAAACGCCTGCACATTTCAGCAGTTGCGCTGTCTCTCATATTGCCTGTAGGAGTCTGATTGATGATGGCCGGAAGAAAACTTCCTGTATGGATCATGATCACCAATGGCCTGTTGGTTGCCACATCTCCACTTGGTTTGTAAAGATCAAATACAAGTGGCTGTAACACCGGAGCGCCGGAAAGAAAAGTGTAGTTGGATCCATACGGAATATTCTGTGTTGAATCAACCGTGGCAAACACTTCAGATACGTAGCGCTGAGCAAAGCTGTTTGCAGAGACCAAAATCGCTGCACATGTTGTAATGGTTTGTAGAATTTTTTTCATTTAAATGAGTTTGAGGTTAAACTTAATTGGTAAACAAAGTAAGGTAATTAGAACAGACGAGGCAAGGAGAAAAAAACAAAATAAAAGGATTGTATTTTTACCCAATGTTTATCCGAAATGGTTGTTATTCTATTCGGATATATGCCTTCGGAATTGTTTAGTCGGTCAGATCAACAGTAATGCTGACATATGCCATACGGCCCACCCTGGGGCCTCCATAAACCGTAAACTTTTTGTTATTGAGGAGGTTAGAAGCGCCTAATTTTAATACTGAGTGAATCTTTTGAATATGATAATTCACCTGCGCATCCACCATATTGTATGAGGGCACTGTGCCTGTAAACTGCGGCGATCCTTCGTAATCAAAACCCTGAACCCACTTATAATTGATATTGAATCCGAAATTATTCAGATCCCTTGCGCTGAATCCCAGGTTGTATTTATTTTCAGGCGTATTGAAAGCAGGAATGAGAGGATCTGTGGAGCCCCCGCGGTCAAGTTTGTTGTAAGAGTAATTGCCATTCAGCATAAAATACTTTCTGAAATAATAATTAAGACCAATACTGAAACCGCGTGTGGTTACTGCGTCAACTGCGTTTGTGGCTACCCTGTAAATGTTGTTGATGTAAATTGTACCAAACTGGGGAAGTTCGGTAATATCAGCTCCTAACTTGTACCCGATAAAATTTTTGTAGGTGCTGTAGTATGCAGCGAGATCCACAAAAATGTTTTTCAAAATGGTTCCACGGTAACCGACTTCTATGGTTTTTACTTCTTCGGGTTTTACAGGGAGAATGTTGATGTATTCAAGCGTATCAAAATTTTGTGTGTTGAAGAAATTGAAAACTGATGGAATGGTCGTAAGTGAGTCATATCCGTTCAGGTTTCCCTTCAGCGTAGCCCTTCCGAGGTTATAATAAAGGTATTGGTCGGTGAGCGTAGGATTCCGAATTGCTGAAGAGAAAGACACCCGGATAATCTGCTGCGGATTAAAAGAGTATACTGCAGATAAAGCCGGAGAAATCAGGTAGTCAAAATTATCATTTTTATCCAGTCTGCCTGTAAGATTCAGCTTCAATTTTTCTTTGAATATTTTTTTCTCCAATCCGGCATATACCCCCAACTCCGAATTGGTAATAGTCGTATTTCCTGTATCACTGAAAATGGTACCATTTGAATTCGGCCTGTACATGCGGTAGTTTCCTCCGACAATAATGTCAATTATCTTAGGTGTGAATTTGTATTCCCCGGTTACATGATATAGTGCCGACTTATCATAAAACCGTGAACCGCCTTCTGCATAAGACGTTCGGGAAATAATAGAGTTGAAAGCAGTATCGAAAGCATCAGTGCCGGGTTGAAAAAAAGCATGATTGTCTGAGGTATAACCGATGCCATCAGCCCATGCCCTTGCACCCGAATGATAGGCAGTGAGTGAATCATAATAATATTCAAGCAGGTAGGGATTGATTGCATTTTTATATTCGGCAAATGTTGGGTAGTCGCTTTGTTGGGGATAATCAGGGTAAGCGTAAATGGTGTTTGAATAGTTCAGCCTCCAGTATTTGCTGTAATCCTGTGCCCAGTCTTCATCGCTTTTTGATTCTCTCTGCAACAGCAGCGCAGTGAAAAAAGCATCGTACGATTTTCCCGCATCTTCATTGGTAGAATAGGCACGAAGAAAGAACTTATCCTGCTTGCGGATCTCGATCCTGTTCTGATAAAATGAAATGTCTTTTAAGCTGTATCGGTTATCTCCCTGATAAACTGTAGTACCCGTTCCGAAACTTGAAGCCAGAATAATTTCTACCTCAGGCGTTAGCTTGTAGTGAATGGCTGTTCCAAGTTTCAAATTCTGCGTGTTGTAATCAACAATGTCTTTTTCCCAATACCCGCTCCTGTACCAGGTTCCAAGACCAGGATGTGACAACGGAACAGAAGAAAAATCATTACCGGAATAAAATTCATCGCCATATCGGTTCACCGCATCGTATCCTCCCGGATTGGTTTTATCATGCTTCGACTGTGGTGTTGCGTCATCATTGTCGGCAGCCCAGTCCAGCGCCTTCATGTAGTATAAGTTGAACTTAATGCCTACGAGATCTCTTCCTTTTTTATTTTTGAATACCTGTGCGATACGAAACGCCTGTTCATACAGATTGCGTTCCCCGACTTTGAATGTTACTTCCAGTCCGGGCTTCACAAACGGACTTCGTGTTGTCATGCTGATTACTCCATTGAATGCGCCGGGTCCGAAATACGAAGTGCTCGCTCCTGCAATAAGGTCCACCTTCATCACATCAAGCTCACCGCAACCAAGGAAATTGCCGAGCGAGAAATTTAATCCCGGGGATTGGTTGTCAACCCCATCGATCAACTGCAGAGAACGTACAGGCGAAGTGCTGTTGAAGCCACGTGTATTAATGATCGTGAAACCCAAAGAAGCGGAGGTGAGGTCGACGCCTTTGAGAGATCCAAGCGATTCATAGAAACTTGACTGCGGACATTGCTTGATGGCTATCATGTCAATACTTTCTACCGTGAGCGGCGCTTCTTTTTGTTTTTCAGAAATGCGGCTTCCCACTACTTCTACATTTCTTAATTCGACCTCTGAAGATTTTAATTTAACAGTAAGCGGCTTCTCAAGTTGCGTCACTTCGATTTCCTGTTTCTGGTAACCAACTATTGAAATGATAACCCTGAATGGCAAAGGCAACGAAACGGACCCGATATTTATCGGGAGAGAAAATTTTCCATCGAGGTCGGTAGAAGTTCCTGTAGTAGTGCCTTTTACAACAACGGTGGCGCCAATCATTGCTTCTCCGGTTTTGGCGTCGGTTATGGTTCCGCTTATTGTTTGGGAAAAAAGATTTCCGGAAGAAATTAAAAGAAGAAGAAATATCAGACGTTTCATCAGGTTTCAAATATACACGATTGTGGGAACCTTTAAAAAATAACTCAAATCGGGAGTATTAATTTTTCACCCGAACCTTTGTATGCTAACCAACATTCTGTATGTTTGCGAGAAATCATTTAATACGTTATGAGAACAAAACTTCGTGTTTTATTTATTGCGTCGGCTTCCTCTTTTCTGCTGGCATCCTGTTCTTCCAATAAGGAAAACAAGAATGCTGTTTCAAATGCAGATTCTGCATTAATGGCATCTGATACAATGGCTTACAATGAACTGGCGGATTTCAGGTTTTCCTTTACCATCGCCAACCTACCATCCCCGCTCAGTGTGATTGGCACAATTTACTCCACCCAGGTTCCATTCGACAATACCCTGCTTAACCCTACAGAAAACGAAGAGAAATACCTGTCGTCCTACAAGCGGGCTATGAACTATGGTATCTATGGAGTTGACATGGCATACATAGCTTACTATGGTAACAAACAGGACCTTTTCGATTATTATTCCACTTCAGGAAAGCTTGCTGAGAACCTGGGCATCCTGGAAACATTCGAAAAATTTACGGATCGTTTTAAAACAAACTATGAAAACAAGGATTCGATTATGGTCATTGTTGACCAGGCTTATGCTGAAACAGATAAATTCCTTCGCACGAATTCAAGACTTGAAATAGCCAGTTATATCCTGGCAGGGTCTTTCATGGAGAGTCTATATATAGGATCAGGACTGATGAAAGATCAGGACAGGGGTGATAAATACAAAACGTCTTTCGACAAGATCTATGAGCAGAAGCTGGTATTGAATAACCTTGTCGACCTGTTTACCCAGTTCAAGGACAAAGACGCTGCAGACGTGGAGGCCAATTTGTTATTGATCAAGAAAGTGTATGATGGTTTTACTGATCCTGAGCAAGTGAACAAGGAAAGCATGATGAAAATTTTTGCTGCTGTCAAGGAAGCAAGGAATAATTCAATCAAGTAATCAGAGATAAAATTATTTTAAGGGACTTTTACGAGTCCCTTTTTTATAACCGGCATTTTCAGGATCATCTAACATATGAGCGAGAAGATTCTTCGGGCATTGATTCAGCTGTTTGCACTTGCAGCGAACGCCGAACGCCTTACAGCTCAAAGCCGGCAAATCGTAGAAGCTTTTTTACGTCAGCAGTTAAGCAGCGACCTGGTGGTGAAATACCTTGCTGTCTTTAATGAATTTTTATCTGAAAGAGAAAAGCAGGGGAGTTCAGAAGGAGAAAATAATACCGCAGCTGATCTGGAAGAGGTATTGAAGATCTGCACGGACATTAACCTGGAACTGAATGTCCGCCAGAAATACATCGTGCTCATCCGGCTGATTGAATTCATTTACTCTTCAAGTGAATCAGCTTCACTGGAGGCGTTTTCGCTTGCTGCTACTGTAGCAGATGTTTTTAAAATTCCTGAAGCGGATTATACCAAATGCCTGGTCATCGCCGGAAACAGCACGGAACTTCCGGATGCAGAATCATATCTCCTTATCAATAGCAGCGAAGAAAAAAAGCAATCCTTTGCGCATCACATTTCTGTTGAGAATATGAGCGGAGACATCGTTGTGACTTTCCTGAAAAAAGTTTCGACGGTTTTGTTCAGGTATTCAGGAGAGAGTGAAATGACGCTGAACGGTCAGCCCATCAAGAATGGTTTCGTGTATGTTTTCACTCCCGGTTCAGTTGTCAGGGGAAAGAAGATCGAATCACTCTATTACAGTGATGTGATTCGTAGGTTTGTTAGTGGTGGCAAACAATCAGAAATAAATTTTATTGCAGATGATGTAATTTTTGAATTTGACAATGGGCATATTGGTTTGCACTCTGTTTCCTTCAGGGCGAAGTCGGGCGAGCTGATCGGAATCATGGGAAGCAGTGGTGCGGGTAAGTCAACACTGCTGAATGTGCTGAATGGAAACCTTGAACCAACACGTGGAAAGGTATTGATCAACAACGTGGACCTTCATAAAGACAGGAAGAGTGCGGAGGGAATCATTGGATATATTCCGCAGGATGATTTATTGATGGACGAACTTTCTGTTTATCAGAATTTATATTACAACACAAAGCTCTCCTATGGCTCCCGTGATGAGATCGCCATCAACCAGAAAGTATCAGAGCTACTGGATGATTTGGGTCTTGCCGAAACAAGAGACAGAAGGGTAGGGAATCCGCTTGATAAAACCATCAGCGGAGGACAGCGCAAGAGGCTGAACATTGCACTGGAACTCATTCGCGAGCCGCCTGTGCTTTTTGTGGACGAGCCAACATCCGGATTGTCGTCGCGCGATTCGGAAAACGTAATGGACTTGCTCAAGCAGCTGACCATTAACGGTAAGCTGGTATTCGTTGTAATCCACCAGCCGTCGTCTGATATATTCAAATTGTTTGACAAGCTTTTACTGCTTGATACCGGTGGTTACCCAATTTACTATGGCAACCCATCCGATTCGCTCATCTATTTCAAACATGCCATGGACAGTGCCAATGCAGATGAAAGCGAATGCGCTGCTTGCGGCAATATCAATTCAGAGCAATTGTTTTCTTTGATTGAAGCGAATGTGTTGGATGAATTCGGGAATCCTGCGCATGCAAGAAAGACAACGCCGGTAGAATGGAATAAACTTTATGTAAAAAACATCGCAGGAAAGCAGCCTACGGAAGCCGTTTCACAAAAGCGGATCGTCATCCCCGGACAAAAACCATCGCGCTTTCAGCAATTCAAAGTATTCATTACACGCGATCTTTTAAGTAAGCTCAGCAACAGACAATATCTGCTCATTAATTTATTAGAGGCACCTTTGCTCGCTTTTGCATTGTCATTTCTGATCAGGTATCGTTTGCCGGGACATGAATACATTTTTCGCGACAACCAGAATATTCCCGCATATATATTCATCTGTGTGATCGTTTCACTTTTCATAGGGTTATCAGTAAGTGCTGAAGAAATATTCCGTGACCGTAAAATCCTGAAGCGGGAATCTTTTCTCAACCTGAGCAGGAGCAGTTATTTGTTTTCCAAGATCTCAATCATGTTTGTACTCTCGGCCATACAGACATTTTCATTTGTCATTATTGGAAACACCGTGCTGGGGATCGGGAATATGTATGGCGATTACTGGCTTGTATTATTCACCACGGCATGTTTTGCAAATCTACTAGGACTGAATATCTCGTCTTCATTTAATTCTGCCGTAACGATTTACATTCTCATACCCATTCTCATCATCCCCCAAATATTGTTGAGTGGCATCATTGTAAAATTTGAAAAACTAAATCCAACACTCAGCACCCATGCCACGGTTCCTGTATTCGGAGAGGTGATGGCATCACGGTGGGCTTTTGAAGCCATTGCAGTAAGGCAGTTCAAGAGCAATGAGTACGAGAAATATTTCTTCGAAGACGACAAGAAGATGAGCAAGGCAACTTTTAAGAAAGATTTTTTAATTCCTGAGCTTATCAAGAAAACAGACTTCTGTATTTTTGCATTGACGCAGCCTGAAAAGCGGGAACTTTTTCCTTCGGAATTGCAATTGCTCACGGTTGAACTGGCAAAAGAAGACAAAGACTCAGGCCTTCCTGGATTTGGACTAGCCGCACAATTAACGCCGACTTCATTTTCTGCAGTTACAGGAAACGAACTCAAAAAATTCCTGAACAGCAGGAAGGATTATTACATCAAACTTTACAATGCCGCCAACAGTCAGCGCGAATCAACCATTGCCGGGTTGCAGCAACAATCAGGAGGAATGGAAGCATTACTGAAGAAAAAAGATGATTACGAGAATGAAAGCCTGAATATTCTCCTGAAAAATTCTGCAGAGAAAAAGCAGATGGAACAATCGGGAGACCAGCTTGTGCAGCGATTTCAGCCGGTTTTTATGGAGGGAGAAAAAAACACTTTTATCCGAGCGCCTTTTTTCGCTTCGCTGAAAAGCGTTTTCGGAACAATGTGGGAAACTTATTTTGTGAATATCTGGGTGATCTGGTTTATGACATTGGTACTTTCCGTTACGCTTTATTTTGATGTGCTGAAGAAGCTGGTGGAGTTCAGGATTCGAAGGAGAAAAGCAAAGGCGTAAGATCTGCACCAGAAGTGAGATTGGTTATTCAGGATTTTGTCATTACAAGCTGGAAATTCAGGTTACATAGCTCACAGTGACTACCATTATGCGGATAGTTGAACTGACATATCCTCCTGAAAAACTTTTCAATCCGAAAAGGAAGTATTAATAAGCGTTTGATTGTCGGTCTGTTTTTCAGCTCCGTAGGAGCGACCTGTTTGTAGCACAAGATTTGAGTGATTCTAATTAGCTCCGTAGGAGCGACCTGTAATTTAATAGCGGTAAGGCATTACAATGAACAGATTGAATTAATTTAATCTGAGTAATTAAAAATAATTTCTTGGGTTGAACCAACAGGCCGCTCCTACGGAGCTCCGGAAAATTGAACGGATATAATCTACAAACAGGACGCTCCTACGGAGCTCATAATAATGGAACCGATATGTTTAACAAACAGAACGCTTATGCGGAGTTCTGAATAGTTGAACCGATTTTTTAAACAAGCGAAACCCTGCTACGAAGCTCCGAATAATTGAAATAAAAAATAACAGAATATTAAAAGTGGCTTTGGATAACAAAGTTATTCTTCACCATCTTCTTCGCTAATGTTACGAAGATTAAGAAATGCTACCGTTAACGAAGTACATATCAATCTCTCCTTTATTTTTTGCCTTCACTTTACCACGATGCTCGCAATTGAATTTATCTTTCACGAGTTCGTACGTTGTACCGCTAATATTTACTTTCCCGATCTCGCCTGATGATTCCATACGCGAAGCAGTATTTACCGTATCTCCCCAGATATCGTAAGCGAATTTTTTAATTCCGACAATACCGGCAACCACCGGGCCTGTATGTACTCCGCAGCGTAATTCAAAAAACGGCTGTCCTTTCGCAAGACGCTCCTGCTTGTTCTTCTCGATGAATGCTACCATTTCCAGACCGGCCAGTACCACATCTACAGGGTTTGTAGTGTTTGTCGCGGGTAATCCACCTGCGCACATGTAAGCGTCTCCGATTGTTTTTATTTTTTCAATGCCTAGTCGGGTAATGATTTTGTCAAATTCACTGTAGCAATGATTGATTTCTGCAACGAGGTCTTCCGGAGAAAGCAATTCAGAAGCCTGCGTAAAATTTTTGAAATCGGTGAAGAGCACGGTTACTATGTCAAAGCTTTTCGCTTTGGCTGTGCCGGTCGCTTTTAATTCTTCTGCTGTTTCTGCAGGGAGGATATTCAGCAGTAATTCGTCGCTGCGTTTTTTCTCTTTGCTGATGCGGTTTCGCTGAGATAAAAATATACCTGCAAATAGAAGCACGACTGCAAATCCGCCAATGAATCCGTTGCGTATTAATTTCTGACGCGCGATCACTTCCTGCTGAAGATTTATTTCGCCTTGTTTCTTTTCAAGGTTGTACCCGAATAATTTTGTACCGAGTTTTTTGTCTACTTCAAGGTCATAGATTTTCTTTCTTACATCGATATTCTTTGTCTGGTATTTGAATGCATTTCCGAAGTCACCGACCTTAGAATAGGAGGCCGTAAGACCTTCATATACGTATTGAATATCATAACTCTCCTCAATTCCGATCCCGTTGAAAATTCCTTCCGCTTCAAGATAAACAGGAATGGCGGCGCGGTAGTCTCCCTTGGATGTATCTGCCTGGGCAATGCTCAGCAGTGCCTGTCCCATGTCCAGACCGGCATCAAATTTTTTTGCGGCTTCATATGCTTCATGGTGAAACTGTATGGCGCGGTCATATTCTTTCTTCTGCCTGTAAACCTTTCCGATGTTATTCAATGCATAAGGTAAATTGCTTGTGCCTGCAAACATTTCTTTCGCAGCCATCAGATAGGTTAAGGCAGAATCAATGTCCTTGTTGATGTCTGCTGAGTCCTTGGCCTCCTTGATCGATTTGGTAAGAAATAATTCACCGATGTTTGCATTGCTATTGCCGATCAGTTCACTGTCGCCGATGGCAACAGCCATCTGCAATGCCCTGTGGTGAAACTCCAGCGCTTTGTCGAAGGTCGCTTCCTTGTTACTGTACACGCCGCCGACATTGGCCAGTGCAGTAGCAATTCGCAATGTGTCTTTGATCTCCTCAGCTACCTTCAGGGATCTCAGGTAATAATCCTGGGCACTGTCCTCCATGCTTTTGTTGTAATAGATCACTCCGATATTGTTCAGCATGTTGGCGGACCCAACCTTTATACCATTTTCATCAAATATTCTGAGTGCCTCCTTCCATGCTTCAAGTGCATTCACGTAATCGCTTTTCAGGTTGTAGACCTGCCCGACTTTCTTCAATGCCCACCCTTTTCCGGCAGGATAATTCAGTTTTTCAGCGAGACCTTTCGCCTGGTTGGCGCACTGCAGTGATGCATCCAGATCTGATTCGAGGTAGTCTTTACTCAAATCGATCAGCGCCTTAACTTTATTGGTATCATCGGGGGCAGCATTGATTGCTTTTTTCAGACTATCGGCTGCGCCCTGACCATAGCAGACCGAAGCAAGAAGAATGAATAAAAAAGCAATACTCCGGATTTTCATGTTTGTGGCAAATGGGCCGAGATAAAAGTAGAAATATTATACCAATACTCAGTTCAAATTAATCCAATAATGTTTCTGGTATTATGCCGATAGAGTAGCTGTTATAATTCAAAAGCTCCATAAGGAGTCCTTTGGACCGGAAGGCGCATTGGACTATTACAGATACCGTATCGGTATTATTTCAGTGTAATAATAAATACAAAAGCGGGAGAACATTGCTGCCCTCCCGCTTTTTATCAATGAGATTTTTAACTTATTTAATGACTACTAATTTAGCCACTGAAGTTTCTTCTCCGATAGTGAGTCGGAGGAAATAAATTCCCTTCACCAGATTGGCACAATCCACCTCGACAGATTGAATGCCAGACTGATTCATCGCTCCGTCAAGAATGCGCGACACGAGTGAGCCATTCAGATCATATACATCCAGTGTTGCACGGCTTCCTTCCACAGCTTCAAAAGCAACGGTTGCTTTTTCTGAAGTTGGGTTAGGGAATACATTGAACTCAGTACCTGCAGCAGCTGCCTGATAATCTCCAGCCTCTCTGCAACTGAGGTTTACTGTAATTGCAAGCGTCTTCACTGCAGATGACCCGCAGGTATTGTTCGCTTTTACCGAGAGCGTAGCTGAAGTGGATGTAGCAGTTGTATATTTTACTGTTGCTGTTGTACCCGTTGGTGTTCCTACGAAAGTGGCACCACCCGATATGGTCCATGTGTAATTTGAAGCGCCCGTTACAGCAGGAATGGAATATGCAACAGAGGCATTGGTCTTACAAACAGATGTTGAACCTGTAATTGTTCCGGGCTGCGCAGGTTTTGCATCAACAGTAAGTGAACTTGTGGCACTTGAACCACAGGAGTTGTTTGCCTTCACGGTGAATGTTCCTGTTCCGGTAAAGCTGCTTCCAAACGTTACATTGATTGATGTGCCGTTGCTGCTTCCGGAAATGGTAGTACCGGAAGGTTTTGTCCAGGTATAGGATGTTGCACCCGGTACAGCAGCAATCGAATATACTTTTCCGCTTGTATTACATAAGCCTGTTGTTTGTCCTGAAATAGCTCCCGGGGTATTTGGTTTCGATTGAACGGACTTTGTTGCAACCGGACTGTTTCCGCATGCATTTGTTGCATATACTGTTACATTTCCAGAAACAAATCCTGAAGGGAAAGTAATGAACACTTCGTATTCACCATTTGGATTAATACCGACAACGGTAAGCGGATTGCCATTGTGTCCTTGTCCATCGCAGATATTGGCTCCCGCAGGCGCTGTCCAGGTCCTGGATGTGATTCCACTCACGGCGCTGATTTCATAATCATGTGTTGTTCCGCCACAAACTCCTACACTCCAGTTGTCATCTGAACCACTGTTATACCATACCGGAGTTGCAGGAACAGATTGATTCGCCGCCACACTTACCGTTGCAGATTTTGTACATCCGCGAGAATCAGTAACTACTACTGTGTAACTTCCAATGGCGCGGTTGGATACTGATGAAGTTGTTTGTCCGCCCGGTGACCACAGGTAAGAATATGGAGGCGTGCCGCCGCTGGCAGAAACAGAAACTGATCCTGTTGGTGAAGAACATCCGGAAGAAGTAGAAGAAGTAGTTGTAGTGATTGCAGAAGGAACAACAATACTTGCTGAAGCAGTTGTTGTACAGCCATTGGCATCAGTGATCGTGTAATTGTATGTACCTGTACCCAGGTTAGTCAATGCACTTCCGCTGATCGTATAAGGCGCCGTGCCACCATTTGGTGTAATAGAAACGCTTCCTAATTGATTTGAACATTGTGGCTGCGTAGCAGTTGCTGTTGCCGTTAATACTGCCGGTTCAACGAGTGTTCCATTTACATACTGAATTACATAATTAGATGGTGTGATCAGTGATGCACCGCCCGGAACGATCTGATATGTACCAACAGGCGGAACTCCAACAACAGGTTGCTGCTGGTTATTCAACACAGTGTAAGAAGGCATTGTAGCGATCACATTGCCTGCATTGTCGTTGAACTTGTATCCTGTAATTGCGGAAGTGAAAACCGGTAAGCTTGAACATGCAGGATTCTGGTTGTTCGCAGTGATGGTAAGCGTTGCAGGCGTTACAACAATATTTCCATTTACCGGAGTGAGATAATAATTCGAAGGCTGCTTAAGCGTTGCCGAAGGAACGATCGTATGGCTGCCTACATTGATCTGACTGCCGCTGGCTGGAGAATAAGAGATGCCTCCGACAAATATATCAGCATCAACATCATTGTACTGATATCCGGTTATAACAGAACTGTATGCAGGCGCTGTTCCATAAACAGTTCCTGCGTCATTTGCATCAACCTTGATTTCATAAGGATTAATGAATAGGTGTCCCGGATTATATGATACAGAAAAATCTGCGCTCATAAATCCGCCCGGGATGATCCAGTGACTGCCAGCAGTTAAGCCGGTAATGGCATTGATGGAGATCATCTGGAAACTGGAGTCAGGATTTTCCTGCGTATCCAGGTCTGAATCATGAATGATCACAGCCGTGTTCGTATTGCTCACGCCATCCAGCTCTTCTCCGTTCACGATACCGTGGCTGCCATTTGCAATTCCCCTTGAACCATTTGCGATGCCGTGACTACCATTTACCAGCGCAGACCCATTGACAACAGAAGCACTGTTTGCAATACCGCGTGATCCATTGGCAATACCGCGTGATCCGTTCAGGAGAAGGATGTCGTCAGATAAGGTTATTGATGTACCGTTCGAATTATACTGAACAAGTGTCTGGTAAGGCAAATCAATCACATATGTTGTATCAGGTGTTGTACCGTTTGCAATTCCTCTGCTTCCATTTGCAATTCCCTTGCTTCCGTTTGCAATTCCTTTGCTGCCGGAAACAAAAGCGAGGTTATTGATATCTGACTGGGTAAGGGTGCCATTGTTGTATGCATCCCTGTCGTCAACCAATGCAACTTGCTTAACGAGTGAAGGCTCATATATTGCTTTCAGGTTTGCAAGGAATGCGGCACGGTCACCCAAAGCAATATTTGTTTCATCATAGGTATAAGTGAACTGAATTTGTGTTCCGTCAATTTTATCACCATACAATACAGTTTTGTCAATCGGTTTAATTACCAGTGGCATCTTCTGAATTACGAGGGTGCCATTGGCCGGAGGCAACTGGAAAGAGTTATTGAATTTGTAATTATAAAGCTCCGTAAGTCCCACATCGAATGGTCCGTCCGGTTCAGGGTTAATTACATAATTACCAGTAATGCTCAGGAAGTTGACATTTGCAGGCAAGGTTGAATACTGAATATTCTGAAGTCCAAGATCAGCCAAAGTCAATCCGGCATCCTGAAGTGACAAACCATCAACGGTAACGGTTGACGTAAACGTCGGTACAACTTCACCAAACTTTTTAGTCTTGTCATTTGCCTGTATTACAACATTTCGTTTAATGTTCGTGAAGAAATACAGGGTGTCAGAATTGCCACCATCGCCGTTATTTGTAATTGGCGGAGTCCAAATATGGAAGCCGGGATTTCCAAAGAATGAAGGGATCACTGCAGATAAATGGTGGGCATCGATCCAGATGGTTGGCAGTGTATCATTTCTGAAAACAATCTGAGACTGAGTAGTAATATAATCTGCATAAGCGATGAGTGTAAATGAAGGCACCACGTCACCTAACTGATAGCCTGATGGTTTGTCCTGAAGTTCAATCAGGTCAGGTGTAGGAGCAGCAAACGTGCGCAAGCCTGAATCGGCATCAGCCAATCCGTAACCAGACAGATTATCAAAGCCGGCCATGGTAGCAGGATACATATCAAGCGCAGTGCTTGTCAGCAAGCGTTTCATCTGATAAGGTGAAATGGTTTGCGAATAGAATTTCATTTTTGCCTGCATCATCAATGCTGCGATACCGGCAACGTGCGGAGCTGCAGCTGATGTACCATAAAAATTCGGATAGATGTCACTTGCCGGAGGAGTAAAGAATGGCATGTCTTCATTCGGACTTCCAAAGTCAACGGTAGTGTTTACACCATTTGGTGCAGACAAATCCGGTTTCTGTACTGGAACTCCATTGTTTGTTGTTCCACCAACAGAGGAGAAAGAAGCAACAGTTGGCTCAACACCAAATGCAGGCGTATTTGAATAACGAACAGCGCCTACTGTAATTGCACTGTCGCAATTCGCATGTCCAACAATAGTGCTGTTACCAATACTGAACTGATTAATTACCGGAGCAGCAGAAGGGCATTTGAAAAATACGTATTTGAATCTTGTGTTGGATGGATATACGTTTCCAGTATCGCGAACAATAAGGATATTTGAATTCACATGCAATCCTGCAGGAATGTTCACATAAAAAGAAATTACTTCGAATGGGTCTCCACCTACAGGATTTTGAACAGTTCCGTTATTGTCCCTGTTCATTCCAAAGAGCGTAGTACCATTGTTATATGTCAGGTACCAGTCAAGGTCACTGAGCGCGCCTGCAGCAACCTGGTCAGTAGAATAAAAATCATCTTCCCATTGCAATACGGCCATATAGGTTCCGGAATCAAGAGAGATACTCTGGTAAATATCACCGCCGCCAAAATCATGTGCCTGGCCGGCAAGACCATTTCCCGGAGGAACGGCAGTACCGTTGAAAGTTCCTTCACATGATTTCAGACCAAAATTCCCGGCAGATGTAATGTAAGTCATTCCCTGTGCAGTAACCTCTCTGATTGCACGTGAGATCAAACCGTCTTTGAAAAACGGTGAAGTAGGATAAGTGATATCGTCAACCACAGCATTGCATCCCGCTGTTTTCATATTGCGAATCTGCTGTGCCATATTACCCTGGCTGATAAATCCTGTTGCAAAAGCAAGGTTAGCTCCCGGAGCCACATCATGTACGATTTGTAACATAGCCCGTCCTTCATCTGTACGTGGTCCATAAGGGTATTCCTGAATAACCTGTACAGGGTTTGTAAATCCTTCCGGATTACTAACACCGGGAAGTTCTCCTGTTGGTACATCGAATGCATTTGCAGGATCACCGGGTCTTGTGTTGTAACTGTCTGATATCACACCAATTTTAATTCCCTGTCCGTTCACACCAAAACCATTTCGTGCGATATCTGATTTTTGTGCAACATCACCATATGAATATGCAGGCCCTGCAGTTGGAACAGCAGGATATACAGGGCGCACATGGTTGATCATGTTGATGCCTGTACTGATATTCAGATTATTGAGATTCCAAAGCTGCGCGATGTCGACTTGCGTAGTAATGATTCTGTTGTTTGGACCGTTGTCAACAAACAATGCCTCCACCAGATTGAATGGTGCAGCAGTAAGGTAAGGTAATAGTGTATTGTAAAATCCATCATTGTAAACAATCTCAACCCAGACTTTATCATTGTTGATCAGGAATAAATCCGGATTTGGATTTGCATGCGTATTGTAATCGTAATGTGCCCACAATGAAGTAAGGTCAATACCGATAATCTCATCAGACTTTCCATCTTCGTTAATTCCTGAAAAAATACAATCTATAAATCCAACTGTATCAACATCTTTTGCAGAACATCCTGTTGCAGGATCTGTTACTGTCAATGTAAACACGCCCTGTGCATCTACAGCAGGATTTGCATTGTTTGCCGCACCGGTAATATTTCCGCCACCGCTTGCCACCCAGCTGAATTGTGCATTGGGCGTTGTAGAGAAACCGGCAAGAGGAACAGAAAATACGAAGCAGGCAAGTGAATCTGCATGGCCTGCATCAACGTTCGGTAGGGCATTCACTAAAATGTTTGCGGTTGCAATGTTGCTGCAATTTCCATTGTTGTACGTATAAGTAATCAGTTTGCTGCCTGTTCCGGCGCCGACAGGGCTGAAACTATTTCCTGTTACACCGGCACCGTTGAAAGCACCGCCTGCAGGAGAACCCACAAGTGGTACTGCTGCGCCATCAACACAAACAGCACTATAACTTCCTGCACTTACTACTGGCAATGCATTCACTACAATGTTTGTCGTTGCAGAGCTTGCGCATCCGTTTGCATTAGAATATGAATAAGTAATTGTCTTTGTTCCCACACCTGCAGTGGCAGGATTGAAAGTATTTCCGGTTACTCCGCTACCGCTGAAAGTTCCACCGGCCGGCGAACCCGTGAGTGCAACAGAAGATCCGTTTATACAAACAGCAGCATATGTACCAGCACTTACTGTTGTCTGGGCATTTACCACAATGCTTGTTGCTGCAGAGCTGCTGCAACCATTTGCATTGGTATAAGAATAAGTAATTGTTTTTGTTCCCACACCGGCGGTGGCAGGATTGAAAGTATTTCCTGTCACTCCGCTACCACTGAATGTTCCACCTGCGGGAGAACCGGCAAGCGTTACAGAAGAACCGTTAACACATACTGCAGCATATGTTCCTGCACTAACTGTTGTCTGGGCATTTACCACAATGCTTGTTGTTGCAGAGCTGCTGCAACCGTTTGCATTGGTATAAGAATAAGTAATTGTCTTTGTTCCTACACCAGCAGTAGCAGGGTTGAAAGTATTTCCTGTCACACCGCTGCCGCTGAAAGTACCACCGGCAGGAGAACCTGCAAGTGTTACAGAAGATCCGTTTACACACACGGCAGCATAAGTTCCCGCGCTAACTGTTGTCTGGGCGTTTACCACAATGGTTGTTGTTGCGGTGCTGCTGCAACCGTTTGCATTGGTATAAGAATAAGTAATTGTTTTTGTGCCAACACCTGCAGTAGCAGGGTTGAAAGTATTTCCGGTCACTCCGCTGCCGGTGAAAGTCCCGCCGGCAGGAGAGCCTGTAAGTGTTATGGAAGAACCGTTTACACAAACTGCAGCATATGTTCCTGCTGATACAACAGGTAATGCGTTAACAATAACGTTTACCGAACTTGTAGCAGTGCAAGCGCCATTGGCAACAGTAACCGTATATGAACCGGTAGCCGCAGATGTCGCATTGCTGATAGTTGGATTCTGGCTGGTTGAAGTAAACCCATTTGGACCTGTCCATGAATAAGTTGTTCCCCCTCCTGAGGTAAGATTCAATGTGATGCCTGCGCAAATCGGAGAGTTGCTTCCGGATGAGGCAACCGGCATAGCACAGTTTTGATATGGAGCATAAACAATGGCTTCTCCGTTCTGAATATTTACCTGAGTTTTGCTCCAGAGTGCCCCTGTGACATCACAGTTTCCGGTGGTTGATCCAATATTTATTGCTGCATAAGGAGCCCAGACTGTCCCCATCCATTTCGTGTGGGCACCACCTGAAGGACCGTTAGCAATAGTAAAAGCATATGTTCCATTCGATGAGGTAGAACCATTTCCGTGGGTCTCCAGATAAATCCGATTAGCACTTCCACCATTAATAAGACTTACATTTAAGGCTGCGACATCTACATTGTTATGAACATATATCTTAAATGTGCCTGAAGTGGTATTTTGAAAATTAAAAACGAACGTATTGCTTCCGGTATTTTTAATATAGTCAAAGACATATATGCCGGGACCATTAAAAGTGAGTGTCTTGTTTCCGGGAAGTTTTAAGTCATCATAAAGACCTGGCGTAATAGTGGTAGTAGTATTAATGTCAGCTATATTGGGGAATGGCGTAAAAGTGGTCACTGCCGGTAATGCCGGTAATGTGGGCAAAGCAGGTGCTCCGGTAACATTTCCGCCTGCGGGTGAAGGTCCGGAATATGTGGTTCCTGAAGGATGTGTCACTCTTCCGGAAACAGTTCCGCTTCCAACGACAACATTTCCATTGACGTCAATATTACCGCCAAGGTTGGCGGCGGTGCCAATGGAAAGAATGGTTCCACTTGCTGTAAATGAATTGGCAGCAGTTATTCTACCACTTACGGTATTTCCATTGCTGAGCACAACTGTGCCGCCGCTATAAATATTACCTGTGATGCCGACGGTGCCGGTGCCTGTTGTTTTCACAAGCTTTAGACTTCCGATGGACCCACCGATTGAAGTAGAAGAAACGCCGATCTGTACACCATTTCCGGGAGATACAGGGGTTGTCGTTCCGGCTCCTCCGTTACCGGAGAAGATTACATAGTCACTCATTTGAGTTACTTGTGCATTCGCAGAAGTTGCAATAAGTGCAGCCCAGAATGGCGCAATGAGTGTTAGAAATTTTTTCATAGGAGACTGTGGATTAATTTATTGTTTTTAATTTTTTCTTAGTTTTTTGAATAGGCAATATGATCCTTCACAGAATTAATCTGTATAAAATTTAATTTTTTCTTCTGCTATTCAGGAAGCAATTGTGCCCTGAAATTTTTCTCGCATACCGCTAAATATATCGTTTGCAGAAAATCGAATTCTGCAATGTTGATCAATGCAGCGCTGTTCTTCGTGTTAGGAAGGAGCGAATGGTTAGTTCGGATGACAAATATATTTACTTAACCCGAAAAAGCAACTTTTTCAATATGTTTTTACTGTTAAATCAATCAGAAAAGGGAAAAAAAATCCATTCACCATGTTTTTCAGGCCGTTGGCGTAATGCGGTCACGCCGCAAAATCTTTAGATAGGAAGTGAAATACAAAACTCGGTGAATTCGCCCTCCTTGCTATTCACGGTAAGTTCTCCCCCATGCGCTTTAATGATATCATAGCTGATGGACAAACCGAGGCCTGTTCCTTCGCCTGATTGCTTTGTTGTAAAAAAAGGCTGAAAAATTTTATCACGGATTTGCGCAGGTATTCCCGGACCGTTGTCCATGACCCGTATTTCAGCAAACTGATTATTTAATATTGTTGAAACCGTTATGACTGCAGAAAAACCGGGTTCTTTTTCCTTTCGCTCCTTCAATGCATGAAAAGCATTTGTAAAAAGATTGAGCAACACGCGGGTAATTTCCTGCGCCATAAGGTTCACCTTTGGCATGTCTTCCTGAAATTTCTTTTCAATCGCACAGTTAAATTCAGGATGTGATGCCCGGATACTATGGTATGCAAGCATGAGGAATTCATCACAGACCCTGTTAATGGCGGTGGGCCTTTTTGCTTCCTGTGTTCCATGACTGTGTCGAAGCATGCTCTTGATGATGTTATCAGCCCGTTTTCCATGATTGGAAATTTTTTCAATATTCATGGTAAGCTCGTTCATCAGTTCCTGCTTTTCATTTTCATCTTTTGTTTCATGGAGTTCCTTGATAATTTCCAGTGATGAATCGGAGAAGTTAGTCACAAAATTCAGTGGATTCTGTATCTCATGTGCAATGCCTGCTGTGAGCATTCCGAGTGATGCCATTTTTTCCTGATGAATCAATTGTGATTGTGTATGCTCCAGGTTTGCTAGTGTTTCACTGAGCTTTTTATTGGACTTGTTTTTATCACGGTAAAGTCTAAGCATGATAAATGAGAGCACAAAAACGATGATGAACCCGGCAATGAAAATATTTTTCTGAGATCGTTGCCGGTGAAGTTCAGCTGCATGGATGGCCTCTTTTTTCTCCTGCGCTGCTTTTACGATCACATCCCTTTTCTCCATTTCATAGTTCAGCAAAAGGCTGGTCTGCTTTCTGCTGCTTTTGAAATTAAAGATGGAGTCGTTGAGTACATTGTATTTCTTAATATAGTCAAATGCCTGAGGAAAATTACCTTTCAGCTCTGCACATTTCGAAAGTCCGAGGTAGGCGTATCTTTCATCGTCAATGGATTCCATTTCTTTTCCATTCTCGAGTGCCCTGGAATAATACCGGGTTGCTTTCGCAACATCCTTTTTTTGCAGGTAGATGTCGCCAAGGCTGAGAAACAGGACACCAATGTTGGCTTCAAGACCATGCTTTTTATAAAGATCTTCTGCTTCAAGGATGTGCTTTAGTGCAATGTCATATTTTTTTTGCTGAAACTCAATGATACCAAGGTTTCCAAGGCATTGTGTATAAATGGCTGTGTCTTTCAGTTCTTCTGCCTTTTGGAGTGCCTGAGAACAAAGAAAATAGGCTGAGTCCAGTTTGGGTGTTACAGAATATGCGCTGCTGATATTCAACAGATCTATTGCAATGTCGGCGTCAAGTTTAAGGTCTTTGTCAATTGCCAGTGCCCGTTGATAATAAGGTAGAGCCTGGTCGGGCAATTCCTGGTCAAGGAAAAGGTTGCCCATATTGTTGAGAATAACACCCTCTTCGCGTTTCAGTTCCAGCTTCTCATAAAGTTGTAATGCATGGAGGTAATGTTCCAGTGCCACGGGATAACGGTCCATGTTGTAATTGGCCGTTCCCATGAACCCATAAGCTTTGGCCATGAACAGATCCAGTTTTTTTTCACTTGCGATTTTCCCTGCGCTCTCAGCGGCAATAAGTGCCTGTTGCGGATCATTCATCTTATAATGATGGTAAAGACCAAGCATCTTCTTGATCTTTATGGTATCCGCATCTGTTCCCTTCATAATGAAAGAGATGGAATCCTTTACCGGCTGAGATTTCAGAAGGGTAACAGAGAATACCGTCAGCCACGTTAAAAGGAAAAGCCTTTGTTTCACTGTGGAAAAGTACCAACTTTTTTTTTAGCATTCGTTGATAAGCAGAAAGCAATTTTCTTCTTCTTCCTTCTGATTAAACTTCTATTTTTGCAGCATGAGCAACCAGGCACCTGAAGAAGTATTTAAAAGCATCATTTCCCACGCAAAGGAATATGGATTTGTCTTTCAAAGCAGTGAGATCTATGACGGAATGAGTGCAGTTTATGACTATGGACAAAACGGCGCCGAACTGAAAAAAAATATCCGCGACTACTGGTGGAGGTCCATGGTACAGATGAATGAAAATATTGTCGGCATTGACTCTGCCATATTCATGCATCCAACAATCTGGAAAGCCAGCGGTCACGTCGATGCTTTCAATGATCCGCTGATCGACAACAAGGATTCAAAAAAACGGTACCGTGCCGATGTTCTGATTGAAGATCATATTGCGAAGATTGAAGGGAAGATTGAAAAGGAAGTGGAAAAGGCAGCAAAGCGTTTCGAAAATTTTGACGAGAAGATGTTCCGATCCACTAATCCGCGTGTGCAGGAGAATCAAAAAAAGATCGATGACATCAATGCCCGTTTCAAAGACGCCCTTGAGAAAAATGACCTGGCTGAAGTAAAACAGATCATTGTTGACCTTGAAATTGTTTGCCCAATCAGCGGCAGCCGCAACTGGACAGATGTGCGACAGTTCAATTTAATGTTCTCGACCCAGATTGGCTCTGTTACTGACGAGTCCAATACAATTTACCTTCGTCCCGAGACTGCCCAGGGCATTTTTGTGAACTTCCTGAACGTGCAGAAAACGGGTCGCATGAAAATACCTTTTGGCATAGCGCAAACAGGAAAAGCATTCCGCAATGAAATTGTGGCACGTCAGTTTATTTTCCGCATGCGGGAATTTGAACAGATGGAAATGCAGTTCTTCGTAAAGCCGGGAACAGAAATGGACTGGTATAACAAATGGAAAGAAACACGCATGAACTGGCACCATTCACTGGGATTTCCACAAAACATGCATCGCTTTCATGACCACATCAAACTTGCGCATTATGCCAATGCTGCATGCGATATCGAATTTAATTTCCCGTTTGGATTTAAAGAGCTGGAAGGAATTCACTCCCGCACAGATTTCGATTTAAGCCAGCATGAAAAATTTTCCGGAAAAAAACTGCAGTATTTTGATCCCGAAGACAATGAAAGTTTTGTTCCCTATGTGGTAGAAACATCCATTGGCCTCGACAGGATGTTCCTTGCAATTCTGTCCCAATCATACAAAGAAGAAAAACTTGAGGATGGAAGCGACAGGGTGGTGCTGAACCTTCCGGCATTCCTTGCGCCGATTAAATGTGCCATACTTCCACTGGTAAAAAAAGACGGTCTTCCCGAAAAAGCAAGAGAGATCATGGATGTGCTGAAATATGACCATCTTTGTGTTTACGAAGAAAAAGATTCGATCGGAAAAAGATACAGGAGACAGGATGCAATCGGCACACCGTATTGCATTACTGTTGATCACCAGACGTTGGAAGACAATACCGTTACGATCCGTGAGCGCGACAGTATGAAACAGGAGCGCATTGCAGTGGATAAAGCAGCATCCATTGTATCGGAAAAAGTGGATATGAGGGCTGCATTGAAAAAACTTTAATTTACATACAATGCAAAACAGAAGGGATTTTATTAAACAATCAGGCACTGCCTGTGCAGCGATTGCCGGCCTTGGATTTTTAACAACACTTGAAAGTTGCTCTGCGCCCGCTGCTGTAACTGCGTCATCATATGATGCTGCAACAAATAAAATTTCATTGCCGCTTTCTTCTTTCGGCGCTCAAAACAAACTGGTGATCGGTGGACCGAATGGTGATTACAATATATTTCTGATTAAAAATTCAGACGCAGAGATCACCGCATTGCAATTGAAATGTACGCACAGAGGCCATGGTGTGAATATGCAAGAGGCTGGTTTGCATTGTCCACTGCATGGAAGTGACTTTGATTTTTCAGGGAATGTCACCAATGGCCCCGCAAAATTACCGCTAAAAAAATTTCCTGTCAAAATTGAAAACGGAAATGCAATAATTCTTCTTGCTTAAGAAGGATTGTGCTATTGAGGAATGTTAATATGAAAAGTTGTTCCTTGTCCTTCTGAGGTTTCAAATGATATTCTTCCGTCGATTGCATCCAGGGTGCTTTTTACCATGGCAAGCCCAAGCCCCATACCACTTGTTTTTGTGGTAAAATTCGGAGTGAAAATTTTTGGCTGAAGAGACAACGGGATTCCTGAGCCGTTATCGGATACTGCAATGTGATAGGAGCCACTTTCCGTTTTTAATGAGATGTTGATCTCGCCTTTTTTATTTTCCGGAATTGATTGTATTGCATTTTTGATCAGGTTAGAAAAAGCGCGGATGAGCTGATCTCTGTCGGCAAAGATCCTGCGCTCAATTCCATCGTCATTGAAGCTGATCTGGATTCCGGGTGTATCGTTGAACAGGTTAATCGAAGAATTTATGATCTCATTCAAATCAAGCCATTCATTTTTTGCCTGTGGCATTTTTGCAAAATTGCTGAACTCAGAAGCAATGTTGCTGAGCGCATCTATCTGCTCGATCATCGTTTTACTGATGCGTTGAAAAAGTTCATCGAGGTTGCCACTCTTTTCATTCCATGCCCGTTGAAGATGCTGCATACTCAGTTTCATTGGAGTTAGCGGATTTTTTATTTCATGCGCAACCTGCTGCGCCATTTCCCTCCATGCGCTTTCACGCTCACTGCGCGAAAGTTTATCGGCACTTTCTGCAAGGGCCTCAACCATCTTATTGTATTGCTGAACCAGCTGTCCGATCTCGTCATTCCTTTTCCATTCAATGATCTCGTTGCGGCTACCCACCCTTATCAGGCTCAGTCTTTCCTGTATTAACAGCAACGGTTTTGTGATACGCGAAGTGATGAACAATGCAAGGAGCAATGAAACGGCAAGGAGCAGGAGATAGATATTGATGAGCGCTGAAAGAAATCCGCTGATCTCTTTGTTCAGCTCGTTTTGTTTTTCAAAATAGGGAAGGTTCAGGTAACCTGCAATGTTTCCTGATTTGTCTGTGAATGGAGCATAAGCGGCGGCATAGCTTAATTTACCGATGCTTTCCATGTGTACAAACTGGGTTTTGCCGGATTGCTGCATTTCGTAGAAAGCCTCCGGGTTGATGCGTGTGCTGAGAATTCCTTTTTCAAAAAGCTTTGGCTGCGAGGAGTAAAATAGATTCCCTGCGTCATCATAGAGATTAAAATCAAGATTAAAGTTGGAAACAATGCTGTTAAGCTCACTTGTCTTGTTAGCGCTGTTCTCAGACGATAATACTGTTTCAAAACCAAAGCGATCTGTGATCGCAAACCACATTGCATTCAGTCGGGACAAAATTGTTTTGTTTTTATCGCTGTCATATTTGCGGACAATGTAAACACTGGTTCCTGAGGCAATCAGAACGAAAGAAATAATGACGAGTGAAATCAGTGAAGATCGTATCCTTTGTTTCAGGGAAAACTGAAATTTATCCTTTCGGAGAAGCAAAAAGAAGATGAGATTGACAATCAGAAAAACGGAAAGAAAGAAGAGCAGCAGGTAGGAGAATATTGATAACCGGTCAAATATATCTTCACCGGGACGGCTTACGACTACATACGATGCAGATGAGGTTCTGTATACAACGTGGTCATACCCTTCAATTGAAAGCAATGAAAATCCTGTTTCGCTTTTTTCAAATGCAGGCGAATGAAAAGGATATGGAAAATTTCCTCCTGCATAGATCAGCGCATCTCCTGAATAACGCGCATATGAATAGCCGTTTTCATCCCGGTTCTTCATTACATTATTGCTTACAAAGAGTTCAGGAAATCCTTCGATTAGCTGTGTCCTGCGCGCAGTGAACACCACGGCGACTGTTGCAATTGGCGATCCTGCCGGGTCGTTTATCCGGAGCAGGGAAAGGTATTTCAGCTTTCCTGATTCATCCGGTTGCAGTGAAAGTAGTGCTGATGCAGTTGATTTCCCTTGTTGAAACTGCTGTTCCCAGCCTGAGATAGAATCAGTGGCAGAAGGGTCAAAAGAAAAACCGGAATTATCAAAGACTGAAACATTCAGATCAAATTTAGAAAAATATCCCGTGAAATAATTTTGCAAAAGGTGCTGTGATATTTTTTCAGTGACATCTTTTTTCTCCGAAATGATCACCCTGGTCAGTGAATCGTTGATGATCTTTTTTTGAAGATCGTTAAAAAGATATTCGGCAAGCTGGTCGCGCCTTGAATCAAGTCTTTGTGCAAACAGCTTCTGATTCTCAAGGTTTTTTTCGTTCAAATTGGTGCTTATAAGAAAGGAGGCGTAGAAGGATAAGACCAGTACCGCTAACAACCCGGAACCGAATGAAGAAATATTTCCTGATATATTCTTAAAAGAAAAAATATTCCTGAATGGTGTGAGCAGGCCGGTTGTGAGAGAATAAAAGCTCCAGAGAAGCAACAGTATTGACAATGCTGCGACAAGACTGTTAACGTCAAGTTCGGAAATGCTGGGTTCAAAAAATATTTTTGAATTCAGTACGATGTCACCGATCAAACAATGCATTGCATAGAATACGATCATCAAAACGAAGACGGCAAGCAGAAGTAGAAAATATGTTTTTGGAGAACGGTTCAGCGAATACCCTGATTTTTTGAAATGGTAATTCAGCAATCCGGAAAAGGAAAAGAAGGCAAATGCATTCAGGAAAAAATCACCAATGGAATTGAAGAAAAAGGAAGAGCCGTAGAGCTTCGGGCTAAAAAAATCATTGAAATACAACTCTCCCGGAAGGCGAAAACGGATCATGGTGTAACGAAGGAGGAACAGGACGATTCCTGTTAATGCTACGGAAAATAATGTAGTCGTGCGGTTTTGGAAATACAGCATCAAACCCGTAAATAAAAACACAAAAGCAAAAAGATAAAACCATGCAGGGGTTTTAAACGGCAGTTCATCAGGAATTGCACGGGAAAAATCCAGCGCCAGTAAGTCTGTTCCTGATGATGATTTTAGCAAATGATCTCCTTTTCCAGCCGATATAATGAACTGTTCGTCCAGTTTTAATTTGGGATTGAAATGATTGACCAGAAATTTATTTTCATAGCTAAAAGTCTGATGTAACAGGATGAGCCCTATGATCTTTTTGTTCCCAAAGGATTTTTCGAAGGCATCGTAGGTTCCATCCGGTAACGTCATCAGTGTTCCATCATTGATCTTTTCAGATGAAGCATTTTCAGGCAGCACTTTTGTATTATCGCTCCAGAACTTCAGTGCGCCATTCTCAAAATAGAAAAAACTGAAGCCAAGGTCTTGTTGTCCGCTGTGAATGAAATATTCATGGAACTGGGAGTCTGCAGAAAATGACGCGATCACGTCAAGCGATTCCCTGATTTTCTTTTCAAGGTTCAGGATTTCCTTCTGTGCATATTCGATCTTTTCACCTTCAGACCTTTTAATAATATGCTGAAAAAACTCAGAAGTGATTGCAAATAAAATACCCAGGATTAAGAAAAATTTCCAGGCTGAAGATTTTGTCTGCATAAAGGTTCAAATGTAAGGATTCATA
>JAPLDB010000234.1 GCA_026391975.1 Bacteroidota bacterium | reverse complement strand
GTTTTATTGAAAGTCTCACTCCTTCGCTATGAGCACCAAATTCCGGAGCATACATACATTGAATATTTGTAATGCCGTTGGAAAAATTTCCTTCCTGTGAAGCGCGCAGCGGGTACTCAAATACATACGTTCCCTTTGGTAAATAGGAGAAGAAGAAGTCAGTGGATGCATCGTGTGTGCTTTCATAATATCCAAGACCATCCTGCCATTTATATGATGACAACACATTCTCGGGTTCTAAACCTGAGGCACGCATGTCTTTCATCATTACGTATTCCATGTCACGGTCAACGCGCAGTTCTATCCGGACTTTTAACCGGTCGCTTACCTTAACCTGCATTTGTTCGCTCACAGGCACGATCACTTTTCCTGATGGAGAATTTTGTTCTATGAAGAGCTGCTTTTTCAGTTTCAGCGGAGTTTCATAAGGAGTGATTTTGTCAAGCTGCTCAAAGTATTGCCAGTAAAGCGCTCCCCATCCAGGCACTTCATTATTATTTACAACTTTCACATCGCCCATATCCTTTCTGATATCATTGGCGCTCCAGGTTATTTTATAATAACCTGTTCCTGCTTCCGCTTTTATTTCAGGGTAGGAGGAAGGGCTTATTTTTTCGTTGCCAAGCGTAATATCTGCATCCGCAGATTGTGAGAGGAAATCTGTTCCCTGAAGGAGCAGTGCATAACATGCCTCTGCAGTGGCTTTGGTTGTTTTCCAGTCGTTCGTTTGTTTATTCTTTAAAAGCCAGCGTTGCATTTCGTCAACAGCCTGTTTATCCCCAGCAACATCATGGAATGCTTCGATCAGTATTGATTGTGTTTCAATGGAAGCCAGTCCCCAGTAATATCCACCGGCATTGTTCTTCCAGTAACGACCAAGTTCCTCACTGTATTGCGAATTTTCCTTCAGCGACCTGATGATGTCCATGGCAACGGACTTTTCATTGTTTTTAGAAAGCGTCAGTGAGATCATGCTTTGCATATACTCATTGGTTTGATCCAGCCAGTATTTCTTTTCCTGCGATAAATAGTAGTCGAGTGATTTGCGGAATTCTCCATCCACCGGCAGGTCTTTGAAAAAACTCCTTGCATACAAATAATGTATCTGAATGGATGTGAGATTGTTTTTTGTCATGTCTGCTTTCCGCGAAATCAGATCACGGTAATCTTCATTGATCCTTCTATCGAGGTATTCAACCGAGCGTTGAACCATGTTCCATGTTCTTTCATCTTCACGGACTGTTTTAACTCCGAGGTGATCAAGGTGGCCAAATCCTTCAACAATGTACTGGGTAATGTACCGGTCGTCAGGCATGCCGTCGAACCATGACCATGATCCGTCAGGATTCTGTTTCTTCTGAAGTTTAAGTATTGCATTTTGCAACTCCGCACTCATCTTGTTTAAGTCAAAAAGAAGTGCTACTCTTTTCTTTCTATCGCTTTCATCTTTTGCATCAAGTACCCATGGTGTTTGCTCAAGGATTGTTGTTTTGAGTTCCTGATTTTTTTCAAGATTCGACAGAAATGATTCAGGAGATTGCATTTTCCAAGCATCCAATACTGATTTGATCCTTGGACTGGAGTTGGCTACATGCGATGCCAGTGCATTTGCATAGTAGCGTGAAAAAATCTGCTCTGAACATTCATAGGGATATTCCATGAGGTATGGCAAAGCCTGGATGGCATACCAGGCCGGGTTGGAAGTGTATTCCAGCGTGAGCTTGTGGTTCTTCAGCGTTGAGGACTTGTTGTTTTTGAATTTATCAAATGAAAATGTTTTAGTTTGTTTTGAATTGGCCCACAATGGCATTGATTCAGTAACGAGCATCCTGTTGGTTAAAACTGGAATCGCCTGCTCTTCGCCATCTGTAAAATTTTGTGCCTGTGCAGTGATCCTATATTTAACGGCACTTAGTCCTTCAGGTATCACCAACGACCATATCAAATTCGTATTTGCGCCTTTGGCGGTAACGAAAGCAAAGGATGAATCTCCTTTAAGAATTTGCGAAGTGATGTTTGAGCTTGTTATTGCATCAATGAAGGATAGTGTCGCCTTGCCGGCCATTGTCGAATCGGACAGGTTTGAGATCTTGCACGGAAAGCTGAGGGTGTCTCCTTCGCGTAAAAAACGCGGGGCATTCGGAACAACCATGAGTTCTTTTTGCGTGATAACCTCTTTTTCAATGTAGCCACATTCAAGACCTTTGGTGTGAGCCAGTGCCATGAATTTCCAGCGCGTCAGCGCATCAGGCATTGTAAAAGAAAATATGACCTCGTTTTTTTCGTTGGTCATTAAGGTTGGATAGAAAAATGCAGTTTCAGAAAAATTAGTGCGGGGGATGATGGTTGCCGGTCCTGTTGGTTTCCGTCCAAACTCTCCGTTGTATTTTTTTGTTTCTGCCGGGGCAATTGTTTCTGCCTGATCTTTATCAGCAAAACCTCCTTCGGCTTCTTTCGCCATCATTGGACTGCTCTCCTGTGACATGCTCATAGCTACGCCGCCGCCATCTCTGAATGATTTATTGTAGATGTGCGAATAGACAGAATATCCGAACCAGTTCAGTTCATCATAAGTTCTGAAACTCATAGCCGGAATATCATTCCAGTTTTTGGCAAAGTTTGATGAAGAAACGGCACTGAACATACTTCCAGATTGAAAACTTGCATTCGAATATGATAAATTCCAGATTCCGAATTCCCACTCATGCTTTTGAAAAACATCCAGCGATGCATCGTACATGCTCGCTACAACTTCTGCAGCAATCTTATCTGAAAATTTACCACTTAGTTTTAAGCGCCACTCTTCTTTTGAGCCGGGCAATAATTTATTTCTGAAAGTTTCCAAAGACACGGTGATTTCTTTATTGGACCATGGCACGGTTACGATCTGGTCTGTTTTATAAATTCGATTTTGCTTTACAAATGTAAAATGTACTGCAAAATTACCCCTGTGTGATTCTTCAATTGGGATTTCAATTAGCTTTTGTTCTGCATTGAGTGTAAACCATTCTTTAGAAATTACTTTTTCATATTGTTCAATTTCATAAAGTACATTCACGTTTTTATCTGAAGAGCCGATCAAAAACTTTGCTTTCTCACCGGGCTCGCCTTTTGTTTTGAGAGGAATAAAAGAGGCAAATGAATCCACTGGGCATTCTTTTTCTTTTGGAGAAAATAAGGAGAAGTATTGCGTATACAGTACATCATTGCTGTATTTATCTTTGGACTTTATTTCCATTACATACATTCCCTGTTTGAGTTTTTGTGCGTCTGTTACTTTGACAAGCGAATCTTTTTGTGTGTCAAAATTCCCGGAAATTATTTCTTCGGCTTTTTTCCACGTTGAGGCATCGTTTTCATTTTCGAAAACATCGTACGGGAATTCTTTTTCAAAATCAGTACGACTGATGGTGTGTTTGTCGGCCGCTTCCAGCAGGCGTTTGCGAAATAGTCGTCCCGGTTGTTCGAGACGGTAGATTGAAACTTTTCCCTGCGCAGCCTCAAAATTGCCGGCCATGTTGCGACTGCTGATCACGATTGGTTTCCACAAATCCCTGTTCATGTTTTCCTTCAGGTCGGTTTCTATGAACAGCGCCTGGTATCCCACACTGACGTTTTGTGTACTTCCACGGGTTTCACCATTGATGTCGGTTACGTCTGCGCTGATTTCGAAATCAAAAACCGGATTGCCGGATCTGGGGATTTTTTCATCAGCAAGTGCATCAAATGTAATTCGGAAATTTCCTCCTGCATCGGTTAAAGTAATACCGTTCGTAATTTCTGTTTGTGGAGATGATGGCATATAAAAACTTCTCCATGAATAAAACCATTTTGGCAATTGTGATGAACGGGTTATACGATAGGCAACTTTTGCATTGCTAACAACTGCGCCTGAATAAGTCATCGCTTTTCCCACAACTGTAATCCTGTTGTTCACCATGTAACTTCCCTGCAATGGTTCAAATGTTACCTCAAACTTTGGTCTTTTGTATTCTTCCATTGAAAAATAACGTATACCGCTTTCATTCTGTATACGCATCATTCCTGTTAGTACGCCCTGTGGAGCAGTGAAGGTTCCGTTGAAAGTTCCGTATTCGTTGGTCGTTAACTGCAGATCAGCTATTTTTTGTGAATTCACATCGTACAATGTAACTGTTGATTTGAATCCGGTTTTGATGCGGGATGTTTGTCCATCTGTTTCGAGAACAATGCCTTTGAAATAAATGGTCTGTCCCGGACGGTATATTGAGCGATCAGTAAAAAAATAAGTTGCAAAGCGCATTTGTTTCTCTTCCTGGTACATATAAGAATACAGGTTGTCATTGATAAATAGACGGTCGTTTTCTTTGATTAGTTCTATGCTGTAGTTGCGGCGATCATCTTCACCTGCCAGGTCAATGTATCCCTTACTGTCGGTGGAGAATGATTTTCCTTTTACCGTTTCATATTTCCGCGAGTTGTAATTATACTGAGAAGTATAAAGTGTTGCAGATGCACCTGCTATGGGTTCACCGGTAGTTCGGTTTAGGACATAGATGTCGTAGCCGCCATTTTTTCTCCGGTTGATATAACTTAAATTGGAAACATAAACTGTAGAATAAGAAACGGAATTTTTTTCGTAGGAAAAATTTGCATCAGATGAAATGAGAATTACATACTTACCTGAAGGTAATGCAGGGATGCTGATTTCCGCTACGTGGGTTTGCTTGTCAACATCCTGCGGAAGGGTGAGATTCCATTCCTTTACAGAAGGCAGGGTGAGGAAGTATTTCACCAGGCGTTCACCGTATAAGCCAGAGAGTTCCAGGTCTTCTTTTGAATCCATTCTTGCAACACGCGCAAATACTTTACCGATGTTCAAATAATTTATACTGCCAAGAAAAGCATGATCAGGTACATTCACTTTTTCTGTCTGAAAGGTGATGAGCTTTTCATTGATGAGCGCTTTTAGATGTTTACAGTTGAGCCCCCCTTGTGAATATGGGAATCTTGAAATTGCTGTGTCGCAAACCAGTTCCGCTTTATTTTTCATTAATCGAATTTCATCATTGTCGCCTTTTTTATAATCATTGCCCTTGTTGAAATAATAGGATGCGATTTCATATAATGCATCATTACTTCCGGGGTAGTCATGATAGCGATTGGCAATCTGCTGAAGAACCTGTATATAGAGTGAATCCTTATTGGATATCGTAAGTTCATTGTAAACAAATTTCAAACGTTTGAGATTAACATCAATAAGTGCTCCGGGATGAGCATCATTCTGGTGAAACCTGATCAGATCCTGAAGGATTGAAATGGCATTGAACTTCATGTTTAAGGAATCCTCTTTGAGCAAAACAAAATTTAGAAACATGTCTACGTCATTGAGGTACCAGGCAGCATCAATCTTGTATTTATTGACTGGTTGTGTAAGGCCGGATTCTTCATTCATAAAAAAGTCAACTGCGCGGTGGGCGAGGAAATCGTACAATGTGGGTCTGAATTTTCTTGCTTCTTCGGTATTTCCTTTTACCAGCACTTCGTCAAAAATATTAACCTGGATATTCATTGCCTTTTCCTGCATATCCAGCGAACGCCGATATTCACTTACTGTTTGTTCGAAAATTTTTTTCAAGTCCCATGTGCTGATATCATCATTTTTAAAATCTATAGTCTCCGTTCGGTTCATGAATTTCCAGCGGTTCTGTTGATAGTAATTCCAATATGTTTCGGCAAGCATGCTGTGCAAAATGGCATTTCCGGGAAACTGAGTTTTCTCGCAGTCTTTCTGCAGTTCAGAGATGCTTTTTTTAATATCATTTTCTTCCGTATAGCTTGCAAATTTCATCCTGTGGATGACCGCTTTTAAAAATTGCGGAGTGTTGTTATCTGCTCCAGACTTTTGGTAGATCTTCGAAACGGTTTCAAGCGCTGATTTATTCAGTCCTTTTTTCTCAAGGGAGTCCACTTTGTTCCAAAGAACAGCATAAGATTCAGTGAGGTCAGGTTTCTTCACTGATTTTTGTTTCGCATGTTGTACCTGATTCAAAGCGTAGGCAGAGGCGAATAAAAATACCAGCAAAAAGCCGATTTTATTTTTCATAAGATTTTGGGAGTTAAAATTGCGGGTGAAGAGGCAAAGCTACCTGGCATTCCATAATATTAATTGAAAGCATTTCATGAAAGAGCGTTTTATTTCTGCTCACGCGTAAGGGCATATTATTTTCGCTGATGCTGAATTCTCATGATTGAATCAACTTCCAGGAAAAGCATCTCTGCCTCAGGCTCCTTTGTTCCACGGTGACATGTATAGCAGATCACCTCATGAATGGTATCCGGCCTACTGGAATGATCTGGGTTGAAGAAAGTTTCATTCAGGTAGTTCGTCATTTGAATCATTTCTCTGGCGCGTAGTTTTTCAGGCTTGGCGTCACTTACAAAATCAAGGTGCTTTTTCCCGTCGATAACCGGACCGCCGGCATGGCAAAAGGAGCATTTTACATCAAGTGATGTTTTAAAATGATCCATCACAGAATCCAATTGCTCATCAGTAATGTCCTTTGGTAGCACCTTCAGGTTTTCGAATTTTTCGCCTTCCTGCGGGAAAGGAATCGAACTGGCTGCAATTGTTACGATGGAAGCGGCAATCAGAAATAGTTTGAGGTATTTGAACATGGAAGTAAATATACTAAGAATTTTATTCTTCCAATTGCTTTCGCTTTGCACTCAAAGAAAGTAAATTCGGTATGAATATTTCTTTCTATTATTGCAAAAAAATCTACCCCAATGAGAAAATACGGATTTATTCTGCCTTTGGCATTTATCGTTTCATTCGCTGCAGCACAAACGAAAACGAAAGGAACTTCTCAGGCTGCAGAAAGCCCGAAAAGCATTGTGCAGGATTTTGACTTGCAGCTTTATAATAAAGGCATCAGTTTCGGTGATTATGAAGTTGCGAGGATCGCTTTGTTCAACATGATCATAAAGCATCCCGACAGTCTGAATTATATGGATTCTTTGGTAACCCTTTATTTTTCTCTCGGTCAAATGCCTCAGTGTATAATAGTAGGAAACCAATACTTGCAGCGTGATACCAATAACCTGAGTGTTATGGAGATGGTGGCACTCTCATACAGTCAGCTAAGCAAAAACAAAGAAGCACTGGCAATTTATGAGAAGATGTTTCAAAAGACAGGCAATATTTATTATGCATATCAGACAGCAGTTCAGCAGTTTTATCTAAAAAGAATTGGTGAATGCAATCAGATGATTGACATCATCATTAATGATCCCAAATCAACAACAGATAAAATTGCAATCAATGTAGACCAGAGTACCCAACAGCAAGTGCCATTGAAGGCCGCTGCTTTGAATATGCGGGGGATCATTTTTAAGGAATTGAGCATGGCTGATAAAGCCAGAGCGGCTTTTGAGGAGGCGTTAAAAATTATGCCTGATTTCGCTCTTGCAAAAGGCAATATTGAATTGTTGAACAAGCCTGCCGAAAGCAGCAAAGATGCGTCAGGAAAAGATGCAGTTCAGGAGAAGAAAAAATAATTCGAGTCACAAAAAAATCCGTCTGAATTAAATTCAGACGGATTTTTTTTCGTAACAACTGTTATTTAGTCCCTTTCCACTTGATTGTGCATCCTATTGCTTTGGTGCTACTGGTACTCACTTCTTTTCCTGCAAGGATTTCATCCATTGCATTTTCAAGGTATTTCTTAGTGACCATAGAAGGGTCATCGGAATTGTCATCAATTGCTCCAACATATTTTACAACAAGGTCTTTGCCTTCTTTTTTCAATATATACATGTGCGGAGTTCTGGTTGCGCCATAGGTCTTCGCGATTTCCTGACTTTCGTCATAAAGGTAAACGAAAGGGAACTTTTTCTCTTTCGCCCGTTCGATCATTCCTTCATAAGAATCTTCAGGAGCAATTGTTTTGTCATTGGAGTTAATAGCGACTACTGGATATCCTTTGGCAGCATATTTATTGTGCAGTCCAATAATACGGTCTTCATAGGCTTTACTAAAAGGGCAATGATTACAGGTAAAAGTTACAATAAATCCTTGTGCGTCTTTGTAGTCTGCAAGCGAAACCATTTTCCCGTCTACATTTTTTAGTTTGAAGTCTGTGGCTTTGCTGCCCGGAGCATAAGCATCAGGTGTTGCTGAAATTAGCAGAAGTGAGCAGCACAAGACTGCAATTGATAAAAGTATGGTTTTCATTTTTATTTTTGAATTAAGGGTTTGATAATATTTTCAAGTTCTGCGTAAGAAATAAATTCTTTTTCAAAAAACATTTTCTTGCTGCCGGCAATTACAACTGTTGCCGGTATTGCCCCGCTCCAGGTTGCATCCACCTTATCAATCCACGAATTGTAATCCGGCTCGTCAAGGAGTAACACTTCAGAAGCGATATTGTTCTTTTCAATGAAGGGTTTAACCCTCGATTCAAATTCCCTTTTGAAATCAAGAGAAACAAGAATGAGTTTTACTTTTTCAGAAGAGTAATTCTTTTTCAATTCTTCAAAGTAAGGAAGTTCTGATACACATGGCTTGCACCATGTTGCCCAGAAATTGATTACCAATAAGCTATCAGACCGATGATGAAGCAGCGAATCAATTGTGCTAAATTTTACAATTTTGGGTTGGGCGTTTAATATTTGAGGTTGTATTCCTGAAATGAAAAGTATTAAAATGAAAATGGAAAATGGGAATTTCAATTCTTACTTCTTTTAATTTTATACTACATACTCACATACTCACATCTTCACATCCTCAAATCATCCCCTCCCCACCATCTCCTCTGGTTTCACCCACTCATCAAACTGCTCAGATGTAACATAACCAAGATCGATGGCTGTTTGTTTTAAAGTCTTGCCTTGTTTATGGGCTGTTTGGGCAATCTCCGCTGCTTTGTAGTAGCCGATTTTTGTATTGAGTGATGTAACAAGCATCAATGAATTGTAGAGGTTGTTCTTAATATTCTCATGAATTGGTTCGATACCAACAGCACATTTATCATTGAATGAAACGCATGCATCGCCGATCAGGCGCGCGCTATGGAGGAAATTGTAGATCATCACCGGTTTGAACACATTCAGTTCAAAATGTCCGGTTGCGCCACCGATATTAATGGCTACATCATTGCCCATAACCTGTGCTGCCACCATGGTAATGGCTTCGCATTGTGTAGGGTTTACTTTGCCGGGCATAATACTGGATCCCGGCTCATTATCAGGAATAAATATTTCACCGATGCCGCAGCGCGGGCCGGAGGACAACATCCTGATGTCATTTCCGATTTTCATCAGACTTACTGCCACAGTCTTCAATGCACCATGTGCTTCTACAATGGCATCATGAGCTGCCAACGATTCAAATTTATTTTCTGCTGTTACGAACGGAAGCTTTGTGAGTGCAGCAATATGCTTTGCAACATTTTCGGAATATCCGGGAGGTGTATTAATTCCTGTACCAACTGCTGTTCCGCCCAGCGCCAGTTCGGCAAGATGGGGGAGCGTATGTTCAATGGCACGGATGCCATGATTAAGCTGAGAAACATACCCGGAAATTTCCTGCCCGAGGGTGAGGGGAGTGGCATCCATAAAATGTGTGCGCCCGATCTTCACAACATTCATGAATTCCTTTGACTTTGCAGCAAGGGTATCACGGAGTTTCTTTATTCCCGGTATTGTTGTTCCCATCAGCATCCTGTATGCAGCGATGTGCATAGCTGTCGGGAAAGTATCGTTCGACGATTGTGACTTATTTACATCATCATTTGGATGAATTGATTTTTTCTCATCAAGTAAATTACCACCGTTTAATACGTGGGCGCGATAGGCAACAACCTCATTTACATTCATGTTGCTTTGAGTTCCGCTCCCTGTTTGCCATATCACCAACGGGAACTGGTCATCCAGTTTTCCTTCGAGGATTTCATCGCACACTTTTCCGATAAGGTCACACTTATCCTTTGGCAATATGCCTGCATCGAGATTTGTTAGCGCAGCTGCTTTCTTTAGGTATGCAAATGCCTGTATGATTTCCTTCGGCATTTTGTTTATGTCCTGGGCGATTTTGAAGTTCTCAATGGAGCGTTGTGTTTGTGCGCCCCAGTAAACGTGTGCAGGAACTTCAACGGTTCCCATGGTGTCTTTTTCTTTACGGAATTGCATAGTATAGGTGACTGGTTGATTAGGTGATTGGGTGATTGGTTGATAAGGTGATTAAGTGACTAGGTAATGAGGTGATTAAGTAACTAAGCGATTGTACGATTCAAATTATGGAATGATCGGACGAAAGTACAATTTTAAGGTTGAAAAAGTTTTACTGTCTCACTTTGATAACTTAGTTTTATCCGGATAAAATTTTGTTATGCCACCTAAAATAAACTGGGCCGAGGCTGTTAAACCCCTGCTGAAGAAATACAAAGGGAAAAAACATCCTTTACACTACAGTAACCGATATGAACTTCTTGTTATGGTCGTGCTTTCCTCTCAGGTTACGGATGATTTGATCAACCAGCTGGCGCCGCCGCTATTTAAATCGTTTCCTGATATGGAATCAATGTCCAGGGCTGATGAAGATGCCTTGAAGCCATACATCGGAAAGGTGCGCAGCTTTTTTAAGAAATCAAAATGGCTTGTTGAAATAGCCCAACGCCTGAAGTCTAATGACAAAATACCGGTTACGATGGAAGAATTAACTGCCTTACCCGGAATTGGCAGGAAATCTGCAAACGTGATCATGCGCGAAGCAAAAGTGAAACCGGAAGGTGTTATTGTGGACCTTCACGTACTTCGTGTTGCTCCTCGTGTAGGCATTGCAAAGGGAGAAGACCCCAAAAAGATTGAAGAACAAATAATGAAAGTTATTCCTCAGGATGATTGGGATATCGGAATGGTTTTTTCATTCCTTGGACGCGAAATTTGCAGGCCTACAGATCCGAAATGTTCAGACTGCGTGATGAATCCTGTATGTAAATATTATCAGGGTTCGAAAAAATCAAAATAACTCAAGCACTTTTTCAGCAGGCCGGCATAAAATTGCTTTTCCGCCTTTGATAACTACAGGCCTGTCAATCAGTATCGGGTTTTCTACCATGATTTTAATCCATCCTGCTTCTGTTAGTTTTTTGCCTTCATATTTCTCCTTGTAAAGCGGCTCTTTCTTGCGGATGAATTCTGAGGCTTTCATACCAAGAAGCTTCAGGATTGCTTTCAGTTCTTTTTCTGAAGGAGTATCAATGAGGTATTCAATCTTCTCAATTTCCTCTTTTGAATTTTTTTTGAGGAGTTGGAGAGCAGAAATGCTTGTTGAGCAGTTGGGTTTGTAGAATATTTGTATCAAGGGATGAAGAGTTGGTGATGAGGTGGCGATGTGATTAAGTAAGTAAAAGGCTGTGTGACGAAGTGACCAGGTGACTCAGTTTATGTATGAGTAAATAGTAAGTTGTGGAAAGTAAATCAGTCTGTAGAAAGGTTTCGTGAGCCTATCTTCCGATTTTTCTCTCAAGGCTTTTCCTGAGGCCCATAACCAAAGCTGAAATTTTTTCATTTTTATTTATATAGAATTCCAGTTTTTCTTCCGGGAAGTATTCTAGGATTTTACAGATCTCAAGTAGTGTATCTATTTCGCTGCAAGATCCTTCAGAGAAAAAAAGAAATCTGATAAATTCTTTTTCAGATTGCCTCGCTGCTCCTTCAGCAATATTCAGGGAAATTGAAACAACTGCTCTTCTCATTTGAGAGGTTAAGCCGAATTTTTCTTCACTGGGAAGTAATCGGGCTAGAAGATAAATATCCTTTGCAAATTGAATTGATTCCTGCCAGGCAATTAGTTTTCGATGTGGGCGCATTGTTCCTAAAGGATATTTTTTAGAAATCAAAGTTCGGGATAATGGTGCAGTCTAAAAACCAATAAATGCAGGATTAAATATTCTCAATTTCAACCCATCCCTTAGTCTCTTAGTCACCTATCCACTTAATCACTTCGTCAGCTAATCACCTCTTTTACACTTTCGTACTCGCATTCTCCATCAAATACGCCTTCATAAACTCATTCAAATCTCCATCCATCACGCCTTGAACGTCACTTGTTTCATAATCAGTGCGCAGGTCCTTTACCATTTTATAAGGATGAAAAACATAAGACCGTATCTGTGAACCCCATTCAATTTTTTTCTTTCCTGCCTCTGTTACAGCTTTTGCATCATTGCGTTTCCGTAATTCCAGTTCATACAACTGTGACTTGAGCATTTTCAAAGCACGTGCCTTATTGCCGCCTTGCGAGCGTTCTACCTGGCAAACGACAACAATACCTGTAGGTACGTGCTTCATCTGAACCTTGGTTTCAACCTTGTTTACGTTCTGTCCGCCGGCACCACCAGAGCGGGAAGTCTGAACTTCAAGGTCTGCATCTTTGATCTCGATTTCAATGGTGTCATCAACTACGGGATAAGCAAATACAGATGCAAAGGAAGTATGCCGTTTGGCATTGGAATCAAAAGGAGAAATTCTTACAAGCCTGTGAACTCCGCTTTCGGCTTTCAGGTAGCCATAGGCAAAATCACCTGTGAATTCAAGCGTCGCGGATTTAATTCCTGCTGCTTCACCTTCCTGCTTGTCGACTTCAACAACCTTGTAGCCGTTTTTCTCGCCCCACATAATATACATGCGCATGAGCATATCAGCCCAGTCCTGACTTTCAGTTCCGCCTGCACCACTGTTAATGTTGAGGATGGCATTCAGCTGATCTTCTTCACCACCAAGCATTCGCTTGAACTCAAGATCATCAAGATGTTTCAGGGTTTGAGCATAGTGTTCATCCACTTCCTTTTCCGAAGTGTCGCCTGTTTTTAAAAAGTCAAAAAGTACGCTGAGGTCTTCATAAGAACTGTTTAATGCACTAAATGCAGCAGTCCAGTTTTTCTTTTGCTTTATCCCTTTGAGTAATTTTTCTGCCTCCTTTGGATTATTCCAGAAATCAGGCGAATGGGATTTATCCTCTTCCTCTTTGATTGCTTTCAGTTTGCCCTCGACGTCAAAGAAACCCCCTCAGGGCTTCAATACGCTCCTTTAAATCTTTTAATTGTACAATTGTCATTGAGTCTAAAAATTTTGAGGTGCGAAGATAGTATTCTACTAAATACAAATTTTAACCAATTACTAATTACTAATCAGGAAATCACCTCATCACAACTTATTCATTTACCAAGTATAGCTTGTTGTCTTCCACCAAATATATCATTGGGACAACAGTGATTTTAGGATACCGTAACCGGATACGTTTGGCTTCACTGCAGACAAATTCGACTTCATTACCGATTTCATGAATCGGCTCGAAGTGATAGAAGTGATCTTCAGCTTCTTCCTTAGTCCAGCCGGCATTCTCTACCAGTCCATTAATAAATTGCACCTTTCTGGAAAGCAGGTTTACCATACCACAATTGTTGTGGCCAATTAGAACGATATAATGCACACCTCCCACAGCAATTGCATAACTTACCCTGAACTCACTGTACCGGAGATTTGCTCCTCCCGTGCGAATAATATAGGCAAAATTTTCAGGCATATGCAGGTGTTTCCGGTTATCCATGCACATTCCGATCAGCATTTGTGCCGATGTATATTCTTCGAATTTTCTGTCGAGGTTATGATACTGCAACAGCAATCCTACAGGCGTATCAAGAAGTTCTTTTGGAATATCGTTATTGCTACTAATAGAAATCAGGCGGTTCATTTTATAGGTGATTTTCCGCAAACATAAACGATTATTTGAAATGATAAGATTTGAGTTTTGGGTGTTCAAAGGTCAGTTGAAGCAATTGACACAACTTGTAACTCTTTTTTACATTTGTCCGAATTTAATAAATATAAAGAAGTGACTATTCATAAAGAAGGTTATTCTACGCTTGTAATTGTTACTCTTTTCCTTGTTGTATTGCACGTCATCAGTGTGCAGTACATTGGAAATTACCCGATCATTCAGGGAATCATTACTGCAATTTCAGTTTTGTTGTTTCTTATAGTGCTGCAGTTTTTCAGGCATCCCGCCCGGAAAATTTTTAGAAATGACAAGCAGGTTTTTGCCCCGGCAGACGGTAAAGTTGTAGTGATCGAAGAAACAATGGAATCTGAAGTGCTAAAAGATAAGCGAATACAGGTTTCAATTTTCATGTCGCCCCTGAACGTACATGTGAACAGGTATCCGGTAAGCGGACAGGTTACTTACTGCCGTTATCATCCGGGTCTTTACCTTGTAGCATGGCATCCTAAATCAAGCACTGAGAATGAGCGTACCACAGTGGTAATTGAAACATCATCCAAAGTTCCGGTGCTGATGAGGCAGATTGCCGGTGCACTTGCCAGGCGTATTGTCTGCTACCCTAAGAAAGACTGGATCGTAAAGCAGGGAGAGGAAATGGGTTTCATAAAATTCGGATCCCGTGTAGATATTTTTCTTCCGGTTGGTACCAGGATCAATGTTCAGCTGAATGAGAAAGTAGTGGGGGGGAAGACCGTTCTGGCGGAATTCTAATCAAAATTATTTTGTTGCCGTAGCGTGAACTGTTTCAGTCTGCGAATCCGTAGAAGTATAATCCAGTGTCAGCGTTGCTCCGCTCAGGTATCCCGTGCCTTTAACGGTTACTGCTCCGACAACTGTTACGGGGATCAACAGATCACTACCGCTTACATCTGCATAAACGTTGGTTGTGTCTCCCTGCAGATCAAAATTCTTCATCACAACCTGTTCTGCCGCAGAGGCAGAGGCCGGCTCAATGATGAGGTCCCAATACTGATTGCCGGTGTTTGTTCCGTTGGAGGTAACATGCCACGTACCGATAAACTTATCACGCGGTAATGTAATGATGGCGGTGTCTCCCTCTTCCTTTGCACAGGAAAAAGCAATCATCGAAATGACAAATACTGTCATTGCATACTTGAAATATGTTTTGGTTTTCATTTTTTTAGGTCTAATCCTGCATTCGTTTACGATTCGTTCCTGATAGCTCTCTATGCATCGGGGCGGGATCGGTGAGATAAT
>JAPLDB010000200.1 GCA_026391975.1 Bacteroidota bacterium | reverse complement strand
TTATAAAATCCCCTTCATTGATTGTTTTTTGATTTGTTTTTGGTGTATTGTTATTTATTTTATTTGATAATATTTCCTCAACAGGAATACCGTAAGCTGCGTTTATTTTCTTAGCTGTACTTGCACCTATTTTCTGCTTTTCGTTTAATATAGCATACACATATTGGTTTGTTACGCCAATGGATTTAGCTATATCTATCTGCTGAATACCTTTTTCTATAAAGTATTCTTTTAGGGTAATAAACTTTTTTTCCTCTTCGTGGCTCATTTTTTAAAATAATTAAAAAATTATCTTGGTTAATCAAAAAATTATCTTAACTTTGTACAAAAGTCCAAAATAAAGGACAAATAACAAAGCAAAGGTATTAAAAAACGGCGAGAAAATGGAAAAAATGCTGAGTAAATTACAAACGGGAACGCTAAGGGCGTTAAAGCGTGAGGTTGCCAAGGGTAACTTTGACGTGCAAGTAAAAGGCGAAGTGTGCGCATTGCACTTCGGTGAGGGGGTGGTTTTAAGCCTGCCCACCTCCCACATAAAAATAAACGAACTGGATAAATTTTTAAAGGTAAAAGTATGATTGAAGTTGAAGAAAAAACGAAAATCCTGTGCGGAATTCTTGAAATTGAATGTTTCAAAGTATTTGGAGAAAGAAGACCTGTTTTAATATCAGAGTTATTACCTACAAATAATATAAAATCAAAAGTAATATTGCCTGATAAAAAAGAAATAGAGAGTGATACGTTTCTTTGCAAAGAAGAAGCGGATATAGATGCAATCAAAAAAGCACTAAAAGAGCTTTCGGTTTTTAACGGAAAAAAAACGATAATAACCAAAAAACAAACCAAGCAAACCTCCGAAGATCCCAATGGTCAATGCAATAAAAATAAAAATGCGGTTTACATCCCATCCGGAAAAACCGGTCGCTTTTAAAATGGCAATGGAATCCATTTTTTCATAAATCATCATATTCAATATATTGTAAATACCAAAACCTGCCACTACAAGCAGGGTAATGCCAACGGCATATGAAATGATCGTCCTTACACGACTTCCGGTTTCAAATTGTGCGTTGGCAGTCTGGATATCCTCAGCATCCGCTTCAAATTGTCCCGCATACTCTTTGGCAATTTCGGGTGCTTCCTTTATGTTCTTCAGTTTGACCTGAATGTCAGTAATGTAATTATTTGGCTTCGCCAACAATTTTTGCACAGTTCGGATGGAGGCATAGCTTTGGGTTTTATCAAATTCCTGCAAGCCTAATTGAAAGAATCCAACAACCTTGAGTGGAATGCGATCTCCCTTGCTTGTCGTTACCTGTACCACATCCCCGATATTAGCCATAAGTTTATCCGCAAGCCCTTTCCCCAGAACAATACTGTTCGATACATTTTTAATGTCAAGGGCAGAACCCGAGGTGATGTAATCACTGAAAAAAAACAATTTCATTTCTGCGTCAACATCAATGCCATTAATCACCCCTGTAATATCCAGAACTCCGTCATTAAAGAAAACCTGCGCACTCAATTTTGGCGCAACTCCCAAAACACGTTTGTCATTTTTAATTGCCCGGAGGATTGCTTCGCTGTTATAAATCTCCTGATGACTGCTGCTGGATTTTACTGAACTGATAAAATTATATCCATCCTTGAAACCAATTGATGAATTTACAGGTTGTTGTTTGTCGGGTTTTATATCATTGAACAAACGAACATGAGCTGTCCTGTTCAATATTAATCCGTCAAGGAGATCATTCAGTCCTGTCATAAACCCCAAAAGTGTTACAAACATGGTAATGCTGAAAGTCACACCTATGGCTGCCACCAGCGTTTGTTTCCAGCGTGCAAGCAGCAAGGCTTTTGCAATTCTGATGAGGAGCCTTAAGTTCATTTGAGCGGTTTTACGATAACTTCACCCTCCGATATCCCACTCACGATTTCCACTTTCTCGTAGTCCTTCAAACCGGTCACAACCTTAAGGCTATCCATATTTTCATTAAGCACATAAGAACCATCTATAAGGTAATTTATAGGAATCGTAAGTGCCTTCTCTTTTACATTTAATATAATGTTTGCCTCAACTGTCAAAAATGGATAAAGAACGCCCGGACGGGTAACGAATATTGCCTTCACTGTAAATGAGCGCGTTCGTTCATTCATAATTGGTTCAATAGAATAAATTTCTGCCTCAAAAACTTCACCCTTGTAGCTATCCAGACTGAACAATACTCTCTGGCCTGCCTTGATTTTTGAAATATCATATTCGTCAACCTGAAGTTCAATGAAGAACTCACTGCTATCGCCAATAACGGCAACTGGACTTTGGGGAGTAACCAATTCACCTTTTTCCTTTAGAATACTATATATCCTTCCATCTGTTCTGCTTTTTATCTGGTAATCATCTTCAATACTCCTGCTGATCTGCAAATTTCGTTTTGACTGCTCAGAAGCAAGATTCAATTGACGCTTTAAATCGTTATAGCGGAGTAATAGTGACTGGTAACTGGCTGAAGCGTTTTTGTATGCAAGTTCGCGCTGTTCAAGGTCATTTAATGTACCGATGGACGTACTCCATAAATTGCGCTGACGCACGGCAAGCATCGAATCATTTCTCATCTTCATACCCGCAAGGTCAATTGACAGTTTGAATTCGTTGAGCTTATCTGCATTTGAATTGATGTCTGCAAACGCTGCCGCCAGACGGGCATTTTCAGCATTGAGGCCGGATGTCTCATTCTGAATCACCATAAGCAAATCACCATTTTTTACAATGTCACCTTCCCTCAGCAAAATATCTTTAACCAGTCCGTTCACTGTACTGAAAACCTGATACTGATTTTTGCTTTTGATAATTCCTGAAGCATAAACGGATTCCGAAATCTTTTCGACAACCGGTTTTGTTTTCTCTCTTTTGTCCTTACAGGATGGTAAAAGGAATACTATAAAAAGAGCGAGATGCTTGATTTTTAATTCTGTCATAAGAATGATTCAACGTTGTTCCGGTTTACAAAGAAACGATATATCTGAAGATTAATTAAAGCGCAATATTTTGCAGAAGATATAATTATTAAAGGAATAAATTCCCGGATCGACGGAGAATGATATTAATCATATATGTTTCTGCTTGCAATTTTTGTAAGGTTGCAAAAAAATGACAGAGTCTG
>JAPLDB010000122.1:4470-8730 GCA_026391975.1 Bacteroidota bacterium | reverse complement strand
AGTAATATAACCGAAAGAATTCCTTGTCTCGCCTTAGGTGAGGCGGGGTTATTCATTTTAAAAAATTGGAAAAATCTGAACTGAGAATTAGAAGATAGAAAATAATAGTAAAAAAAATCACTCTACTGATGCTTGTTCAGAATAATTTTCGGACTGTCAAAAGGATGATCCGAAAATAATTTTTCAAAGAGGGGTTTTTGATGTACTTCATATTGAGCATGATTTTAGCAGGCATGATCTCTTCAACATAAGTTTTCAGTGGATCCTGCGAACGCGAAAGAAGTTCACTTTCATCTGAATACTCAATGGAAGCATAATCCGTGATCCCGGGTTTTGTACCCAATACTTTTTTCTGTTCTTCTGAATAGATGTTCACATATTTTCGCACTTCCGGCCTTGGGCCTACAAGACTCATTTCACCGCTCAATACATTGATCAGTTGCGGCAATTCATCCAGCTTATATTTCCTCAGGAATTTTCCCGGACTTGTAATCCTGTTGTCATGGGCGCCAACAGTGATCTGTCCGTGCTTTTCAGAATCAGGATACATTGTCCTGAATTTCCACAGACGAAAATCCTTTCCACCCTTCCCTACCCTTTGCTGCAAAAAGAAAACGCCTCCTTTAGAATCGACAAGAATAAATACCGACAGGATCAAAAAAAACGGAAACAAAATAATCAATCCGAAAACCGAAAAAACAATATCGAAAAAACGAATGAGTGTCTTCGTCATGTTTTCTTTACTTTAATACTTCCTGCACCGATTCAACAACTGCCTGAATGACCTGATCCACCTGGGCTTCAGTGAGGTCATAAAATACCGGAAGACTGATCTCGCAACTGTACAACTTGTATGTATTCGGGTAATTTGAAATATCATATCCCAGCGATTTGTAGAAAGACATCATCGGAACCGGAATAAAATGAACATTGACGGAAACATCTTTGTCAAATATTTTCTGAATGATTGCGTCGCGCTGCGCTTCATTCACTCCTTTGATGCGCAATGGAAACAGGTGAAATGATGTAACTGATTTAGGATTCTCAACTCCTGATTCAGGAATAATTGCCCAATCGAATTTATTAAGTGCATTTCTATACTTATTATAAATCCATTGCCTCTTTATCAATGTATCATTGTCATATCGTTCCAGCTCAACCATTCCGATCGCAGCAAGTATATCGGCCATGTTGCATTTATAGCCGGCTTCAACTACATCATACCTCCAGTTTCCCTTTTGCATTTTGGCAAGTGCGTCTTTGTTCTGTCCGTGAAGCGTTGTCACACAAAGTTTTTTGTACTCTTCTTCATTGTCGAAAGGAGCAGGTAGATTCAAACCCACAGCACCGCCTTCAGCAGTCGTCAGGTTTTTAACAGCATGGAATGAGAAAACAGAAACGTCAGTAAGTGATCCTGTCCTTTTGCCTTTGTACCATGCGCCCAGTGAATGTGCAGCATCAGACAAGACCATTATGCGTGAAAGTTTCTTTTGTGCATCAGACTCAGTAGTAAATTTTTTTCTGATGTCATCGCGTTTTACCAGCGCATTGATGGAATCATAGTCACAGGGAAATCCACCAAAGTCAACAGGCATCACTACCTTGGTTCGTGGAGTGATTGCTTTTTCAATCGCAGCAACATCAATATTAAAATCATCTCCCACGTCCACAAAAACAGGTTTGGCGCCACAGTGTATCACTACATTGGCCGTAGCGGAATACGTATATGCAGGAACGATCACCTCATCACCTGCTTTCACTCCGAACCAGCGTAACATGATCTCCAGTCCGGCAGTTGCGGAGTTGAGACATAGTGTTGAACGGCTTCCGCAATACTCAGTAAGTTTCTTCTCAAACGCTTTCGTGCGCGGCCCTGTCGTAATCCAACCGGATTTCAGCACAGCAGTTACTTCATCAATGATTTTCTGGTCTATTCTTGGCGGAGAAAATGGGATCATAAAATAATATTGATTCGGGTCTGCGAACTTACGGTTTTATCTGCGTATTGAATTCAGCGTCTGTATTTCGGTAAAGGCAATATTAGAATTCAAACTACGCAGACACAGAGAAAATTCTCTGTGGCCCTCCGTGCCTCGGTGGTGGGCGGCTGCTATTGTTATTTGTTTGCTGGTTTCATTAAAAAAAACATAACCACAGAGGCACGGAGAGACACTGAGAAAAAACCTTCTTGGCTATCTGCGGATAATAATGGCTATTGTTCTGATCCCAATTGTGTTATTTGAATTCATACATCGCTTCATAGTAAAAGACCAATAAGTACCATGCTGCATAAGCAAATCTTTATTTCGAAACCAAATTGTAACCCGTTTTTACGTAGCCCCAAAATCAACAATCTCCCATTTATCCGTGTTAATAAGTCAGTCCCCGGTTCTTGTCAATCGGGTTTTATGTCGTATTTTTACGCAAACATTAAGTATATGAAATTTACAATTGACAAACAGGAAAAATATGTACTGATCAAAATTCAGGAGGCAAAGCTTACCACACTGGTAGCTCCTGAACTGAAAGCAGAATTTCTTTTACTCCACCAGCAGGAATATAAAAACATGATCGTTGACATGAGCGAAACGCAATACTGCGATTCCTCCGGACTAAGCGCTTTGCTTACCGGTTTTCGTTTATGCAGGGATGCAAGCGGCAGCTTTATTCTTACCTGTCTGCAGGATCATGTACGCAAACTGATTGCCATTTCCCAATTGGACAATATGCTGAGCATCGTTCCAACCGTTAATGAAGCCATTGATTTTGTATTCATGGATGAAATTGAAAAACAGTTACACAAAGGCTGATCCCGCAAAACACAACTACATGAAAAAATCACTTTTATTTCTCGCAGCAGTATGCCTTGCCGGTTTTACAACCTTTGCGCAATGCGTGCCTGATACAAGTATTACACACAATGACCCGGGCGTTTATCCTGATAGCGCAACCAACCTTCCGCATTCAATCGTTGGAATTCCATATTCCACCGTTATACAATTGAAGGTGCTGACAGACACTACGACCATGATCGGTCCGATCACCGTTCCTGTTACAATTGACAGCATCATTGCAACCAATATTACAGGATTGCCTCCAGGATATGCTTACAACTGCACACCTCCGACTTGTGTTTTCCTTGGCGGTTCTGATGCATGCATTTTGCTTCAGGGTCCGGCGCCAACTCCTCAGGAAATTGGAATGGTTTACCAGGTCCATGTGGAAGTAATGGTTTACGGACACATTACAGGCACTGGAACTTCCCTGCCGGCACAGGCAAGCAACGTGGATTATTATTTTATCCAGGTTGACGACAATGTTGGAATCAATTCTCACAACATGAGTACATTCCAGGTACTGCAAAACAATCCGAATCCGTTTCATGGAATTTCAACTGTTGAATTCAATTCACCTAAATCAGCTTTGGTTACTGTAAAGGTTGCCAATATGTTGGGCAAAACAATTTCAACAAAAACAATACTTGCAAAGAGCGGAATAAACAGGATTGTGTTCAATGCAGATGAATATGAGCCGGGTATTTATTTTTATACCATTGCGAGCGAGAAAAATGCCGTCACCAAGAGAATGATCGTGGATAATCAGTAATGACGTTTGAGGTTTACATTCTCGGCAGCAGTTCGGCGACACCAATTTACCAGAGACATCCTACAGCACAGGTTCTCAATATTCATGAGAAACTGTTTTTAGTGGATTGCGGGGAAGGAACCCTCATCCAGCTAAACCGTTATCACATAAAGTTTCACCGCATCAACCATATCTTTATCAGTCACCTGCATGGCGACCATTACCTTGGACTCATGGGATTGATGAGTACCATGCATTTGCAGGGACGATCTGAAGAACTCCATTTATACTGCCAGCCTGAATTGAAAGAGATGGTTGACATACAGCTGCTCCATTCTCAAACACAACTTCGTTATCCCATTATTTATCATTTTCTCGATCATAAAAATCCGGAAAAAATTTACGAGGATGATGACATTGTGATCAACACAATTATCCTGAGCCACCGTATACCCTGTACAGGATTTATTTTTCGGGAGAAGCCAAAGCTGAGAAAACTCATCCGCGAGCAACTCATCCATTTCAATATTCCTGTTCATGCTTACAGTGATCTGAAAAATGGAAAAGACTATACGGATGAAAAAGGGACTATTATTCCGAACATCGAACTTACTACTGATCCGCACACTCCGCGCTCCTATGCATTTTGTTCCGATACCATCTATGACGAAACGC
>JAPLDB010000122.1:0-4459 GCA_026391975.1 Bacteroidota bacterium | reverse complement strand
CTTGTTCCGCTGTTAAAGCACATTGACCTGCTCTACCACGAGTCCACTTTCCTGAGCGACAAAGCAGACCGCGCCAAAGAAACTTTTCACAGTACCGCTGCACAGGCGGCAACCATAGCTAAGATGGCTGAGGTAAAACGATTGATCATCGGACATTTTTCTGCGCGCTATAAAAACCTTTATCCTCTCCTGGAAGAAGCGCAAAGCGTTTTCAAAAATACGACGCTGGCTGTGGAGGGGGATCGGTTTATGATTGAATGAACATCTGTCCTATTTAACCAAAGGTAAATACTTGTTTTTCAGCTGCAAATAGCAGTGTCCGTAAGTGCATTTTGTTCATATTTTATTGCGCTGAAAGGCACTCCTGCTTTTTCAATTTTACCTTTGTAAACTAAAATCAACATCAATTCCTATTCTCTCATGACAACAGACATCAACGAATTGAAACGCATCGCCTCCCAGGTGCGCAGAGACATTGTACGCATGGTGAATGCCTGCAACTCCGGTCACCCGGGCGGCTCACTTGGCTGCGCGGATTTTTTTACGGCCATGTATTTCAATATCCTCAGGAAGAACGATAAATTTGAAATGAATGGCAAAGGAGAAGACCTTTTCTTTCTCAGCAACGGACACATCTCACCGGTTTGGTACAGCGTACTTGCGCGTTCAGGTTTCTTTGACGTAAAGGAACTGGCTACATTCAGAAGGATCAACACCAGATTGCAGGGACATCCCACCACACATGAAGGCCTCGATGGCATCCGTGTGGCAAGTGGTTCTCTTGGACAGGGACTAAGCGTTGCAATCGGCGCAGCACTTACAAAAAAGTTGAACAAAGAAGATTGTCTGGTCTATTGCCTTTGCGGTGATGGCGAAATGGAAGAAGGACAAGTGTGGGAAGCTGCCATGTATGCAGGTGCAAAAAAGACAGACAACCTGATTGCCGTGATTGACGTCAACGGCCAGCAGATCGACGGTTCAGTCGAACACGTATTACCTTATGGCGACCTGAGGCCTAAATTTGAAAGCTTCGGATGGAAAGTGATTGACATGGATGGAAACAACATGGAAAATATCATTCAAATAATGAATGAGGCAAAATCGTTAACAGGAAAGAAACAACCGGTCGTGGTGCTGATGAAAACAGAAATGGGACAGGGCGTTGACTTTATGATGGGCTCGCACAAATGGCATGGCGTGGCGCCGAACGCGGAGCAGTTGAAGGTTGCGCTGAATCAACTCGAGGAGACATTGGGAGACTATTAAGTTCTAAATACCAATGATTACGAATTTACAAATTACGAATTCGGAATTGCGTTCCCACAACGTCTAATAGAAAGTGGCTAACGATTACCTGGTAACGAATAGCAAAAAACTGAGAACGATTAACTTCAATACAATTGACAACTTTCATTCATAAGATTTACACTTCAATTCGTCCGCCATTTAATTTAAGGACGAAGTTTTTCTTCCTGTCTTGCATCTTGATTCTTGTTTCTGTTTTCTCTTCCTCAGCTCAGAAAAAGAAACCCATCCCTGCTCCTCCTCAACTTACCAGGATTGAGTTTTTATTCGATGCATCACAGAGTATGTTCGGGCAATGGCAGACGGGTGCCAAGATCGATGTTGCAAAGCGTTTGATGAATCAATTGCTGGACAGTCTGAAATACGTTCCCGATATTGAACTGGCATTGCGGGTGTACGGACATCAAAAGCCTTACCCACCGCAGGATTGCGACGACAGCCGCCTGGAGGTGCCGTTTGGAAAGGGAAATATTTCCACCATACAACAGGTTTTAAAAAATGTTACACCGAGAGGAACAACGCCAATTGCCATGTCATTGGGTCTCTGCGGCAATGATTTCCCCCAGGAGAAAAGCCGGAATATCATCATCCTGATCACTGACGGAATCGAAGAGTGTGGAGGTGATCCTTGCGCAACTTCTGCTGAACTCCAGAAAAAAGGAATTGTACTGAAGCCATTTGTCATCGGACTTGGACTTGATGCAGACCTGAAAAAAATGTTTGACTGCGTTGGAAAGTTTTATGACGCCGCTAATGAAACAACTTTTGAAAGCGCGCTCAACATTGTAATCAAACAGGCATTGAATGCGACAACACTTCAGGTAAACCTTCTTGATTCTGATCGTCATCCTACTGAGTCAAATGTGAACATGACATTTTATGATCAGAAGACAGGAGTGATAAAATATAATTTCATTCATACATTGAATGCAAAAGGTTTTCCTGATACGCTGGTGATTGATCCGAATACCACCTACAAAATAGTCGTGCATACCATTCCGCCGGTAACCAGAGATTCTGTAGTTCAAACAGCAGGCAAGCACAATACCGTTGGCATTGATGCACCTCAGGGCTACCTTTACCTGAAGATCAACACAGGCAATGAATACAAACGCCTGCAGGCCATTGTCCGCAAGCGGCATGAGATGAATACACTGAACGTTCAGGAATTCGGTTCAACTGAAAAATACATCACAGGAAAATACGACCTTGAAATTCTCACACTACCGAGAATAAATCTTGAAGGTGTAAGTATTGACCAGAGCAAAACAACAACGATAGAAATCCCACAGCCTGGAATGGCCTCATTTATCACCAACAGCACAGGGTACGGAAGCATCTACACCAGCGACAAGGGAAAACTTAAATGGGTCGCCAATCTTGATGATACACAAACCAAGGAAACATTTGTGTTACAGCCCGGAGATTACAAAGTGATCTACCGTCCAAAAGCAAGCCGCGAATCCATCTATACTGTCGAGAAAAATTTCAAGATCGTAAGCGGAACAAGCATTGCCGTTTCATTCAACTAAAGAATATTTAACTTCACACCTGATATGAAAAAATATCCCATACTAGACAAAAAGGACACCCGCAGCGGGTTTGGCGCCGGACTATTGGAACTCGGTAGAAAAAATCCGGACGTTGTAGCACTCTGTGCCGACCTCACCGGCTCACTTAAAATGGATGCCTTTGAAAAAGAATTCCCTGACCGGTTTTTCCAGATCGGAATAGCAGAAGCCAATATGATGGGCATTGCAGCAGGTCTTACCATCGGAGGAAAAATTCCATTCACAGGAACTTTCGCAAATTTTTCTACAGGAAGGGTCTATGATCAGATCCGACAGAGCATTGCGTATTCACATAAAAATGTAAAGATCTGTGCAAGCCATGCCGGTGTTACGCTGGGAGAAGACGGTGCTACACATCAGATCCTGGAAGACCTTGGCATGATGCGCATGTTGCCGGGCATGGTAGTGATCAATCCATGCGATTACAACCAGACGAAAGCAGCAACGCTGGCAATAGCAGAACATCACGGTCCGGTGTACCTGCGTTTTGGAAGGCCTGTTGTCCCGAATTTTACTTCTCCGGACCAGAAATTTGAGATCGGTAAAGCACTTATGCTGAGCGAAGGAACTGATGTATCCATTTTTGCCACCGGCCACCTTGTATGGAAAGCACTTGAAGCCTGTGAAGCCCTGGAAGCAAAGGGAATCAGCGCTGAGGTTATCAATATCCATACGATTAAACCATTGGATGTTGATGCCGTCCTAAAATCCGTGCGGAAGACAGGCTGCGTCGTATCTGCTGAAGAACATCAAAGAAACGGCGGGTTGGGAGATGCAATTGCACAAGTACTAACACAGCATTATCCGGTTCCACAAGAGTACGTTGCAGTCAATGATTCATTCGGAGAAAGCGGCACGCCGGAGCAGTTGATGGTGAAGTACGGACTTGACGCGAATGATATTATTAAGGCAGCGGAAAGGGTGTTGAAACGGCGGGGGGAAATGGTGAACGCGTGAGTTGCCAAAGGTGAATGGGAGAAGAAGAGAAACGGAGAGCGGGAGAAAGGGAGATTTCCAAATTGACAATTTGTACTAATGGCTGAGACGATCAATTCCTATAAAGAGCTTCGTGTTTTTAATGAAGCGTTTCAACTCGCAATGGAGATTTTTCAACTGACAAAGAAATTTCCTTCTGAAGAAAAATATTCACTTACCGACCAGATTAGAAGATCGTCGAGATCTGTTTGTTTAAACTTGGGAGAGGCATGGCGAAAAAGAAGATATCCTGCTGCATTCGTTGCCAAGCTAAGCGATTGTGAGTCAGAAGCATGTCAGTCACAAATTTCATTGATGTTTGCAAAAGAGTGCGGATATACTGTGTACTACGTAGGTTATGCGACTTTAAAAAATCGAAATTGACTGGTTGACAAGTATTTTAAATGTTACCTATGTAATGACCGAAGTAGTATTTCTCCGGAATTATTTCTCCAACTGGAACTGAGATATGAAAACGTGATTGGCATGCTGGTACGAATGATTGATGATCCTGACAAATGGACAATAAAAAAGAAATAGACAAGAATAATTCCAATTGAACGACACTCAGTCAATTGCGTACTTACTCTAAATCAGTAGTGTCCTGT
>JAPLDB010000153.1 GCA_026391975.1 Bacteroidota bacterium | reverse complement strand
GAAAAAAGAACTGAATGTTTAGTTTACTTCCTTTTCTTGGTCAGTTGATATATCCTATTCGCAAATCATTGAATAAACTTTTTGATGCCGGCGTTGTTGTTTCAAATAACAATCTCATTATGAACCCAACAAAATCAATATACGATTATAAAATTGAAGGTATTGATGGAAAAGAAATTGATTTCAGTGCGTACAAAGGCAAGAAAATATTGCTTGTCAATACAGCCTCTGAATGTGGTTTCACTCCCCAATATGATGGTCTTCAAAAATTATCAGAAAAATTCAGAGATGTCCTGGTTGTAATTGGCCTTCCTTCCAATAATTTTGGTGCCCAGGAACCCGGAGGTGAAGAAGAAATCCTGAGTTTCTGCCAAACAAATTATGGCGTAACTTTTCCACTCACAAAAAAAATTGATGTTGTAGGAAATAACAAACATGACATTTTCCGCTGGCTCACAACAAAAGAACTTAATGGCTGGAATGAAAAAGACCCAAACTGGAATTTTTGTAAATACCTGATTAGCGAGAATGGAAACTTGCTGCATTTTTTTTCTCACAAAATGGACCCAATGGACCCAAAAATAATAGCCAGGATTAATGAGGCTTCTTCTTTGGATCAAGATCAATTAATATCAACCAACTAAAAATATCAGAAAATGAAAATAGGAATTATTGGAACAGGAATTGTTGGCCGCACACTTGCCAAAGGATTTCTCAGCCTTGGTCATGACGTCATGCTGGGCACCCGCAACATTGCAAAAGATGAAGTGAAAAAGTTTTTATCGGAAAACGATAGGGCGCTGGCCGGTAGTTTTGCTGATGCCGCAAAATTTGGCAACTTGATCGTTATAACCGTTGCAGGTCGAATAGCGAAAGATGCTATTGAAATGACAGACAAAAATGATTTCAAGGGAAAGACTGTGATTGACACTACCAACCCGATCTCACAGGAACCTGCTGTAAACGGGGTAATGAAATTTTTTACTGCAGCCAATGATTCCCTTGGTGAACACATTCAATCCTGGTTACCCGAGGCGCATATTGTGAAATGCTTCAATTGTGTTGGGAGCGCTTTCATGACCAACGGTAAGCAATTCGGCGACAGCCTGCCCACCATGTTCATTTGCGGCAACAATGCCGAAGCAAAGAAACAAGTTACTGACTTCCTTACTTCATTTCATTGGGAAACCCTTGACTGTGGCATGATTGAGGCAAGCCGGGCTATTGAACCGCTTTGCATGCTTTGGTGTATACCGGGCTTTCTCCAAAACCAATGGGCCCATGCTTTTAAGCTTTTGAGAAAATAACCTGGCTTTTTAAAGTAGCTGTGCAGTATCCGGTTTAACTTTTATATATTTGTCAAAAGCATCCACTATCTGGTGCTTTGGCATTTATGGGGGACATCGGGACAGACAAAGCTATTGACTTTGACACATTCAAAAAATCAGTTATTGCTGATTACAAACTTGCATACGAAAGCCGGCAGGCAAGTTTAACAGGAAGAAAAGAAGTGCTTACCGGCAAAGCCAAATTCGGAATTTTCGGAGATGGAAAAGAAATTGCCCAGATTGCAATGTCAAGGCAATTCAGGAAAGGAGACTGGCGCTCAGGTTACTATCGTGACCAGACTTTTATGTTTGCCATTGGTGAAAGTGACGTCACAAAATTCTTTGCACAGTTATATGCAAATCCTGATGTAACAGCAGAACCCTCCTCAGCAGGCCGTTCTATGAATGGACATTTTTCTACACGTAGTCTGAATGAAGATGGCTCCTGGAAAAACATTGCAGAACAATACAATTCATCAAGCGACATCTCCCCTACTGCCGGTCAAATGCCACGCCTGGTTGGGCTTGCATGGGCATCAAAACTTTTCAGAAATAATCCTGCCTTGCATGGCATGGATCAATTCAGCAAGAAAGGAAATGAAGTTGCATTCGGTACAATCGGAGATGCAAGCACATCAGAAGGAATTTTTTGGGAATCGATCAATGCTGCCGGTGTCTTACAGATACCAATGGCAATAAGTGTGTGGGACGATGGTTATGGAATATCTGTTCCGGCCAGGTACCAGACCACCAAACAGAATATCAGCGAAATTCTCTCAGGGTTTGAAAGAAATGAAAAAGGAGAAGGGTATGTTATTCTCCGGGGAAAAGGGTGGGATTATGCCGGTTTATGCGAAATGTATGAAAAGGGAATTTCTATTTGCCGGACTGAGCAGGTACCTGTTCTCTTTCACATTCAGGAAATGACGCAGCCTCAAGGGCATTCAACTTCCGGTTCGCATGAAAGATATAAATCGAAAGAGAGACTGGAGTGGGAAGAAGAATTTGACTGTATTAAAAAAATGAAAGAGTGGATGCTTTCGTCTGCAATTGCCACACAATCAGAAATTGATGAGATCGAAGCAGAGGCGAAAAAGTTTGTCAACAGTTCACGTCGTCAGGCTTGGGATGCTTTTATGAATCCGGTGAAAGAGGAGATCAATACCGTTTGTAATTTCTTTGACAAGATTGCAAATCAAAGTTCACAGGGCGTTTTCATCCAAAAAATAAAAGAAGAACTTCTTGGTTCAATTGAGCCGGCCCGAAGGGAAGTCGTAAGTTCCGTCAGTAAAGTATTGTACCTGACCAGAAATGAATCAACACCATCCAGAAATGAACTTAAGCAATGGATTGCTTCCTATAAAGAGTTAAATGCCGGGCGTTATAATTCTCACCTGCACAGCAGGTCTGCCGAAGCAGCATTAAACATTCCTGCGATTCCGGTTCAATATGCCACTGATTCCATCATGGTTGACGGACGGGAACTCATGCAGGCAAATTTTGATGCATTGTTTTCAAAAGATCCCCGACTCGTTGCTTTTGGAGAAGATGTTGGAAAAATTGGTGATGTAAACCAGGGATTTGCAGGGCTACAGGCAAAGTTTGGTGAGGTCAGGATCTCAGATACAGGCATCCGTGAAGCAACCATTGTGGGTCAGGGAATTGGCCTTGCATTGCGTGGTTTGCGGCCCATTGCTGAAATTCAATACCTCGATTATCTGTTGTATGGACTACAGACATTGAGTGATGATCTTGCCACACTGCAATACAGAACAATGGGAGGACAAAAAGCGCCATTGATTATCCGAACCCGGGGGCACAGGCTCGAAGGCATATGGCACAGCGGCTCACCATTGGGAATGATCATTAATGCGCTGCGGGGTATTCACATACTTGTTCCTCGCAACATGACACAGGCCGCAGGATTTTACAATACAATGCTGGCCGGTGATGAACCAGCCGTTATTATTGAATGCCTCAATGGATATAGGTTAAAAGAAAAACTCCCCTCAAATCTCGGTGAGTTTAAGGTTCCTATTGGAATCCCTGAAGTTATTTGTGAAGGCAACGATATAACAATTGTTACATATGGCTCCTGTTGCAGGATTCTTTTGGATGCTGTGAAACAGTTACTGCAATTTGATATTTCCTGCGAAGTGATCGATGTACAATCGCTTCTACCATTTGATATTCATCATTCTATCAAGGAATCCCTGAGAAAAACAGGAAAGCTATTAATTGTTGATGAGGACGTTCCCGGCGGGGCAAGTGCTTATATTCTTCAGCAAATTCTTGAAGTACAAAAAGGTTTTGAATTGCTTGATTCCGCACCTGTAACTCTTACATCAATGCCGCATCGGCCGGCATATGGGTCATATGGTGATTATTTTTCAAAGCCCG
>JAPLDB010000094.1:2752-34357 GCA_026391975.1 Bacteroidota bacterium | reverse complement strand
TAAACACTGTTGGAATAAATTCAGCAATCCGCGTCTCTCCAAATCCTTCCAAAGATCATTTCATGATTTCAAATCTTCCTGATGGATTTTCCGGATATGAATTGTATGACATGACAGGAAAAAAAGTTCTTCTGGAAGATTCAACCCCTGTTTCCGGAAAATTAACTGTTTCCACACAAAACCTGGAAAACGGAATCTACATTCTGAAGATAAATACTGAAAGAGGTACAACTGAGAAAAAGGTTGTTATCAGCCGCTAAGCCTGAATATTATTTTTCAAAACTCTTTCTGGCAATATTGATCTCCTGGCTGAATAAAGTAGCGGTGATGCTTTGCTCATTCTTGAAATAGAATACGCCTCCCCAGTTGTAGGTAATTTTCTGATAGTTTAGTGTAACACCGTCCTTCTTCACAACGGTACGAACAATGGATCTGCTGGCTTCCTTTAACGTCTCATCTGTTATCCCTTCATGATAATCCGACTCCCTGATCTTTGGAACAGCAGTTGGTTTTGCAGAATACATTCTTGAAGTATCAACCTGACTTGCTTTTGCCAAAGCATCCTTCTTGGCCTGTATTTCTTCCTGGATCCTTGCCAGTCTGGCCGCTTCTGCTTTATCCTTTTCTGCTTTTGCAATGGCAGCGCTAGAATCCTGAGAACGCTTTAATTCTGCATTCCTGGCTTCCTCTTCAGCATTTGCTTTGGCCCTCTCAGCAGCTATCAATTCCGCTTTGGCATCTGCTTCGGCTTTGGCAATTGAGTCAGCAACAAATTTTTTCCTTGCCTGTTCATCCTGCTGTGCTCTTGCAAGCGCCGCAGCAGCTTCCCTTCTGCTTGAAGCTTCAGCATTTGCTGCATTGGTACTATCCTGGATAGCCTTTGCCCTTGCTTGGGCAATTTCTTTCTGACGCGCTGCTTCATCAGATTTGGCTTTGGCTTCAGCAAGGCGCTTGGCTTCAGCGTCCGCTCTCGCCGTTGAATCCGCTACAAATTTATTTCGCGCTTCTTCTTTTGTCTTTGCCTCGGCAAGTGCCTTTTGGTTGGCAATTTTATCCGCTTCAGCCTGCGCGATCGAATCGGCTAGTACTTTCTTTCTTGTTTCTGCTACAGCCCGTGCATTTGCGATTGAATCCGCTACCGCTTTCTGCCTTTCCGCCAATGCTGCCTTTTGTTTTGCAGCTTCATCATCTCTTGCGCGTGCTACAGAATCGGCTTCAGCCTTTTTGCGGGCATCAGCTAGTTGCTTTGCATTGGCAACAGAGTCAGCGATTTCTTTTTGGCGTGCAGCCTGCGCAAGCCTTGCCGAATTCGCTTCAGCACGGGATATACTGTCCTGCATCGCCTTTTCACGGGCCGCAGACATTGCAGCAAGCTTGTCTTCTTCCTGTTTCTTTTTTAATTCAGCCATCGCAGCATTTACAGAATCCTGCCGGGCCTTCTCAATAGCGATCTCTTCCTGGCGCCGGCGTTCAACTTCTGCGCGTGTTGCGGAATCAGCCCTTGCCTTTTCTGCGGCGGCAAACTGACCGGCTTCCGCCTGAGCGCGTAAAATGGAATCCTGCTTTGCTTTCTCCATGGCTGCGCGTTGCGATGCCAGAGCAGCCTGATCCTCTTTAACCCTCGCAATTGAATCACTCCATATTTTATTCAATGAGTCAAGCCGCGCTTTATCCATCTCAAGTTTCAATGCTGCCGCATCTTTTACCGCTTGTGATTGTTCTTCCTTAATCCTCTTTGTATAAATGGCATCATAGTCGAAATCTTCAAATCCGGCATTGTAGGCGATCTTTGCGATTGGCTTTGTCATTGGATCGGCTTTTGAAAGCCCCATGACATCCTCTGGCAGATCTAAGTTGCATTTAAATACATATCCGATATCAGCAGCATCCGGTGGAACAGAGGTGCGAACCTCAATTGATTTGGATACATAACCCGGTTTCGAAAACACGAGTGAATATTCTTTGCCGAGATCAAAAACAACAACAAAAGTTCCATTGTCTTTTGCGGCAATGGTTTGTACTACACTTCCATTTTCAAATACCTGCAATTGAGTACCACTAAGGTTCTTTGAACCATCCTGCACGGTACCGAATAACTGAAGGAAGGCTGTTTTCTTCTGAGCCTCTGCACCTGCTGAAACCAAAACAAATAATAACAGAAAGGCAATACGCGTCTTATTGGCCATTTTCAAAATTAACTTCATCAGGGAATTATATAAGGTTCTCAGTGGTCTGCAAAAATAATTCAGTTTATCCAAAACATGAGTGAAATTGGTGTGAATAGAAAGTAGTTTTAAACAGTGTCCGGGTGTGTTTTTCGCATTCAGGCCGGGAAAGTTGCATCAGCTTTTAGCATAGAAACTGTAAAGGCATCACGGTTGAGTGTAAGAGATTCATTGATTTTGTCGAAGTAGGAGACAATATTCTCTGTGGCAAGGTTACCGACAAGTTCATCCTCGGCCATTGGGCAGCCTCCAATCCCTTTCATTGCCGCATCAAAACGCCTGCAACCACTCATATAAGCTGCATTCACCTTTTCCTCCCAGTTAAAAGGAAGAGAATGAAGGTGTGCGCCAAATTCAATAGCCGGAAATTCCGGAATTAAATGTGTAAACAAATGCGTAATATTTTCAGGATTTGAAACACCAACTGTGTCTGAAAGAGCCATTATTCTAATTCCTAATTGCGAAAGTTGTTTTACCCATTTAATCACAATGTCTGAATTCCAGGTTTCGCCATATGGATTTCCAAAACCCATGGAAATATAAATAACCAGTTCCTTCTTTTTCTTAATGCACAATTCCTGAATTTCCGAAACTCTTAATAACGATTCTTCTATTGTAGAATTGGTATTGCGTTTTTGAAATTCCTGCGATACAGAGAACGGAAAACCGAGGTACTTTATTTGATCAAAATGAGATGCATCCTCAGCACCCCTGAAATTAGCTACAATGGCAAGCAATTGAGATCTCGTTTTTGACAGGTCCAGTTTTCCCAATACTTCTGCTGTATCCCGAAGCTGTGGAATTGCTTTGGGAGAAACAAAGCTTCCAAAATCAATGGTGTCAAATCCAACCTCCAAAAGGCTGTTGATGTACGCAGCTTTTTTTTCAGTCGGAATAAAATCATGTAATCCCTGCATTGCATCACGGGGACATTCAATCAGTTTTACAGCCACAATTTATTATGTTTTGATTGGCAAAGATACCTGAATAATTTTTTCGAATTCAACGGATAGTATTACATCAAAAGAAGGTAAATCAATTCAGCAGCCTGATGAATCCGGAGCTTATTGTTTTAAATCTAACTTTCTTAATTCCGGCAGCCATTTTGCAGCGGCGCCAACAGATGCTACAGCAACAACACCTCCAAAAATAACTGAGGGAATGAGTCCCATTAACTTTGCGGCAAACCCGCTCTCGAATGCTCCTAACTCGTTAGAAGAACTGATGAACATGGTACTTACAGAAGATACCCTCCCTCTCATTTCTTCCGGACAGAGGTATTGAAGGATTGTTGAACGCACAACTACACTCACATTGTCAAAAGCGCCGCTCAGCGCAAGAATAAACATTGACAAATAGAAATTGCTGCTCAGCGCAAAGGCGATCATACAAACAGAGAATGCAGCCACACAAAGAAGCAGTTTTTTACCTGCATTTTTCATGGGCGGATGTTTGGTCATGTACAATGCCATCAGCACACTGCCTGCAAAAGGTGCCGCACGCAACAAGCCGAATCCTGTTTCACCCACTTGTAAAACATCACTGGCAAATACAGGAAGCATGGCAACTGCCCCTCCAAAGAGCACTGCCACAAGGTCAAGCGTAAGCGCACCGAATACCGGCTGATTCTTAAACACAAACCGAAGACCTTCACTGATACTCTCATTCATAGTTTCTGTCTTTATGCTTCCCTGAACAGGTTGTTTCGGAATGCGCCACATCTGAATGATCGAAAACAGAATGAGTATGAGCACAAATGCATATGAATAATTTTTCCCGATCATGCTGAGCATGATTCCTCCACCGGCTGATCCTGCAACTACACCAATGTGCCAGAAAGTGCTGTTCCAAGCAGATGAATTGGCATACGCCTCCCTCGGTACAACCTGCGTCATCAAAGGAAACTGGGCCGGGCTGTAAAAACTACGGAGTATTCCTACAAAAAACATAATGATATAAAATGGCGTCGCTTTGGTGAGTGCATGATCATGCGTGTAGTAATATGAAACGCACAGAAGGGCAATCGACACAAGAAGCTGAAGAGCAATAACCCTAACCAATATTGTCCTGCGATCATTTCTGTCACTCACATATCCCCCATACAAAGCAAGGCCAACTGCAGGGATAGCTTCTGCTAGACCAAGCAACCCCAATGACAATGGATCGTGTGTTATCTCATACACTTGCCAGCTTAACACCACAAATTGTATTTGCAATGCCAGCGTAAGCATGAATTTTGAAAAAATAAACCTTCTGAAATCGATTTGCCTGAAAGCGAGGAAGGAAGGATTTTCGAGCAGCGACAATGTAATTTGGTGACTGGTTTTTAATGACTTTTTTCAAAATTTAAATAAGCCATGATTTTCATATCACTATTTTCCGGATGCAATCGTATTATACTTAGCAATATTTCCGGGATCAATCTGAGACAACAACAGTGTAACCTGAGTTTTTTCATCCGGTGTTCCCTGCTGATAAAGGTTTACCAATTCGTCTGCCTTTGCATTAAAAAAGAACTGCATGAAAAATGAATTCGGCCTGTCATTGTACACATTCTTCAAAGGCCGCAGTGCATCGAGAATGGTGACCCTGGATTCAATTACATTGTCATTCATTTTATCAAAGCCAAGACGATGGTATTTATAAAGGCAATTGCGCATCGGTCTGAATTGTACATTCAATATGTTTTCTACCAGCCAATACCTGTTTCGTTGACTTTCGAAAGCTTTCCATCCGCGATCACCAATACTTTGGGCATTATTCACAATCGTTTGCGCTTTGAGAAAGTAAGGCGTTCCTCCATCCGCACTATATGAATCGTAGTCAAGACCAATGATCATGTATGCATAATAAGCAAGCGTTGCGGTCAGATTGGTTCCAATGCTGTTCTCGTCAAAGTCAAGCACCTGGTCCTGGACATATCTGAAATTGAAATCATTGTCCTGATGATTGATCATCGGAGAATTGTAGGAGGTCTTATAAACCGGTCTGCGACTCTGTATCTGAATGGTTGCCTTGAACTCATCCGTACTAACTCTTTCAGTAACATTGATGATCATACTGCATTCAATGCGCTCATTACTTTCGAAATTATCTCCGGTCCATTTCCTGTTATTCATGAAATCCCTGATCTGGTTCTGCAGGGTTTCAAAGATGGTCTTATTGGACTCCTGTATCTGGGGAGTGAGGACAGAAACCTGACAATTGAGTTCCTGGGCGGAAGAAAAATTGGCTGTTGGCAGTAAGCAGTAAGCAAGAAAGGCAAGAAAAAACTGTGTTGAAGATTTTTTTAAGCTCATTGATTCAAATGATATTGAGGATGGAAAAGTACAAATGAAAATTCAATGTCATGCTTTTTTGCTGTTCAAATGTTCAACAATAACATGCACAATATCTTTGGCAACATCTGTCTTTGATTTGAGGTCAAATTCCTGAGTATTCATGGCACTGTCAATCATCCTGATCCTGTTTGTATCATGATTGAACCCTGCGCCTGCATCATTGAGCGAATTCAATACGATAAAATCCAGGTTTTTTCTTCTTAGTTTATCCTTTGCGTTTTCCAGTTCATTTGAAGTTTCAAGTGCAAAGCCAACAATAACCTGCCCAACTTTTTTTCTTTTACCCAGCTCAGACAAAATATCATCGGTTGGAGTTAACGAAACAGACATCAAATTATTTTGCTTTTTGATCTTTTGCGTCGATGCTGATTCAGGCCTGTAGTCCGCAACAGCCGCAGCCATAATGATCATATCCATGCTTCCTGAATGCTGCATACAGGCATCATACATCTCTTTGGCCGACTCTACATCAATCCGATGAATGGAATTGCCATTGATGGTCAGTGCTGAAGGACCAGATATCAAAACCACTTCTGCCCCCTGTTTTGCCAGTTCATCGGCAATTGCAAAACCCATCTTTCCAGAGGATCTGTTTCCAATGAAACGAACGGGGTCAATATTTTCATACGTAGGTCCGGCTGTCACCAAAACCTTTTTGCCGCTAAGCGGAAGATCATGCGAAAAGAAATTCTTAAGTATAGCCAGGATATTTTCCGGCTCTTCCATCCTACCCTCTCCTGTTAATCCGCTGGCAAGCTCTCCGAATGCAGGAGTGATGATCTGATTCCCGAATGACTTCAGTTTTTCAAGATTGGAAACTGTGGACGGATGTTTCCACATATCAAGGTCCATTGCAGGAGCAATAAAAACAGGGCACCGTGCACTGAGATAAACCGCCAGAAGCAAGTTGTCACAAATACCCGATGCCATGGCTGCCGTCGTGTTGGCAGTGGCCGGAGCAATTACCATAGCATCAGCCCACAGACCGAGTTCGACATGGTTAGTCCATTCGCCGGTTTCACGGTTTGCAAAGACAGTTGCTACAGGGCTTTTTGATAGGACTGAAAAAGTGAGCGGTGCGACAAAATCTTTTGCGGTATCGGTCATCACCACTTTAACATCACAACCTTCTTTCACCAGCAGCCGGACAAGGAATGCTGATTTATATGCAGCAATACTTCCAGTGACTCCAATCAGTATTTTTTTTCCGCGCATCATCACAGTAAAGGTATGGTTTTATACCAGAAACATTATTGGATTAATTTAAAATGAGTAATGGTATTAAACATTCTTATCAGGCTCGTTCTCAAGTCCTGTAAACAATAAAAGGCAATCTCTATGATGAGATCGCCTTTTTATAAGTATCGTATCGATATTATTTCGCCTCCTTAGCAGGGTTGCGATGATAAATTTTATCTTCAAGAAATTCCTGAGCAGCAATCAGCGTAGGTTTCGGAAGACGCTCATAATATTTTGAGATCTCGATCTGCTCTCGGTTCTCAAAAATTTCATCCAGCGTGTCTGCCGTTGTGTTGAATTCAGAAAGTTTGCCATTCAGCTCTTCTTTTATTTCATTGCTGATCTGATTGGCACGTTTTGCCATAATCACTACTGACTCATAAATGTTGTGAGTCTCTTTTTCGAATTCAGTAACGTCGCGTGTAACTGTCGTGTTGATGTCTGCTTTGTAATTGCTCATAGTAGTTATTATTGATGTTTATTTTATTTTTTCAGTTCATTGCACTTAATTTCTCAAGGCGCTTCTTACAATCTTCTGCAATATTATCAGCTTCTTTCCTGTATTTGCTTTCAGGGTAAGCAGCAGTAAACTCGCTATATCCTGTGAGTGCAATTGAATACCGCTCTGCCTTTTTTGTATCAATACTGTTTTCACTAAGTAGGTACGCCGATTTAAACGCCAGAAACATACTCTCTTCCCTGTATGCAGTTGCCGGATACTCCTTCAGCAGGTTTTTGAACGTTGTATATGCAGCTTTATATTCCTGCATGTGGTAATATAGCTTTGCATTCTCGTAATCTTTTGTTTCAAGCTTATACCTTAATTTGTCAATTAGCTTGTTGCATTCTTCAATTCTGGTACATGCGGGAACTGGTCTATGAATAGCTGAAGTTCATTCAGCGCCTTCAAGGTACTAGACTGATCCAGGGCATATTCAGGAGAATCAAGGTAGTAGCAATAGGCATGCATATAAGCACATTCTTCTGCATACTGACTGGTAGGAAATGAGTTGGCAAAATTACCAAAGTCATAACCTGCAGTTTCATAATCCTCCAGGTAATAGTTCGTGTAGGCATAGTAGTAATAAGTCATTTCTGACTTCTTCGTACCACGGAACATTGTAATCAGCTCTTCAAATAACGGCAGGGCTTTGTAATATTTCTTCTTTTCGTAAAGCTTTATTGCATAAGCCTGTTTCGCTTCCAAGTCGGTACTTTTAAGCATTTTATTGTATCGGCAAGAGGATAAAACCGCCAAAACAATGAAAATTGATAGAATTCTATACTTACCTGAAAACACGGGCGCGAAGATAAACAAAGTTACGACTTTTACATAGTTTCGGTAAACGCATTGTAACTGAAATTTATTGCCTTATTTTGAACATATCGGTCAGTCATCGCGTTCGGTACTTATATCTTAAAACCAATGAAAACTACCAACCGGTTTGCATTCTTAATAATTGCCTCTCTCATATCAACAACCCTGTTCTCATGCCGGGGAATGTTTTACAACCCTTCTGCATCTTATAAGCGAAATATTCAGGAACAACCTTATGATGCCATTATTGTTCCGGGAGTTCCCTTTGAAGACAGTACCTGGAGCTACATCATGAAGGGCAGGGTGCTCTGGTCTGTTTATCTGTACAAACAAGGATTGGCAAAGAATATAATATATTCAGGTTCAGCTGTTTATTCTCCATATATTGAAGCCAAAATAATGGCTCTCTATGCAGAGCAACTTGGGGTAAAACCAGAGCATATCTTTGTGGAACCAAGAGCAGAACACAGCACAGAGAATGTGTATTACTCAAGCCTGATCGCAAAAAAGATGGGCTTTACTAAAGTCGGATTGGCATCTGATAAATTTCAATCCAGATCACTTGCTGAGTTCCTTCCAACTGTAAGAAGAAAAACGGGGATCGATGTCAAATCGCTTCCAATGCAGGAAGAATTAATGTCGACTATGCCACATGACGATCCGGCAATTGATTATGAACTTGCCGCAGTAAGCAATTTTATTTCCATCGTCGATCGCGAATCTAAACTGAAAAGAATCTGGGGCACCCTTGGACAAAATATCAAATATGAAGACGACCAGCTTGCCGGGCAACAAGAAAAAAAGTTACCGGTGGCCTATTGAAAATAATCTCTTCTATAGCTTGAAGTTTACTTCAGGTTATGAAACACGGCCTGCACGTCGTCATCTTCTTCAAAGCGTTCAATCAGTGCAAGTACTTCGTCAACTTGTACATCACTAACTTCTGCATATGAAGTCGGGATGCGCTCAAGTGAGGTTTTTGAGACAGCAATACCATGGTCTTCAAGTCCTTTCTGCATCTTTCCAAAATCAGCGAAAGAAGCATAAATGATAATTTCATTTTCCTCCACCTCCATTTTATCAAGTCCGAAATCGATCAACTCCAATTCCAGTTCATCCGGATTTACTTTATCAGATTTTTCAATGCGGAAAACTCCTTTCCGCTCAAAAAGAAAATCCAGGGAGCCTGTCTTTCCCAGGGTTCCATTGCACCTGTTGAAATGCATGCGCACATTGGCCACAGTACGTGTCGGATTATCACTGGCACATTCAACCAGCACAGCAACTCCGTGCGGGCCATATCCTTCATAAACAAACTCTTCATAGTTCGCTTCAGTTTTTGAGGAGGCGCGCTTGATAGCTGCCTCAACCCTTTCCTTCGGCATATTCAGCGATTTGGCATTCTGCATGGCCGCACGCAAACGAGGGTTGCCATCAGGATCAGGTCCACCATGCTTTACAGCTATCGCAATGTCTTTCCCAATGCGTGTAAATGCCTTCGCCATCTTATCGTAGCGGGCATACATCTTGTGTTTTCGTTTTTCAAAAGCTCTTCCCATTCAATGGAGTAATTAGTAAGTAATGAGTATTAAGAATTAAGTATTAAGAGTTAAGAAAAAAAGGCATCGGCAATCACATTCCTCTGTACTTAATTGTTTATGCCTTCTATTTTTCGTCGGGTCCTTTTATGACACCCTCATCTAATTTTTCCTCTTTTTCGGCAACAGGATTCAGGACTTTTCCTTTCCTGTAGTTCTCTTCATGATCAAGTGTTCCGTCGGGCTTATTAATGATCCATTTCCCCTCTCTTAATCCGCTAACATACCTCCCGCTCTGCCATAATTTACCGGTTGGGTACATGATAGAAACAAGGCCATCGTACTCCCCGGCTTTATTTGTGGCAGCAACCTTTTGTGTTCCGTCCGGATAAAACTGTTTGTGCGGTCCGTTCATCTTACCTTTCTTATAAATTGTCTCTTCCGCTATCTTTCCATCCGGAAAGAAAACTTTGGAAATCCCTTCCCTGCTTCCTTTAACATAAAACTCGGTGGAAGATAACTTACCTTTATCGTCGAAGTATGTCCAGGTGCTGTCCTTTTCCTTGTTGATATACTTCCCTTTCGCTTTTACAGTTCCGTCCTCATATAAAATTTTTGCATCCCCGATCTCCATATATCCCGGCCTGTATTTCACTTCTGTCTGCAGCTTTCCACTTTGGGAATACGTCCTGAAGAAACCATCATGCTTGCCGTTCCAGAAATGCATTTCAGAAGCCAGGCTATCGTTTTTATAATATTTCCGCCAGACACCCTGTTGAAGGCCTTTGACATCACGTTTGTTGATGGTATCGCCCTTAAATACCTGAAAAGTCTGGGCATTCAGGCTAGTAAAAGACATGCAAATCAGCAGCAGGACAATTGATTGTTTCATGGTGCGAAGATAATAGTTGATTCGATGATTTTGATATATATATACATCCAACCCGGTTCAGATTAATGGACCGAAGGATCTGAATTTACTTTGCGTTTCATCAGGAAATCCTCATCTATTGCAGTTCCGAGAACAAACTTCTTGGTTCCAAATACTTCAAAACCATATCTTTTATAAAATTCAACTGCCTTAAAATTTTCCTGATTGACCCCAAGCCAGATCCATTCATAATTGCCGGCATCTGCCAGTCTGATGCTTTCATCCATCAGTGATTTGCCAACGTGTTTATCCTGGAACTTCTTCAGCACATAAATGCGCTCCATTTCGAGAGACTTAGTTCCTTTAAGCTGGTTATGGCTTCTGTCGTTGCGGAGTTTAACATAGCCGGCCAACTCGTCATTTGCAAAAGCAAGCAAGAAAGTATTGACTTTTTCGTCTTCAATTTCCTTTGTTATTTTTTCAAGGTCAAATGACTTCGTCATGTATAACTGCAGGTCTTCTTCTGTATTGACAGATTTCCATGTTTCATAAAAAGTCGTCCTTCCAATGTCTGCTACAGTTTCAGCTTCCTTCCCGGATGCATTTCTAATTGTTACTTTCACGCGGTTAAAATTTGATGAAGATCCTATTTTAAAATCGAGAACAAAACTGCAAAAATTTATTTTTGCAACACAAATAAAATCAAATGAAAAATATCATAGCCCTCATCCTGACAATGTTTACTGTACAGGCTATTGCCCAGAAGATAACATATCACTATGACGACACCCTTCGGACCAGAGATTCAAATGACCCTGGCAGAGAATATATAGCAATATATAATTACAAAGGCAATATTACATCCCAGGGCACTTTACAGAACGGAAAGCGTGAAGGAATGTGGCGCACTTATGCAAACGGAAATGGCATGCTTTCACAGGTCAGCGAATATAAAAGCGGAATAATCAACGGAGCCAATATTCTATTCGGCACAAATGGAATGGTACTGACGGATGAAACATTGAAGGACAATAAGTTAAACGGAACACGGACAACAATGAATAACATGGGCCGGGTGAAGACGGTTGAGACTTATACTGAAGGCATTCTGAACGGAAGTAAAAAAACATTTTATGAAGATGGCAAACCACAAGAGGAAGGTTTCTGGAAGAACGGGCAGCGAGACGGCCTTACACGATGGTTTAATGCCAAAGGCGTTGTATCACTCGAATACACTTATGCAAACGGAATGCTACAGGGAGAGACCAGAGAGTATAATGAAAAAGGCAGGGTGCAGCGCGTAGGGCTTTATGATAAAAACAATGAACAGGGCGAATGGCTTGAATTTGCAGATGATTCTGTGCTGGTAAAAAAAGTGATTTATGACAAAGGAAATATCGTAAAGGAAATACAGGTGAAGAAGTGAAGCGCGATTGGAGGATGTGAAGATGTGAAAATGTGAGGATGTGAGGATGTGAGGATGGTAAATCGTGCTAACTAAATGCCATTCATACTTTAGAATTTCATTTTATCAAAATTCTGAAAAGCCCGGAACTTCTTTCAAAAAATTGTACTGCTGCTTTATATGATCCATGGTGCAGCAAATTGTACTTAATCCGTTAGTGAGAATAAAGTACTTAACATCAAGAGAGAGGTTGTAACGCGCTGCCTGATCAAAAACTTTTTGAGTGATCTTTACAGATGGCGCCTTGCATTCGGCAAGCAATATTTTTCCCATTGCCTTATTATATACCAGCACGTCCGTCCTTCTCGGGAGGCCGTTTACTTTCACACTCTTCTCCACCGCGATTAAACTTTTGGGAAATTTCTTCTCTGTTACCAGGAAATGCAACAAGTGTTGTCGAACCCATTCCTCTGGCGTCAGCATTATATATTTCCTTCGGATGATGTCAAATATTTTAGAACTTTGTCCGGCTGGGTCTGTGGTTACCTTAATCGGCTTTTGAAAAATGTATTTCCGTTTACTTACCTGCCATCCAGTTAACTAATCAACCATTTACCCAATCAACCAAACCATGAATACCAAGAAACAAATTGTCGATAACTGGCTTCCACGGTACACAGGTACGCCATTAAAAAATTTCGGCAAATACATCCTGCTGACAAACTTCAATCATTATGTAAAGCTATTCGCAGAGTGGAATGGTGTGGAGGTTAACGGAACCGACAAACCAATGCCCAATGCTACTTACAAAGGGATCACCATCATCAACTTCGGGATCGGCAGTCCCAATGCTGCATTGATAATGGATTTACTGAGTGCCATTCAACCCAAGGCAGCACTTTTTCTTGGTAAGTGCGGCGGATTAAAAAAGAAAAATAAGTTGGGCGACCTCATACTTCCCATTGCAGCCATTCGCGGAGAAGGAACCAGCAATGATTACCTCCCACCTGAGATCCCTGCACTGCCGGCATTCAATCTGCAGAAAGCCGTAAGTACTACCATCCGTAACCACGAAAAAGACTACTGGACAGGAACAGTTTATACAACCAACCGCAGGGTATGGGAACATGACATGGAATTTAAAGCATACCTTCAGAAAACGCGCTGCATGGCCATTGACATGGAGACAGCTTCCATTTTTATTTCGGGCTTTGCAAACAAAATTCCATCCGGCGCATTGCTTCTGGTAAGTGACCAGCCTATGCTGAGTTCAGGCGTTAAGACAGAAAAAAGTGACAAAGTGATCACTGAGAAATTCGTTGACCAACATTTGCGCATCGGAATTGATTCATTGAATGAGTTGATTAATCACGGATTAACGGTGAAGCATTTGAGGTTTGAAGGTTAAGGTCGTGCAATACGGGGCTTTCTCATGAAAATCTATTGAAATAGGCATAATTTTGTTGAAAAAATTGGTTCGCCATTTTAATCCATCTCCCCCTTACTCAGCTACCTTTGCTGCGCAATGACTTTTGATAAAATCATACAGGATTTAAAGAAAGGGATATTTCACCCAGTATATTTTTTATGCGGAGATGAACCGTATTACATTGATCTGATCTCTGATTATATCGAGAAGAATGTATTAAGTGATAGCGAAAAAGAATTCAATCAGACTGTCCTTTACGGAAAAGAAGTCGATGTCCCAACCCTGATCAGTTATGCAAAAAGATACCCGATGATGAGTAGTCATCAGGTGTTGATCATAAAGGAAGCTCAGGAAATGCGGAACCTGATCAGCAAGGAAAGCAAGGAAGAAAAGAATTTTCTGCTCGATTATGTTCTTCATCCTCAAAAGTCAACCATCCTGGTTTTTTGTTACAAATACAAAAAACTTGACAAGCGTACCAAGACCGGAAAAGAACTGGACAAACATGCACTTGTTTTTGAATCGAAGAAACTCTACGATGATAATATTCCTGAATGGATTATTGATGTTGTCAGCAAACGTGGACACCGCATCAATTCAAGGGCTGCTGCATTGATGGCAGAATACCTGGGAACAGATCTCTCCAAGATTTCAAATGAGCTGGAAAAACTTTTTCTCAATGTTACACCGGGCGCAGAAATTGATCTTCCGCTTGTGGAAAACAACATTGGCATCAGCAAGGAATTCAACATCTTCGAATTGCATGGCGCACTTGGAAGGAGAAATGTTTTAAAGGCAAACCAGATCATTAATTACTTCGGGGCGAATCAGAAAAGCAACCCACTTCAGCTTACCATTCCCCAACTCCACTCCTACTTTTTAAAGATCCTGGCATATCATCATCTTCCCAATAAAGGGCGCAATGAAGTTGCAGGGGCTTTGGGCGTGAATCCGTACTTCGTTGGTGATTATGAAGCCGCAGCAAAGTCGTACTCTGAAGAAAAAGTTGTAAGCGTGATTTCCCTTCTTCGTGAATACGATCTGAAATCAAAAGGGGTGAATTCGCCAACCATGAGCGAAGGCTCACTTTTAAAGGAGTTGGTATATAAAATACTGCATTAAATTAGATACAATACTAATTTCCGGATCTATTTAAAAACACTCTTCAGCTCACCGATCTCTTTTTCCACCTTTTCAATTCTGGAAAACATTGCATGCTTCTGAAATGATGAATCAGGTATTTCAGCAGAAATATAATTACAGAACTTCCAGACTTCCTTCACCTCATTTGCATGCACTTCGTATGCATTGTATTCTTCATTGAGGGAGACCAGTTCCATTGATTTTTTCTTGCGGAGGTTGTTGTTCACCAGTTTGAAAACAATTCCGTCATCCACGGTGAGGATGATGTATGCCTGTCCGTCTTTGATGTCGAACCAGTTTTCAAGGTACTCTGCGATTACCCAACTCTTATCAGGAATTGGATTCATGGACTCTCCGCTGATCTGGAACATGCGGTACTTGCGGTCATTCAAAAGAATAGGCAACTGGAAAGTGGGAAGTTTTTTAATGTAGTCAGGATCTGCATAACCGCTGCGGTAGCCTGCCCGTGCCTTGTGACTTACCATCTCAACATTCTCCTTGTTGCTGCTGTCGATGGTTGTGGCAAGCACGCGCAACCGCGATCCTGTAATGTAAACATCATTTCCTTTTTCAAGTTCTGAAAGTTGACTCTCTCCCAATTTAGTTAAGTCAACTTTTATCAGTGTATCAATCGAAACCCTGAAGTACTTCGAGAATTTTACAAGCAGGTCAAGCGTGGGATTTACAACTACGCCGCTTTCATAATTATTTAAAGTAGATCGTGTAACCCCAAGATCGGTAGCTACTACATCCTGGGTGCGGTGTCTGCGGTTTCGCAGGAAACGGAGGTTGGTGGAGAGATTCATAGTGGATTGTTTTTTTGATGATATTTTATATTGGAAGCCGTTAATGACTCAGTTTCAATTAAGGAGATTCCTCTCGTGATAGTCCCGATCCATATAGCCCCGATAGCTCCCGACACATCGGGACGGGACCGTTCGGAATTACAGACTAGCATGTGAGTATGCGGCTAAAGCCTATCACGATTTCTTCTTATAACCCCGCCATTAATGGCGGGGTTATAAGATCACATGCTCGCCGGGCTTCAGCCCCGATGGATTATTTTTAAATAATATTTTCTCGTTTTATAATTTGTCTACATTAAGGCCATCTTGAATGACTCTAATTCAGTCAAAGGTAAAGAGAAATATTTTACCGGTGCAAGAAAAATTAAAAATATTCTGAACAATGGCTGATCGTGATGATTTGAAAACAAACTACCTGAAAGGGCGCGGAGCACAGATACAGCCCGCCAACCGTTTCCTGAAACAGGAAGTGGTTGCCGAACATATCGAAGGCCTGGATGAACCGCTGGTAACGGATGAACGGACCAAGGTATTCATGGAGCAACCGAGGAAGATCGTAAATAAGATCACCAGCCCTGACCTCAACAACATGAACAGCGCAAACCCATACCAGGGCTGTGAACATGGCTGCATTTACTGCTATGCCCGCAATACGCACAACTATTATGGATTCAGCGCAGGACTTGATTTCGAACGGAATATCATTGTAAAACCCACTGCCCCTGCGCTCTTGAAAAAGCATTTTGAGAATAAAAACTACGTACCCGAACCTGTGATGTTTTCCGGGAATACCGATTGCTACCAGCCGCTGGAACGCAGGTACAGAATAACGCGCAGCATGCTGGAAGTCTGCCTGGAATACAAAAATCCTGTAGGCATTATTACAAAGAACAGCCTGATCCTCCGCGACCTTGACCTACTCAAAGAACTTGCATCGCAACGCCTCGTGCATGTAATGGTCTCTATTACTTCACTGAAAGATGAATTGCGCTTGTTGCTTGAACCCCGCACTGCAACCTATAAGAACAGGCTGCATGTCCTGAAAGAACTTTCTAAAAACAATATTCCTGCAGGTGTCATGATTGCACCGGTGATCCCCGGACTAACGAGTGAAGAGATCCCCCGCATCATAGAAGCAATTGCTGAACATGGTGCATTGGCCGTTGGTTATAGCATCATCAGGCTGAACGGAGAGGTGAAAACGATTTTTCGTGACTGGCTGAATAAAAATATCCCTGACGGAGCGGAAAAAATCTGGAACCAGATCAAAGAATGTCATGGCGGACAGGTAAATGATTCTCGCTTCGGAACGCGCATGAGGGGCGAAGGAAAAATTGCTGAAAGCATCAACCAGTTGTTTAAAATGGCAAAGAAAAAATATATTAGCGGAAGAAGCATGCCTGAATATGATTCAACTTTATTCAAACGTCCTGCGAAAGAAGGACAACAATTAAATTTATTCTGAACCATAAAAGATCAATCCGTTATGAATGAAAGCACCAACAGAACAGTCGTGCACATGGACCTTGACTGCTTCTTCGTTTCGGTCTCGCGTTTACTGAACCCCAAACTGGAAGGAAAGCCCGTGATCGTAGGCGGCGGAGAACGCGGCGTGGTGGCGGCCTGCAGTTATGAGACCAGGAAGTTTGGCGTACACAGCGCCATGCCGATCAAGATGGCCAAACGCTTATGTCCTGAAGCCATTATCATCCGCGGCGATTATGATGCATACAGCAAAAAGAGCGATGAAGTAACAGAGATCATCAAAGAAAAAATGCCTCTATACGAGCGCAGTTCCATTGATGAATTTTACATGGACCTCACAGGCATGGACCGCTTTTTCGGCTCTTACAAGTATGCAACTGAAGTGCGCAAAAAAATCATTTCCGAAACAGGGCTGCCGATTTCCTTCGGCATGAGTGCGAACAAAACCGTGAGCAAGGTAGCCACTGATGAAGTAAAACCGAATAACCAGATGCAGGTTGACTTTGGGGAGGAGAAAAACTTCCTTGCCCCGCTTTCAATTAAGAAGATTCCGATGGTTGGAGAAAAGACCTATCACCTGTTGCGGAGCATGGGCGTGGAACTGGTGAAAACAGTGCAGGATATGCCCATGGAACTCATGGGAAATGTGCTCGGTGAAAATGGAATTACGATCTGGAAAAAATCGAATGGCATCGACAACTCTCCTGTAGAAGCATACAGTGAACAAAAAAGCATGAGCACGGAAGAAACATTCGAGCAGGATACAATCGATGTTCAGATGCTCAAAAATATTCTCATTGCCATGACTGAAAAACTTTGCTTCAGGATGCGGAGTGAAAATAAAATGACCTCCTGCGTAGCAGTGAAAATCCGCTATTCAAATTTTGATACACATACCATGCAATGCCGCATTCCTTATACAGGCTGTGATCATACCATCATTGCAAGGGTAAAAGAATTATTCGAGAAACTTTACAACCGCAGAATGCTGATAAGGCTTATCGGAGTGAAATACACGCATCTGGTTGGTGGCGGGCACCAGATCAACATGTTTGAAGACAATGCAGAAATGATCAGCCTGTACCAGGCCATGGATAAAATGCGTTTCCGTTTTGGAGAAGATAAAATACACCGGGCTGCTGCGTTGAGTTTTTCATTGCGAGGGTTTAATCCGTTCAATGGATTGAATAACTCACCCGTGAAGCGCGGAATAAAGACTTAGTAAAGCTTTCCTATCGGGAAAAGTCAAAGCTAAAAACTGTTCTTTGAAATCAAGCAAGAACGGAAATTTCAACGCGCGTAATTACCGGTGACAAATTTCTTAAACCAGGTTTTATACATAGGGTCTGAGAACTGAATAGTGGATTCCATCGTATCAATGATCTCCTTCTGCTCAAGTGCTGATTTTATTTTTGCCACGTTTGCAGAACTGCCCAGACGGTAGCGAAGCAATACATCAGCAGTGCTGAAACGGGTTTCTTCATTGCTCAGTGCTTTTAAAAAATTCAACTGGGTGTTGGAGAGCTGGTCAGTCTCGCGCTGGTAGAGCATGGAAAGCTTGTTGAGCAGATTATCTACCGCTTCGTCAACATCAGCCGGCTTGCACTTCTTCCCGGCGGCAAGCCATGTTTCATGAGCAAGTTGCTGGACAAAATAGGAATGGTTATCCATCAAAGTTGCAATTTTTTCCGCAAGCTCTTCGCTGATAGATTTGCCCGTGGCCTTAAACCGCTTGACGATATAGGAAACCCACTGAACTGTTTTTATTTTCTCCAGAAATATAACATCTCCGAATTTATAAAAAGGCATGGACGGGTTTTCAAAGATTGTGGCCATCATTTGGCGTTTGCTGCCATAAATACAATAGGTAGCCCGGCTGTGCTTCTGCCAGTGTGCACGAAGTTTTTTCTGAAAATCCAGGGGAGAGTCAAAATTGGAAATGTTCTGGAATTCATCAATACATACAACCAGCTTGATTTTCTTAATACGGCATATATTTTCTGCCAGGTCAATTACTTCATCAGGATTTTTTTTAAGCTGTTTCCATTCAAAGCCCAGCGATAAATCATGCTGCGGATCAATCGGTACGGTAAGCTGGGGAATCAGCGTTTTAAAAAACTGCTTTACCCCTGCTATGCGTTCATCCCATTTGGTGGCACTCGCTTTAATCAGTTCTTTGGCATAGGCCTCGTAAAACTCTTCTTCAGTCCGCACATTAAACAGGTCAATAAAGCAGAATCGAATGTCTTTGTGCTTCCGCTGAACGGATAATGCAGTATGCAAAACCAGTGAAGATTTGCCCCAGCGTCTCGGGGAAATCAGGATCGTATTGATTCCTGACAAAAAATTTCCTGCCAGTGATTTGATTTCGGCAGTCCTGTTGGTGAAGTAATTAATCATGGCCAGCTTGCCATATACAAAAGGCTTGTCCATTTTCCGTTTTTTTTACAAATATATGAATTTATAACTGAATAGTTACTAACCAAATAGTCACTAACTAAATAGTTACTAACTAAATAGTTACAATAAAGCCAATTCACAATGTACCTGAAATACACCGGGCTGCCTGGTTGAGTTTTCTATTGAGGGGGCCAAATCCGATCAATAGCAAGCGGCACAATAACTCCTTATATTTTTGGGTTTCATGAGATATTAGCTGCAATTAGTTTCACTCAGATTGAACATTCAAAGTAAATTTTAGTTCAGACGCCAACCACCCAAATCTTTTCTGATTCTGAATGAAGCATTTAAACCCGTAAACAGGCGAATTATGGAAAGTGCATGAAACCACCCGGAGGATTGACTATATTAGGGTTATTAATAATGACTGTATAATAGTCAATCATGTACCTCAATTGCCACAGCTACTTCTCGTTTAAATATGGCACCATGAGCCATGAACAACTGCTTAGCGCTGCACAACTATGCGGTATTGAGCAAATGGCGCTGACTGACATCAACAACACTTCAGGGATTTTGGATTTTGTACGGCTTGCGCCCAAATACGGCATCAGGCCTGTAGCGGGTATTGATTTCAGAAATGAGACGACTCAGCAGTTTACCGGCATTGCCATCAACAATGAGGGCTTCCGTGAACTGAATGATTTTTTGAGCCACCACCTGCATGAGAAGAAACCCATTCCCGTTTCAGCCCCGATTCTCTTTAACAGCTTTATCGTCTATCCTTTCAGTATGAAAAAGCGTTTGCTGAAAGCGAATGAATATATCGGCATCAGGCCGCAGGAGTTGAACCGCCTTGCCTTCAGTGAATGGAAAGAGGAGAAAGAAAAAGTACTAATGCTTGCCACTGCTACCTTTCGCGATAAATCAGATTTTAATACACACCGCCTGCTGCGTGCCATTGGCAACAATACGCTGCTCACGAAACTTACACCGGATGACCTTGCATCCCAGGCCGATCTGCTGGTCCATAAGTACGAACTGATAAAACTTTTCGGCAATTATCCTTACCTGATCGAAAACACGGTAAGACTACTCGGAAAATGTTCTATCGATTTTGAATTCGGGAAAAGTAAAAACAAAAAAACTTTTACGGGAAATTTTTACGAGGATGAACTTTTGTTGAAAAAACTTTGCGACGAAAACCTGCGCTACCGCTACCCCACTGCCACCGCGGCAATCACAGAACGGTACGAAAAAGAAATAAAGACAATTACGGAACAGGGCTTTGCATCCTACTTTCTCATCAACCACGACATTGTGCACTACGCACAGCACAAAAATTATTATTACGTAGGTCGCGGCAGTGGTGCCAACAGCATGGTGGCTTACCTGTTGCGCATTACGGACGTAGACCCGATTGACCTGGACCTTTATTTCGAAAGGTTCATGAATGCCTTCCGTACAAGTCCGCCGGATTTTGACCTGGACTTCAGCTGGGCAGACAGGGATGATGTGATTGATTACATATTCAAAAAGCACGGACACACACACGTATCGCAGCTTGCCACTTACAGCACCTTTCAATGGAATGCTGCCATCCGGGAACTGGGAAAAGTCTTTGGCTTGCCAAAAGCCGAGATAGATACGATTGAAGAACGCATTGAAAAGGGTAGCGACAAGATTACAAAAGCCATCTATTCTTATGGCAAACGTCTCATAGACATGCCGAATCACCTGAGCATCCATGCAGGCGGCATACTCATCTCAGAAAAAGAAACCACGTACTACACTGCATTAAGTTTTCCACCCAAAGGATTTCCACTCACACAATTCAGCATGCTTGAAGCGGAAGACGTAGGTCTTTACAAATTTGATATCCTGAGTCAGCGTGGCCTTGGCAAGATGAAAGACGCTGTGACACTGATAAAATCGAATCAAAACATTGAAGTTGATATCCACGATGTACAGCGGTTTAAAGAAGATGCCGGTGTGAGAAAAAACCTGGAACATGCAAACCTGATCGGATGCTTTTACGTGGAAAGTCCGGCCATGCGCATGCTGCTCACAAAACTGAAAGCCAAAACATACCTGGATCTGGTAGCAGCAAGCTCCATCATCCGTCCCGGCGTGGCACAAAGCGGAATGATGCAGGAATACATCAAACGGTTTCATGATCCTTCCAGAAGAAAATATGTACATCCGAAGATGGGGGAACTGATGAGTGAGACGTATGGCGTAATGGTATACCAGGAAGACGTGATCAAGGTCGCACACTTTTTTGCGAAGCTTACACTCGGAGAAGCGGACATGCTGCGCAGGGGCATGAGTGGCAAATACCGCGGGCGTGAAGAGTTTCAAAAGGTGGAAAAAAAATTCTTTGACAACTGTAAAGCCGAAGGGTATGCAGATGAAGTAACGAAAGAAGTCTGGAGGCAAATTGAAAGTTTTGCAGGCTATGCCTTCAGTAAAGGTCACAGTGCTTCCTATGCAGTCGAGAGCTACCAATGCATGTTTTTAAAAACGTATTTCCCGCTGGAGTACATGGTGGCAGTGATCAACAATGGCGGAGGGTTCTACGGCGTTGAATATTATGTGCATGAAGCAAAGATGTGCGGTGCAACCATTCATCTTCCTGACATCAATAAAAGCGAATACCTTACATGCATTTACGGCAAAGACATTTACCTCGGGCTCTGCCTGATCGCCGAACTGGAATCAGCCACATCAGAAAAAATACTGGCAGAGCGGTCGCACAACAGCATATTTATCTCACTTGAAGATTTTGCAACCCGTGTAGATATTTCACTTGAGCAGATCAGGATCCTCATCCGCACAGGCGCATTCAGATTCACAGGAAGAATGAAACAACAATTGCTTTGGGATATCCACATGCTCATCGGGACAAGAAAAAAAACAGAAGTAAGAAATGACCTGTTTCCTGTTCCGCTGAAAAAATTTCAATTGCCTGAATTAATGCAGAATAAGATCGATGATGCCTGGGATGAAATTGAAATTTTAGGGTTTTCGCTCTCCTCCCCTTTTGATCTCATCCTTGAGAATTCGGGGAACAACATCCTGAATACACCCGGCACAGCAGCTTCCGTTCACAATGGAAAAATCTCGCTTGAAGCAGCACAGGATTTTATAAAGCATCCCGGCAAAATTGTTTCGATCACCGGTTACATGGTAACACGAAAAAGGACAAGCACTAAGCACAAAGAAGAAATGAGCTTCGGTACCTTTCTCGACAGGACAGGAAACTGGATTGACACTACACACTTCCCGAATGTGCTGAAAGAATTTCCATTCAGAGGCAAGGGCTGTTACCATATCACAGGAAAAGTAGTGGAAGAATTCGGATTCTTTAGTCTGGATGTTACAAGGATGGAACGGTTGAACAATATTGAAAAATTTTCTGCCACAGAGTTGTTGCCTGACAATTCAGCAACGGTAATCTGAGTTAAGCCAAAAGGTAGTTTTCAATTACGACCCACTTTACTCCGTTGTGTCGCAGCAGAGAAAATGAATCTGCAATAAATTTTTCATTCACCTCAACATCTTTTATGTTTTTCCAGTGCATATTAAAATCTTCACCTGCAATTTTTTTCTCGAGTGTGATATGTGGCTTGAAATCAGCTGACACTTCTTTGGTTGAAAACTGCAATTTGCTTACCAAAATGCTTTTCACTCCCTGATACAAACCGCTCAGCGTTTCACTTTGATCAACCTTAATATAAATAATCCGGCCATCGAAATGACCGATGCCTGAAAGTTTCACAGGGAATGGCTTTAAAGTTCGCGCTAGTTCCTTTAAATAACTCCCAAGGTCCTTTTCTATTATTTCTGACCTACTGAAAGTATGTTGCAGGGTGATGTGCGGGAATTTTTTATGATCATCCTTGATATTTACTTCTGGAAGAAATGTCTTGCGTAAAGCAGTGATCCGGTTAGTAAGGTCCGGCCCGGGAATGACAGCAATAAAATATTTGTAGACAGGCAAAATTAAAGTGACTGATAATTCCCGGATCAGGAAATTGATAAGAAGTAAATAGAAATGAGATGCCTGCCTCTGAAAGTTATCGGGCGAAGAACCATCAACGTATTACAGATACCCTTCCAACATAATTGTGTACCTTATCATACAGGTCTGTAACCTTGATCTTATAGACATAGACATCGCTTTGCACATGGGTTCCGCCGGTTTTTCCATCCCATGGTGCATCATAACTCTCAGTAGTGAAGATGGCAGTTCCCCAACGGTCAAAGATCTTCATTTCATAAGCCTTTATGGAAGTGCCATATCCCTGGAAGTAATCGTTCACACCATTGTTGTCAGGTGTAAATGAATTCGGAATGTAGAAAGTGAATCCATATTCAATTCGGACTATTCCGCGAATGGTATCTACACAACCATGATAAGTAGCAACATAAAGCACAATTTCATAAGTACCGGTGTCTTTGTATTCATGGCTTGGTCTGAATATCTCAGAAGTTGAGCTATCTCCAAATGTCCATGCATAAACATCGCCATGGGTAGTGAAGTTTTCAAAACGAATCCATGGCTCCCAGATAGTTGTTACAGGCGGCTGAGGTGAGAAGTTCGCAACAGGTGTCGGATAAACAGTAATAATATTCGGATATGTAATCTGATCAGCGCATCCGAATTGCGTTGTAGCCTGCAACGTAATAGAATAAGTTCCTGCATGTTCGAAGATATGCACAGGATTTTCGTCGCCGGATTCTGAAATATCGGAGAACTGCCAGCTATAGCTGTTATTGTCGCCGGTACTCAGATTTAATGTAGGCACTTGCAATGGTTCACATCCTTCGATCACAAGCGGAGTGAAATCAGCAACCGGGCTGATATAAACGAGAGCTGAATCGGCATAAGGAATTGCATCACAACCGTTATAAACAGCATTGAGTGTTACCGGGTAAGATCCTGGAGCCGGATAATTTACGGGAGCAGGATTCTGGTCATTACTTGTTACCCCATTTCCGAAACTCCATGCGTAGGTAGCTCCTGGTATCAGGTTACCGCCAGCATTGAACTGGAATGAATTCCCTTCAAAACACTGTGCGCCGGAAGTGAATGCAACAACAGGAATAGGGTTTACGATTATTTCTACTGCATCTGTTGAAACACATCCTGCAGTGTTAGTGGCCGTTAAAGTATAAATTGTCGTTTGCGTGATGATGGTGGAATTATTGGTCGCAACAGTTGTTAGACTTGACGAAGGATCAACAATGTCATTTACAGGTGACCACTGGTATGTTACATCTGTTTCCGGATTGAGACCTACCTGAACACCGGTACCGGAACATACTTCTGCATCAGTCCCTGCAATGGCTGCCGGGTAAGGAGCCACAAGAATAGGATTCATCGTTACAGGTGAGACACAACCACTCTGGGAAACAACAAGCGTGACGTTAGGATTGCCGGGATTATTCCATACCAAAACATATGGTCCTTGTCCCGAGCCGGACTGCACAACAGCACCTGCAAAATTCCAGTTGTAGTTTGCATTTCCGGTTGCAACACCTGTGAAATTGATTGTTACTTCATTGCCCACGCAAACAGATGGTTGCAGTGTAAATGTTGAGGTAGGCATTGGATTTATCTGAACAGCAAAAGAAGATGTATCGCTGCATCCGTTTTCAGCCACTGTTAGGTGAATGATTTCATTTCCTGCATTTGCCCACTCAAGAACATAAGGACCTTCATTGCTGCCGGAAACGACGGTAGCGCTTCCGAAATTCCACGTAAAAGTTGCAGTTCCTGATGCTGTTCCGTTAAATGTTATTGTGTTCTGTTCGCCGGTACACAATGCGGGAATTCCGGTGAATGATGCAACAGGATGCGCATTGATGGCAATGGCATTTACTGTCACAGGAGATGTACATCCGTTCTCTGAAACCGTTAGTGTTACGTTCGGATTTCCGGCCGCCGACCACGAAACAGAATAAGGACCCGCACCAGTTCCGGACAAAACTGTTCCTCCACCAAAAGTCCAGGCATAATTTGCACTTCCGGAACCTGTACCTGTATAATTAATTGTAACCGGTACGCCATCACAAACAGACGGCGGAAGTATGAAGGTAGATGACGGGATCGGATTTACTGTTACAGCGAATGCTGCTGTGTCAGCACAACCATTGTCAGAGATGATGAGATTGATATTGTAGTTTCCAGGTGCAGGATAATCCAAAGTATATGGTCCGCTGCCACTACCGGCAACAACATTGGCAGTCCCGAAATTCCAGTTCCAGATAGCAGTTCCGGCCGCGCTGCCGGTGAAGTTCACTGTATTCTGATCCCCTTCACACAAGGTTGGTGTCGCCGTAAATGACGCAACCGGACCTGCTGTGATAGCAATTGAATTATTTGTAAGAGGAGAGGTGCATCCATTCTCAGTGACAGTTAAACTCACCTGTGGATTTCCCGGTGCATTCCAGTTTATTACATATGGACCTTGTCCTGATCCCGACACAACAACACCGCCTGCGAAATTCCAGTTATAAGTTGCAGAAGAAGATGCTGTTCCTGTATAAGAAATGTTCACATCATTTCCCGCACAAACACTTGCAGGAAGTATGAATGGAGAATTTGGAATTGCAGTTACATTAACTGCGAAGGAAGTATTGTCTGTGCAACCATTGTCATCCACTGTAAGAGTGATATTATCATTGATCGCAGCCGGCCAGCTTAATGTATATGGACCGGCACCTGAACCTGAGATCACAGTGGCACTTCCGAAGTTCCAGTTGTAAGTTGCAGTTCCGCTTGCAGTCCCGTTGAATGTAATGATGTTTTGTGCGCCTACACAGAGTCCAGGTGTTCCGGTAATTGATGCAACAGGCGCAGTATTAATCGTAACAGGAATATTGGTTGGCGGAGAAACACATCCGTTTTCTGTGACTGTTAAACTGACTGATGTAGCGCCTGAGGTAGGCCATGAAATTGAATATGGCCCCTGCCCTGTTCCGGAATCAACAGTTCCTGTTCCAAAGTTCCAGGTATAGGTCGCTCCGGCGCCCGCAGTTCCGGTATAATTAACATTGAGCGTTCCTCCTTCGCATACCGATGCAGGTACAGTGAATGTTGAAGAAGGTGTCGGGCTGACAAGAATAAAGTTTGATGCCGTATCAATACAACCATTTTGAGTGACAATGAGTCCTATGGAATCATTTCCTGCAGCAGCCCATGAAACATTTACCGGCCCCTGCCCTGTTCCGGAAACAACGCTGCCATTCTCAAAGTACCAGTTGTATGTTGCGCCGGCAATCGAAGTTCCGTTAAAAGTTAAACCTGTAGTATCTCCTTCGCAAATGCCTGCAGCAGATGAAAAGGATGCTATCGGGTTGGCGTTTATGGTTACCGGTGTATTCAGAGGTGTGGATGTACATCCGTTGTCACTGACCGTGAGAGAAACATTGTAATTTCCGGCTGTATTCCATACAACATTAATTGGGCCGGCATTGGATCCTGAAATCACAGTTCCTGTACCGAAGTTCCAGTTATACGTAGCTGCACCACTTGCATTTCCCTGGTAGGTAAATGAAATTGGATCACCGGCACATGCAGTTGCTGAAGTAATCACATTTACCAATACGCAACTGATAACGTCAATCTGCATTACAAGTGTATCAGTGCATCCATTGGGATTCATAGAAACAAGCGTCACATAATATGTCCCCTGAGTATTAAAAGTATGGACTGGATTTCTTGTAGTTGAAGTAGTTCCATCGCCGAAGTTCCAGTTGCTGAATAAACCTGTGCTTGTATTGCTAAATGTAACTGCAGTGCCGGGAGTAATAGGTGAAGGAGGTGTAAACGTTGCGGCTACCGTTGGTGAAGGCTGTACATTAAAAACAACTGGTGTACTTGTTGATTGTGCAGGAACTCCGTTATCTGTGCCGATCAGATAAATTGTATTGTATCCAAGGTTCGTAGCATCGGCAATAATTTCTACCTGAATGTGAGCCGTATTCCCGGTTGTTTGCTGAAGTACCGTCACGCCATTTACTCCGTTTGTGTTCACGGCAGCTGTGGTTATCTGACCAACTTCCGGTGACAGATAATCTGCATCGATAATGATCGTATCACCTACACAAATACGCAAGGTATCGCATACTACAGTTGAGCGGACGATCGGCGGAATATTGGAGTTGCTGAAACATGCATTGAAAAAATAGGATTGATTATCGAGTGCATCAATTCCGTCATTGGCGCCGTATGGTCCATCCCACGCAGCTCCGGCCTGATCGTATAAGCCGACCTGTATATAATCTGTTCCATTTCCCTGGTTGATACCAACAGTTGCAGGTGTACCGCCAAAGCCGCCAACTCCGCTGGATGCATCACCTGTTGTCCATTGCATGTCTTTATAACAAAATGAAACATTGTCACCGGGAGGAATGATAGGATCAGCGCCGTCAGTGATAATCAACTGAAAAGTATTTAGCTTGTCATCATGAATTCCATAGTAACCTACATTCTCCCATTGAAAAATGGCGTAAGTTGGTGTCACTTTATAATAGACAAGACCACTCAATCCACCCCGCGTATCTAAGTCTGCCCAAAAAGGAGCGATCATCACATACTGGTTACTTGGAAATGACAGAGCCGTAAAAGTTGAGTATGTCGCACCAATAGAAATATTCCCGTTGTTATTCAGGTATATTGAATTGACCGTCTGGCCGTAAAAACAAAAGTTGAACGGAATTGCGATAGAATTGGTAGACCAGTCATCATTCCTGTAATCCGGTGCCACGCCCGGGCCACCGCTTCCTCCCTGATAATCAAACTGACCGGTTTGCCACGATCCGTCACGTGGAATCCAGCAATCGCAAAGGGCTGATGCCTGGTGAGGAGCAGGTAAAGCAATGCGTGTATTTTGTGGTTGCACCTGTGAGTTGGAATATTTTTCTTTTCCTGACAACATTCCCTGTGCCTTCAAATCATTTATTCTTTGAGAGCCTACAGCACGAATATCAATCTGAGCATTGGCGATAGTTCCCAAAAACAAAAACAGGAATAGCGCAACGAAGGTTAAATAAGCGGTTAATGTTTTCATTATCAAAATATAGTCTTAACAATAATAACTATTTCAATTCTGACGATTCGAAAAAATTGAGCGAATCACAACTGTCCCAAAGTTAGTAAAATAATCAATTTGCGTGCAGATTCCCAATTTTTTTTTAAACGAAGCTACCGCTTGGGTGAATGACCTGAAATGCCCTGTGTCAGGCATGCTGCATGACGTTGCTCATGCTTTCTGTAAACTGGTCAAAAAGGTAGGAAGCATCATGGGGGCCGGGGGCTGCTTCAGGATGATATTGGACACTAAACGCAACCTTATCCTTCACCCTGATACCTTCGATGGTATCGTCATTCAGGTTGATATGCGTAACCACCACCTTATCAGATTTTCTGATCTCATCAGCATTCACTGCGAAGCCATGATTCTGTGAAGTTATTTCACATTTTCCGGTCAGCAGGTTTTTAACAGGATGGTTTATCCCCCTGTGGCCGTGATGCATTTTATATGTTGAAATTCCACATGCCTCAGCGAGTAACTGATTACCAAGACAGATTCCAAAAAGCGGTATGTTCTGATTCAAAAATTCCCTGATTACATTCACAGCATCATGCATCGTGGCAGGATCCCCTGGGCCATTGCTTAACAGTATGCCATCAGGATTCCATTTTTTAACCTGAGCAAACGTTGCATTCGATGGAAAAACCTGTACGTAACAATCGCGCGCCGCAAGGTTTCTGATAATATTTCTTTTTACACCATAGTCCATCAATGCAACTTTGTATTTTGAATCGGGGTTACCGTAATAGTATGGTTGCCTGGTACTCACTTTTGAAGAAAGCTCCAATCCCTCCATGGCAGGGCATTCTGCGAGTTTCTTTTTCAACTCATCAAGGTCTGAAATTTCCGAGGAAATAATTGCATTCATTGCACCTTTCGCTCTGATATGCCTGACGATTGCACGCGTGTCAACATCACTGATTGCAACGACCTTTTGCTGAACGAAGTATTCTTCAATTGATTGCGTGGCTTCTTTGCGCGAATATTCTGTATTAAATGTACGACAGATAAAACCGGAAATTTTGATGCCGTCACTTTCAACCTCTTCGGCATGAATTCCATAATTTCCAATATGAACATGCGTCGCGACGAGCAACTGTCCAAAATATGATGGGTCAGTAAAAATTTCCTGGTATCCAGTCATTCCGGTATTGAAGCATAGTTCACCAGTAGTTGTACCAATGAAACCGGCTGCTTTGCCATGAAAGATTGTTCCGTCCTGGAGCAGCAATATTGCAGGTTTGCCTGAGTTATATTTCATTTCGGAGGGCGAAGATATGAATTGGTTATATAGTTTGTTGAATGTTAGTAAGGTTGATTTTCCACATTTTCAATAGATTTCTCATTGCCAGGTATGAGTTTAAATGTTCATCTGATTAATCTTCATTTCTTCACATCTTTCTTCACATTTCCAGTAACATCCTTTGCCCCATATCCAATGGTTTTGGCAACTTTTTTAGATTTATGACCAACAGTCCGGCCACCAGACTTTACTCCATCCCAAATTTGCTTTGCTCCGCCGGCTACTTCTTTTGCGTCTTTTTTAATTTCATTCTTATCCGGGGACTTGGCTTGCTGAAATGAGATTGCTGAAAAATTCAGGGATATGAGTAAAAGGAAACTCAGTATATTTTTCATCCTACAAAAATAAACACTGAATCACTATTTTCTTAATTTTAATTAGGTTTGCTTTTGCAAATAAATTGAGTTCTTTATTCTTGCAAAAAATGATAATCAGGGAATTTATATACAGAAATAAAAGCATAATTGCATATGGCCTGAGCATGGCCTTGCTCCTCTTTTTGCTGAAATGGCTGGAAATGCGTTTCATTATTGTCGACCATGCATTTGAACTTTATTCAGCAGCCATTGCTATCATATTTACTTCACTGGGAATATGGCTTGCGATGAAACTGGTAGGACAAAAAGTTCATACCGTCTATGTAGAAAAAGAAGTTCAATTTTCTGACTCCCGGCCATTTCAGGTGAATGAAGCTGAAATTTTCCGGCTGGGTTTAAGTAAACGCGAAATGGAAGTACTTCAATTGATGGCGAATGGATTGAGCAACAATGAAATTGCTGAAAAGCTTTTCATTTCAACGAATACTATCAAGACGCACTGCTCAAGATTGTTCGAAAAACTTGAAGTAAGCCGGAGAACCCAGGCTGTGGAAAAAGCCCGCAGGTTAATGCTTATTAGATGAGTATTATCAGTCTAAAATGTGTCTGCGAACTTTAAATCAACACTGTTCTTGAATAATGTCGGTGGATTAATCCCAATCAAATAATGAATGACCCCGAAGGAGAGCTTCGAGGTATCAAAATGAATATCAGATTCCGCCCCGAAACTTCGGGGCGGGGTATTAACCAGATCCCGATTCGCTACGCTCTCGGGATTATTCCGATAGCTATCGGAACGACTAATGATTTCAGTGCACCGCCTCTGGCTGTTTCTGAAATCATAGTCTCATTAATAAAATAAAAGCCCTGTAAGAAAAATCCTACAGGGCTTTTGTATGGCTGTGAACAGCGTAGATATTATTCTTCGCCTTTATCAGTCTTCTTCTTAGGAGCAGCTTTCTTCTTTGGTGCAGCTGCTTTTGCTTCTGTTGAAGTCCCCTCTTCAGTTGTAGTCTCTGATGCTTCCTTGCTTCCCGCAACCGGTTTTTTCTTTCCTGCACGGCGCGTTGTCTTAGCCTTCTTCGCCTCTTTTCCACCAAGCATCATGTCATTGAAGTCAACGAGCTCCATCATGCACATTTCTGCACGGTCACCAAGACGCTGCCCGGTTTTGATGATGCGGGTATAACCTCCCGGACGATCAGCAATTTTAGGTGCCACATCACGGAACAATTCCGCTACTGCATCTTTATCACGAAGGTAGCTGAATACAACACGGCGTGAATGCGTGGTGTCTGATTTGCTCTTTGTGATCAGCGGCTCTACATAAACGCGCAATGCCTTGGCCTTTGAAACAGTTGTGTTAATTCTCTTATGCAATATAAGGGACGAAGCCATGTTGCTCAACATCGCCTCGCGATGTGGTTTCTGCCTTCCAAGTTTATTAAATTTTTTACCGTGTCGCATTGTAATAAGATTTTAGAATTGAGATATTAGAATTGAGATGAGAGGTTCCGTTAACTAAAAGGCTGCTTCTCATTAATCAAATTTAACGTCTTCTCTCTGGTTACTGTATATTAGGTTCTTTTCTTTCCAGTTTATATTTTCCGATGTTCATTCCGAAGGTCAGGTTTTTGGCACGAACCAGTTCTTCCAGTTCAGTCAATGACTTCTTCCCGAA